>NZ_NHRQ01000005.1:0-172720 GCF_002165335.1 Acinetobacter sp. WCHA29
ACCTAACTAATCTAGCCAAATCCTTGTTTCTCAACAAGTTTTTATCTGCATCACCGCCGATGGATGTGCATTCTACACCATTCCTCTCCCAACACAACCCCCTTCCCTAATCTTTTTATTTAAGTGGACGTTTTTTAGACTAACTCAGTTACTTTTTGTCTATTTTCTTTGTCGATAAGAACTTTTTTTAAACAATTAAGTTAAGTAGAATGTACATCTTGCTTCAAATTTTTTGGCATTTTTGATTGAAAATACGGTTTATTAGTAAAAAAGTACAATTACTGTTGCTTTTAGCCTTGATCGCTACGAGTCAGATTTGTTACGCCATTTCAAATCATAATTTTTATGAATTAGCATTAACCATATTGAGTTATAGCAAGTGGTCGAATACATCTCGCCCAATTATTTGTGTAATAGATAATGCTGAGGCTTCAAGGCAATTTCAATCCAATATTAAACAACTTAGGTATGATTATCAGGTACAAGCTGTTAATTCAAAATATTTTCAAAAAACAGAATGTCATGTTGTGTATTTCTCAACAACAACACCGCAACAACAACAAAACTTGATTCAAGCTTATCCATCGCGTTCATTACTGTCATTAAGCACTAATAATCCAGCATGTGAAATTGGCAGTATTTTCTGTTTATACAACAAAAAGACCTCTTCTAGATTTAAAATAAATCTTGATGCTTTGAGTTACTCCAAAGTTCATATCGACCCCCGAGTCTTAATCTTGGCGAAGAATACGGAGTAATTAAAGTGATTTCGAATTTATATCAATCTACTTCGCTACATGCTTTATTCCGTAAATCTCAATTTACGATTTTTGCAATTACTTTTTTAATTTGCTCTTGTACTTTTGCAACAATTTCCATATTCACAATGGAAACGCACGCCAAACAAAATTTACAACTATTAAGTCAAACGCTACTTGAACGAATCCAGCCCGCTGTTGTCTTCAAGGACAAAGGAGCAATTGATCAAATTTTAGCGGACTACACAACAGAACATGCGATTCGTAGTATTCATGTTTATGTTCCAGAGCATCAATTATTAGCAGAAAGTACCAAGCAAATCGACCACACATCATTTTTACAAAGCGTATTAGATAAATGGTTTCTACATGATCCAATTAAACTGACGGTTATTCATCATAAGAAACAAGTCGGCGAATTAGTTTTATATGGCAGCTCAGAAAATATTTTACATTTCTTAAAAACCATCATTATTGGCCTTGCCATATCAATGTTTTTTATTGTGATTGCACTGTTATGGTCAGTTAATCTTACCTATCGCCAAATCATGCAAGCGATTAAACCATTAACCCATATTGCTCAATTAGTGAGTGACCAAAAAGCTTACAACTTACGTTTTCCAAATAACCATATTAAAGAGTTTCAAAATCTGAATACGGTATTTAATGAGCTCTTAGAAGAAATACAAGTTTGGCATACTCATTTACAGAAAGAGAATCTCCAACTTTCATTTCAAGCTCGCCATGACCAGCTCACAGGTTTACCTAATCGACACTATTTTTATGAAGAATTGCTCAATATTTTTAAAAACAAGAAATTTCGTCACAATTCTGCACTGATTTTCATAGATAATAATAAGTTTAAAGCAATTAATGATCATTATGGTCATCTTGCTGGTGATGCGGTATTAAGAGAAATGGCAAATCGATTAATGCAGTCTGTCAGACAAGAAGACTTTATTGCTCGTTTGGGTGGGGATGAATTCGCAATCATTTTGCATACCATCCATCATTCTGATCATTTACAAACAATCGCTGAAGGTTTACTAGCAAGTTGTGATGAGCCTTTGGATTTTAACGGTCAACTTATCCATTTTAGCTTTAGTTTAGGGATTGCATTTTCACAGTTTGCAGACAATCCAGATGATTTAGTCATGCAAGCAGATCAAGCAATGTATAAAGCTAAAAATTTAAATCCACATTGGTTTCTTTATAAACCAGAAATTTAGGACATGTTATGCGCGCTCACACTTTTAATATCTCCTTTGTAGCATTACTCTGCCTAACATTGGCTGGCTGTTTAAGTTTTGGTCCTTTGAAATATCGTCAAGTCAAAATGCTAAAAAAAGAAGGTTTCGTTTTAACAGAAGAAGGTTGGAGTCTGGGTCTGCCTGAACGTTTACTATTCGACTTTAATAAAGCAGATATTAAACCTGAAAATCAAAGAGAAATCGTTCGTCTTGCCAATCAATTGAACAAGTATGATCTGCAAAAATTAAAAGTTGTGGGTCACACTGATGATATTGGTAATCCTGAATATAACCAGAAATTGTCTGAAGAACGTGCTCAAAGTGTTTCTTCGATTTTCATTCATCAGGGTTTCAAACCAAATAATGTCACTGTGATTGGGCGTGGTGCAAGCCAACCTTTCGTGCCAAATACGTCTGACGAGAACCGCGCGAATAACCGCCGAGTTACGATTATTATTATTCCTTAGGTTGTAATTTTTTAAAAAAGCCAACTATTTAAAGTTGGCTTTTTTAATTTATATGAGTTCAATAATATCAATCGTCGGTGGAACTCGAAATCGAAATGGAACGCCAACCATGCCTGTCCCAACCGTTACAAATACATCAGCATGTTCATGTGTATAAAAACCTTTTTTGTGCCCCAAGATAGACACTTTTTTCATAATATACGTTGTAATCCAAGGAAGTTCTATTTGCCCTCCATGTGTATGACCAGCCAGCATTAATGGTCGTGTAGGTAATGCTGGCACCATATCTACTGTATCAGGGTTATGAGATAAAATGAGCCATGGTTTATCTTGTGGTAAGTCTGGCATAAATCGCATATTTGCTTTACCCGCCCATAAATCACCAATTCCAATTAAGCGAAACTCATCAAAATCGATAATCTGCCCTTCTATATCAATCACATTATTCTGCTCCAATGCATCTTTTAATAATGTCTGTATAGGTGGACCAGGATACTGCTCATCATGGTTACCAGGGACAGAATACACAGGGGCATGAATTTGTTTTAGTACTGAGAGTTCCTGAATTAAGCGATTCTCAGGTTCATAAGTCCAATCACCTGCAACCACTACAATATCTGGTTTAGCTTCATTTAACTTTTTAACAATGCTTTTTAATTGACGTTCATGCCCAGAAAACAATCCCACATGCATATCTGCAATTAAGGCCACTTTAACTGGTTGAATAAAATCACGATCCGGATTTAAACGGTATTGATGATGTTTAATATGAACCATATGTGGTTCAATAAATCGTGCATAAATCAATATGCTCGTTAAAAGGAAAACAAAAATACTCTCATGTAAACTGTAAAACTCAGACCAACCTGCATACAAGCTAAAAAACCAGAGAGGAACTAACAAATAAGAAAGATAAAATGCAGCTAGATGTACAAAAGCTTTAAAAGGATGAATCGTTTCAGTTCTTGCTTGATGAGTCCATGCCTGAGCGAATGCCCACAAGGCTAGAACAATAAAAATAATATAAAAAACTAATATAACTGTGTCCGAATTCGACATTAACACTCTCATTAATCTGACATTAGGGCATACATCGCATCTCATATTTATAATTTTTGATGAAATGCTATACTCAAGTCCAACTTTTAATCAGTAAAGATTATGACGCAATTTTCTCATCTAAATCGCAAACATACAAAAATAAGTACAACTACTTACAATAAAAGTATGCTTGCGATTTATTGCAGTATTGCGATCACAATCACAGGATGCAGCACACTACCTAAACATAAAATAGAGCCAATACAACAATCTAACATTCAACAATTAGAAATAAATCAGACAACTTTGGCTCAGATCATTCAACCTTTAGAACAACAAAATCCTGGATTGACTGGTTATCACGTTTTATTTGAACCCCTAGAAGCGTTAGCAGCACGACTACGTTTAATTGATAAGGCCGAGAAAACCTTAGATTTGCAATATTATATTTGGGACAATGACAAAGTAGGTGCTCTTGCTTTGCATGCGCTGATTCGCGCAGCAGATCGTGGTGTCAAAGTTCGATTACTTATTGATGATAACAATGCAAAGAAAACTGAAGGAATCTTCTTAGCTCTGGCACAGCATCCAAATATTGAAGTTAAATTATTCAATCCCTATCGTTTTCGCAAATACCGTGCGCTTGATATGGTTTTAGATTTAAAACGTATCAACCGCAGAATGCATAACAAAAGTTTTATTGCAGACCAACAAGTTGCCTTGATTGGTGGACGTAATATGACGAATCAATACTACAACGTGAGTGATAACTATCAGTTTTCTGATGTCGATGTGATGTTGGTTGGCAAAGCGGTCAATGACATTTCACAATCTTTTGACGAATACTGGAATCATAGTTACGCTTACGATGTAAGGGAAATTGTCAATCAAAATGCTCATCGCTTGAGCTATGAGAGCCTAAAACAGCAACTTGATGAGCATTATAATAGAGCAACGGTACAGAATTATCTTGATTTGACTGGTAACTCACAGGTAATTGATTCAATTATCAGTCGGGATATTCCTTTAAATTGGGTAAAAGCTGAGGTTGTAAAAGACTCTCCTGACAAAATTAAATCAAAAGCCAAAAAACAAGAACACCTTAATTTCCAATTGATTAACCACTTAGAACAACCTGAAAAAAATATTGACCTCATCTCGGCTTATTTTGTCCCTGAAAAAAAGGGTGCTAAAATTCTCAATGATCTTGCAAAAGATGGAATCGAAGTTCGAGTGCTCACAAACTCATTTCAGGCAAACGATGTCGCTGTTGTTCATGCATTTTATGGAAAATATCGTCAGGATTTACTGGAACATGGTGTACAGCTATATGAGTTTCTCCCCGCATTAAATAAAAATGATCTCGATAAACATACCGAAGAACTCGCGAAGAAAGCAAAAGTAAATATCAAAGGACTAAGCCGTTCCAGTTTACATGCCAAACTGATGGCGCTAGATGAAAAGCAAGTTTTTATTGGTTCATTTAATTTTGATCCACGCTCTGCTTATCTGAACACTGAAATTGGCGTGCTTTTAGATAGCCCACCTTTAGCGCAAGCTGTTCATGCGACTATGGATCAAAATCTAAGTAAATATGCCTATAAATTAGTGTTAGATGCCAATAAAAAAATTACATGGCGACGTGAAACACCACAAGGTCCTGTCATCTACACCAAAGAACCTCGAATGAAATGGTGGCAAAAGGCAGGACTGAAAATTATTTCATGGCTGCCGATTGAAGGCTTTATGTAATTTAAAGCGAGTATTGTTATGGCTGAGTATTTAAAACTTTGCTTTGTAACTCAAGCAGCCCTGCTCGCATTTGACGATCAACTTCTTTAGTTAAGCTATCTACCGTATGGTGTGTTACAGGAATTGCAGGTAGGGTCAATAAATGAGCGGTAACTTTTGGCATTTCTAAAACACGTTGCACATGTTCTACAAAAGACATTTCACCAATAAAAGGTGCGACCAGATCTAATTCACCTTGTTGATTGACATAGCAAATCACACAAATTTGAACTGGACGTTGCGCGTCAATCGCAGCACCCAATAAGCGCCCATGTACTTTTTTGACCTGACGACCATCTGTGGTTGTGGCTTCTGGAAAGAACAAAACTGGAATATCTTGTTTTAAAAATGCTGTAATTTGTTCTTTTATTCGGATTGAGTCACCAGAACCTCGCTTAATAAATAAGGTTCCACCGCCTTTTGCTAAATTACCCAAAATGGGCCATTTTTCGACTTCTGCTTTTGCTAAGAAGAAAATACGTGCTCCAGAGCCAAGTACAGCAACATCTAACCAAGAAATATGATTGCTCACCCAAAGCGCTGGTTCTCGTGGAATAGTGCCATGAATCTGCACTTCGATATTAAAAACTTCGCATAAACGGCGGCAAAAATACTGAACATAACGCGTATTCGTTGGATTATTCGGGTCTTTGTATAACCCGTGTCGATAAATGAGATAAAAACCTTCACCAATTGTTTCTAGACCTGAGGCTAATTTTTTACTATACAAGCTCAATTTAGAGATGAAATTTAATGGTGTGTTATTTGCTGCTGTTGCTTCTTGAGTCATAAATCATTAAAACCGTACGCATGTATGCACATTGCATTGAACTAGCTCACTTATATCATGCCCGTATCTATTTATAAAAGTTACCACCATGAGAAAAAACGAATGTGAATATAATTATTTTCAATTTTAAAAGGTTTTTTAAATTAAATATTATAAATAGATCGAATTAATAAATTAAGAGGTCATATGATGAATCCTCAACACACAACATCTCATAATCAAGTGAATATTCCTTATGGCTATGCTTTAAGAATATTTTTGGGCTGGTCAATTTTATATATCGGCACACTCGTTGGTTTTATCAAACTTATTCACCACCATGTCATATAAATCCATGAAGCCTTTGCCCTTTGCTTGAAGTTTATTCTAGAATAAGGCTTCAATACTCAGGATATGATAATAGCGTGGAATTTTTTGAGCGGCAACAAAGTGGTGAACGAGCAATTTTAGTCAGTGTTTCTGTGCAGTTACTCGATGACCTTGATGCTGAAGAGTTTCGATTGCTCGCTCAATCCGCTGGTGCTGAAATTCTTGAACATATTTCTGTACAAAGAAATAAACCAGACCCTAAATTTTTTATTGGCTCAGGTAAAGTTGATGAAATCGCAGAATTAGTTCAGCAGCTAGAAGCTGAATTAGTTATCTTTGATCACTCTCTTTCACCAGCTCAAGAACGTAATTTAGAAAGAATCTTAAAATGTCGTGTAATTGATCGTACAGGGCTTATTTTAGATATCTTCGCATTACGAGCACGTACACACGAAGGAAAATTACAAGTTGAACTTGCCCAACTTAAGCATTTATCAACGCGCTTAATTCGAGGCTTCACAGGTAATTTAGAACAACAAAAAGGTGGGATTGGTCTACGTGGTCCTGGTGAATCACAACTTGAAACTGATCGCCGACTCATCAAAGTACGTATTACCCAACTGAAAGACAAATTAGTCAAAGTTCAACAGACGCGATTACAAGGTCGTGCCGCACGCCAAAAAGCAGCAATTCCAACGATTTCTTTGGTTGGTTATACCAATGCCGGTAAATCGACACTGTTTAATATTTTAGCCCAAAGTGATGTCTATGCAGCAGACCAACTTTTTGCAACACTCGATCCAACCTTACGTCGTCTAGAATGGGATGGTATTGGTACTGTCGTACTCGCAGATACAGTTGGATTTGTAAGAAATTTACAGCATGATTTGGTTGAATCTTTCAAAGCGACCTTAGAAGAAACACTAGAAGCGACCTTACTTTTGCATGTAATTGACAGCAGTAGCCCTAACATGCCTGAACAAATCGAAGCAGTGGAATCTGTGCTGAAAGAAATTGGAGCCGATGCACCGATTCTTCATGTTTACAATAAAATTGATCTCAGCGGTGATACGGCAAAAATTATTTATAAGGCAGCAGATTTACCTGATCGCGTTTATGTTTCTGCGCATTCTGGGCAGGGATTAGATTTATTAAGCCAAGCTGTTCAACAATGCCTCATGGGACAGTTACAACATTTCGACTTAGTTCTCAAACCTGCTTACGGTAAACTACGCACACAACTTTATACACTCAATGTCATTCAAACTGAACAATATGATGAGCAAGGTGATTTGCATTTATCAGTTTGTATTGCTCCACAAAAATTGCATCAACTAATCAAACAAGCACATCTACCATTAGATGAAATTCTTGGAAACCAAGCAGCTTTATTTTACAGGCCTTTGGAAGAATTTGAAAAGTAAGCATCAATGTAATAATCGTTTATAAGTGAGAGTTAGAAAAAAGATGAAAGAAATTGATTGGACAGCCTGGTTTTGCACGATTCTATTAATTATTGTATTTCGTGAAGGTGCTGTTGCTATTACCACGGTCTTTCATCACCCAGAATTAGGTAATCTCGTCGGACTGATCAGCTTACTTGCAACTTTATTAATTTGGAGAAGATTTAGAAAAATCTCCAATCGCCTTATAGATACCAACAACAAAATCATGAAAGAAAGTGCATTTGCATTTTTGCCAATCTGTGCTGGCTCTTTGATCATGTTGGTACATTTAGGCAAAGAAATTCCAATCTTTTTATTTGTCTTAACCTTGAGTACTTTATTGCCATTGTGGATTTACGCCAAAATGGCGAAACGCTGGTTATAGGAGTTCATGAATATGTTAATGGTTATATATGGATTCGTGATTACCTTAATCAGTTATCTCATCGCAAAACCTTTAAACAAAAAAATTCCACAGATTCCATTAATTGTTTTTGCGATGTTTATTGTGATCGGACTACTCGCAATTTTGGGTATTCCTTATGAACAGTACATGAATAATGTGAATGGTGTCTTTAATCATTTGCTTGGTTATGTGACTGTCGCTTTGGCAATTCCACTGGCTGCAATGCGTTATGATGATTTACCAATTAAATCGATGATTGGCATTTTGTGTTTTGCAAGTATCAGTGCAGTTGCATTGCCGATGGGGCTTGCATATTTATTACACATGTCAGAACCAACAATTATGGCTTTTGCAACCCGAGCTGTAACGACGCCAATTGCTCTGAATATTGCCACACTATTACACGCTCCTCTGATGATGGTATCACTGATTGTGATTTTATCTGGAGTCATTGGCGCCGCATTTTCTCCGTGGATTTTAAAACATATCCATGATGAACGGGCTTCAGGCTTAGCTTTAGGTTTGGCAGCTCATGCAATTGGTACAGCACAAGCATGGCAGCGAGGTCCTGTTACAGGTCGTTATGCCGCTTTTGGTATGGCTGTGAATGGTGTGTTTACTGCTATATGGCTACCCACTTTTATTTTGTCTCTTTCTTAATTTGTCACAGAGATGTCAATTTATATTGAACTAGTTGTCAAAAATCCTACATAATGGGAGTTCAAACGTTAAAAGGATTTTTAATGATGGGAAAACAATTATTCGGTGCGTTGATTTTATCTGTAATGAGTAGTCTAAGCTTTGCAGAAGATATTACAGGTATGTGGCAAAGTATCGATGACAAAACTGGTGCACCAAAAGCTTTAGTCGAAATTCGTAAAGAAGCGAACGGTACTTATGCGGGTAAGATTGTAAAGATTACTCCACGTGCGGGTTACACACCAAAAGAAACGTGTGTAGACTGCCCAGCACCATATACCAATAAACCTATTTTAGGCTTAGACGTGATGACAGGCCTAAAACAAGGTGAGGGGCTGAACTATGTTAATGGTCGTATTCTAGATCCAAATTCTGGCAAAGTTTATAGTATGAAAGCAAAATTAAGTTCTAATGGCAAACGCTTACATTTGCGAGGCTATGTTGGCGTATCTGCATTAGGTCGTAATCAAATTTGGCTTCGCGATGAATAAATTTTAAAACGACATAATCACGCCGACCATCTATATTGGATCAAATTGATCACGGTTTAGCACTATAAAACACCTTTATTTCTTTCAGAATTAAGGGTGTTTTTTTATTAAACTTTAAAAAAATTCCTTGAAATTTCAATTATTAAAAAAATACACAATTGTAAAAGAATAATTGAATCTAGGATTAAAAATCCGAAATAATAGAGAGACAATAATAGTGGCTGAGTAGCTTAGACATGTACACAAAACTCATTACGTTTTTCTTCTTATTTAGTCTTAGCCATCTGACTTTCGCACAAGATATCGTAGGTACTTGGCAAAGCGTTGACGATGTAACAGGAGCGCCTAAAGGACAGGTTGAAATTATCAAAGAAGCTGATGGAACTTATATTGGTAAAGTTATTAAAATTACCCCGCGAACAGGTTATACACCAAAAGAATTCTGTACGGGTTGCCCTGCTCCTTACACGAACAAACCCATCTTAGGCTTAAATGTAATTACTAAGCTGAAGTATAAAAAGGATTTGTCTTATGCAGATGGAAAAATTTTAGATCCAAACACTGGTCGTATGTACAGTCTGGCAGCAAAGTTAAGTAACAATGGACAAAGGTTACATTTACGAGGTTATGTTGGCGTATCAGTATTGGGTCGTAGTCAAATCTGGATTCGTGTGAATAACTAAAAATCTAATCAATAAAAAAGCCCTAAATTTAAGGGCTTTTTTATATTGCTATAACTGTAGTTTAATGGCTTTGTAACTTTGCGTAGTCAATCAAAACATTTGCAGCTTCTGTAATAAAGGTTTCTTCTTCAGGCAATGCTGGTCGTGCATAAGCTTTCATTTTGGCACGTGACTCAATTAATGCATCAATCGAAGCCTGATAGCTTTCCCAGTTGGCGTAAGGTGCCTGACCTGTCGCTATACGACGCTGATTTTCAGCATTGAGTGTTTGCTTTTCTAAATCAATTAGCTCAGCTCGACGTTGAGCAATATCTAACTCAACTTTCTTCTGATCAGAACTTTTTTGTGCGATCAGTTTTCGAGCTTCTAAATAATTAAATTGTGAATCAGCTTTCACCCGCTGTTCAGAAGATTGGGTAAGCTTAGCAATATACGGTTGCACAGAACCTTCGCGCTTGAAAGGAGCTGTTGGAATGGTATCCCATTTCAATGCATTTTTAGCTTTACGCTCACCAAATTCTTCATTGTAAATATCAACAAGTTTGATATCAGGAATCACGCCTTTGTTCTGCGTACTTCCACCTGTAACACGATAGAATTTGCGTTGAGTTAACGTTGCCTGACCATGTGCTAAGGAGTCTAATTGAACCTGAGCGGTGCCTTTTCCTGTCGTGGTACTACCAATAATAATACCGCGCTCATAATCTTGGATTGCAGCAGAATAAATCTCACTCGCAGATGCAGAGGCTAAGTTAACAAGCACTGCCATTGGCCCAGCATAAATTTGCTCTCCGCCATCAGTGTCTTCAAAGACATTCACATTGCCATTGCCATCCCGAATTTGTACGACTGGACCAGACTTAATCACCTGACCCAGCATACGAGCAACTTCTTCTAATGAACCACCTGGGTCATTACGTAAATCAACCAGAACACCTTCTACTTTCTGTGCTTTGAGAGA
This sequence comes from Acinetobacter sp. WCHA29, assembly GCF_002165335.1. Classification (NCBI taxonomy): domain Bacteria; kingdom Pseudomonadati; phylum Pseudomonadota; class Gammaproteobacteria; order Moraxellales; family Moraxellaceae; genus Acinetobacter; species Acinetobacter sp. WCHA29. Next base: position 11,092 of record NZ_NHRQ01000005.1, read on the forward strand.
TTCAAATGCTTTTGCTGTATCTTCTGAAACTGAACGATATTCTGTACCAGCTCGACGTGAACGATAATCGAAATAGAAAGATGGAATTTCAATCACACCGAAAAGATGTTTTTTCCCATCACGTGTAATTTCAACTGTACGTGAACGAACACCCGCATCCTCTTCCTGAATCACATCTCGGACTAAACTCACATTACGTGCTTGGCTCATGGAAGCACCCGCACCGAGTAAGCGAACCGTTACTTTAGTTCCACGCTTACCACGAATCAATCCAACAATTTCTGAACTCGACCAACCAATAACATCAATCATTTTTTCGCCGTCTTGGGCAACGCCAATGATTCGATCTCCTGATTTGATTTGACCAGATTTACTCGCTGGCCCACCTTCAACAATGGTTTCAATCTTGGTGTAATCTTCATTGCCCCGTTCTGGGCGAATAGATACCCCAATACCTTCAAGTTGCAATGTGGTCTGGCGATTTAACTCCATCGCATCAATAGGAGGGTAATAATTACTATGTGGATCGTAAGTTGCCAACATTGCATTTAATGTTTTATCTAAAACATCATCGCTCTTTACACGACCAATACGTTCAAGCTGGCGCGTATAACGTTTTGTCAGCGTTTGTACTGGTGTTAAATCTTCTGGACCAGTTAAATCCTGACCATTTGCAAGCGATGGATCAGCTTTCAAAGCCTTTTGCTTCGCTTGCTCTTCTTCTTTGCTAATCGTTAAATTAATTAGCTGAGACACCAACATTCTCTGCCAATGTGCTTGTTGCTCGGCAGAAGTCTGAAAATAAGGCGCTTTTTCGCGATCAATATCAAGGTAAACACCCTTTTGCTGTAAATTTTGTGGCTTCTTCAATTCAGCCAACATAAATTCGTAGAATTGTTTCAAGCGTTCACGATATTGGGCATGAATCGCAAAAGGTCCAGTTAGGTTTCCTGCTTTTAATGAGCTACCAAAATTTGAACCATATTTATTTTTATATTCTGAAACTTCACTGCTCAGAAATAATGAATGATCTGGATCTAAGCTGTCCAAATACATATCTAAAATACGATTTGATGTCGCAGCATCTAAACGCATATTCAGATAATGCTGACGATCAACTAATGTTGCCAACTGACGTGCGACCAATGCTTGTTCTTGTGATGGCTTGATCACGGTTGAAACAACAGGAGCTTCCGTTGCCGCAAATGCCTCATTCATTGTATGAGAAAAAAATAAACCACCAGTCGCGATTGCAACTGCACACGCTATCATTTGAAGTTTCATAAAATTTTGGTACTTCCTTGGATATGGCAATTATTACATGCTAGTACAATCAATATGAACATATTTCATTCAATATTTTTACCAAACTGTAGTACAGGTTAATCATTATAAATAAATGACCAACAAGCACTTATCATCAATATCATGTAGTTTTATCATATTCTGTACTGACAAAATGTAGCAAATCATTGCACAATTTAGCTATCGCTTTTTTTACATCAAAATTCAAATGGAATCTATATGATCGGCGCATTGATGCTAGACGTTGCTGGCACAGAACTTACTCAAGAAGATATTGAACTATTACAAGCTCCGCAAGTCGGTGGCATGATTTTATTTGCACGAAATATTGAGTCTCCTCAACAAGTTCGTACTTTAACTGATCATATGCGCCAAGTCCGTCCAGATATTCTGATTGCTGTCGATCAAGAAGGTGGGCGTGTTCAACGTTTAAGACAAGGCTTCACCTTGTTACCTGCAATGGGGCGACTTGGTGAACATTATGTACATCATCCCGAACAAGCAATTGAGTTAGCCCAACAGTGTGGTTGGTTAATGGCAACTGAAGTTCTCGCTGTAGGTATCGATTTTAGTTTTGCTCCAGTCTTAGATCTCAATGATATTAGTGATGTGATTGGTGATCGAAGCTTTGCTAAAAATATGCAAGACATCGTTCCACTAGCTGATGCCTTTATGCGTGGAATGAAACAAGCAGGCATGGCGACAACTGGAAAACATTTCCCTGGACATGGTTCTGTAAAAGCTGATTCACATGTCGCTGCGGCGATTGATAGTCGCTCATATCAAGAAATTTACGACAAAGATATGCAAAGCTTTATCAAATTAATGCCTCAACTTGATGCTTTAATGCCTGCGCATGTGATTTATGATCAAGTCGATCCAAACCCTGCTGGCTTTTCTTCATTTTGGCTACAAAATATTTTACGTCAGCAACTTAAATTTGACGGCGTCCTATTCTCTGATGACCTGAGTATGCAAGCTGCATGTGTTGCTGGTGGTGCTGATGCACGTATTCAAGCGGCATTAAATGCGGGTTGTGATATGGGATTAGTGTGTAATGATCGAACAGCAGCATGTACAGCTTTAGATGGCATTCAAAAATTGGCTTTACCAAATCAACAACGTCTAGAGCGTATGCGCGGTAAAATTCCAAACATCCAAGTAGGCTCGACACTAAATTTAGATGAAAGTTGGCAGAACGCAAAAAAAGTCATTGAAGACTTTAAGAATTCGTTTTAACTTGCCAATAAGCAAAAGATGATTTAACACACCATCTCCAATTGATCTATTTAAAAATGAATAGGTCAATTTCCTCGCGCAAATGGGTTGTGCATAGGAACAGAATAAAATGAAAAAAATTGAGTCTAGGACAGATGACACAACAACTTTCGAAACACCGCCATATTTCTTTTACTGCACACTATACCGGCTATATTTGGTATCAAATGGGCATTTCGCATCCTGCATTAGCGACAACTAAAGGAAAAACACTAGCAGCCTTAGTCCATCCGATTGAAAGTTGGGCAGAAAAGTATGTTGGTGGAAGTATGCGAACAACCTTGAAACAACGCCATACCATGCTTGATACGCATTTAGAGCAATTGATTCAGCAATATCCAAACCTACAAGTACTTGAAATTGCATGTGGCTTATCGCCACGAGGTTGGTGGTTTAGACAGCATCACCCAGACATTTGCTATCGTGAGCTTGACTTACCTGATATGGCCGCTACAAAACAAGCAGCATTACAACAAATTGAACCACATGTTGATGATGTCCTATCCGTTGATTTATTTACAGAAGCATTTGCAAACGTATTTAAAGTCTTTGACCCTAAACGACCTTTGGTGATTATTAGTGAAGGCTTAATTAACTACTTTGAAAAGCCGTTACTTCAGCAACTTATTCAAGCAATTGCGATCTATGGCCGCGACTTCAAAGAACTTCATTATTTAACCGATCTTTATCCAGAACCCACTCAAAATAAATTAGCAACCATTATCTGGAATAGTAGTCGTTTATTGAAATTAATGTCACGCAGCGCTTTTAGCTTCCACTTTAAGACACCAGCAGAGGTAGAGAATTTTTTTCATGAAGCTGGTTTTAAGCAAGTTGAAGTGCTTCAACCTAAAGAATTCTTTGAACAAACACATTTAGAAAACAAGGAACAGCATCTCGGTGATCTTGTTTGGATGATTCAAGCGACCAATAAATAAAAATCAAAAAAAGAGAAGTGAATTCAAAACACTTCTCTTTTAAATTCTATTAAAAAATAATTAAATTTGTTTCTGACGCTCAATAAAACGAGATAAACGATCCGCAACGTCGAAACTACCGTGTTTAAACAAGATACGTAAACCCTGTTCAGTTGCCTCAAATGTTAAACATTCTATTTTAAACTCACCTTCTTCATCAGCCAAATGTAAGGCTAAATCTCGTGGATGCTGGCTAACAAAATCAAGCTGATCCAAATGATCAAGTTTTAGATACACCCCAAAGAACGTAATATCTACAATCTTTACTGCTACTTCGATATCTGAATGTCGATGTGATAATTTAGTGTCTGGTTTTAAAACAGGAATACGTTCTTCACCACGACGCTCAATGTTTTTCATCTGTTCGCGGTTCATTGGAATAACACCATCAAGATTGTCGATGGATTCTCCCTTTAAAAACGTAGTAAAAAGCGTCATCGTTTCTTTGCGGCGTTGTAATTGTGGAACATGGTCTGCATTGGCAATTAATGCAAATTCCATATTATTACATTGCAAAGCAAAGTCAGCATTTTCATGTGGCAAAGTAAAGCTGTCGTACTGCCCTGCTGCAACAAGAGTTTTACACTGCGCAACAGGTACATTGCTTAAACGGAGTAGTCGATTGCAATTAATCTCGTAACGCTCACGTTCAGTTGCAGTAAACTCTGCCATCTGTCTAAAGAATAAACGTTTTGCCGTTGGAGACATCCGCGTTTTATCAAGCTTGGCATGATTCACAAGATACAAAATAACTGCTTGCCCAAACTCCTCCATACGATCTTCACGCATCAAGTGTAAAGATTCCTCGAGCAACATACGCCAGCTTTTACGGGTTTTTTGCATCACACCCATCAAGACCATACGATCAATCAGTTCAGGACGTTGGTGTGCAAATGAAGATGCAACAACTGAACCCAACGACATACCCATGACAGAAACTTTATCAATCCCAACAATATCAAGCCATTGACCCAACATTTTTGATAAATCTGGTAATTCAAGAATTCCAGCTGACTCGCCTGTATCCACATTTCGAATCTGCTGATTTGCGCCCATTGATGGTAAATCAATCAATATGACAGGACCACTCTCAAAGAGTTGCTCAACACAATACTTATAAGAGTTAAAATTTTGAAATGCGCCCCCGACAATTACAATTGGCGTGTTGTAGATCGTCTTAGGATCTGCAATTGCCATATATTCAATTTTCCAACCATCTATCCATGTAGTACGCGCTGGTTGTTTAAAACTGTTTTTATTGTATATGTCGAAAAAACCAAACCCTGTGTAGGTATGATTTAAATCCGAGTCCATTTGGATTATGGAATTCATATCCTTCCTCCATCCTTGTTTATTTTTTTGCTGTAATTAGTCTCATTTTTAGTGAGTTCTAGTTACAAGTTAACAAATTTATAAAATTTGTATTACATTTATCCTATACATTTTTCATTCTATACAAATGCATGATTTATACGCAATCATTTCCTTAACCACTTATCTTGTTTAGATCAATAATATTTTTCAAAATATGTAATCAGCTTGTAAATTCAATTTTAAATCAAAAGAGCTACTCAAAATTTACAATCTATAATTTTTTGAATTATCAGTTCAGCCTATTCATTGTTCAGCATTTGACTGTTACTATCATTATAAATATATGCAATCGTCAAAATGCTATGCAAGATTCTATTCAAAACTATATGCAACAGGTTGGTACTCAGGCACGTAAAGCGTCTCGTATCTTAATGAGCGCATCAACGCATCTAAAGAACCATGCTCTGTCTGCAATTTATACTGCTTTAGAAAATAATCAAGCACAAATTTTGGCAGCCAATCAAATTGATATGCAAAATGGTCACCAACGTCAATTAGATTCTGCCCTCCTTGATCGTCTTGAACTCACTCCTGCTCGCTTTAAAGGCATGCTACAAGGGTTAAAAGATGTTATTGCACTTGTTGACCCAATCGGCGAAATTACGGATTTAGCTTACCGTCCATCAGGTATTCAACTCGGTAAAATGCGGGTTCCTTTAGGTGTAATCGGTATGATCTACGAATCGAGACCGAATGTTACCCTTGAAGCCGCATCATTAGCACTAAAATCAGGAAATGCCATTATTCTACGCGGTGGTTCAGAAGCAATTGAATCGAATAAAGCAATTGCAATCGCAATTCAGCATGGTTTACAAATTGCTGGCTTACCTGAACATGCTGTTCAAGTGATTGACACACCTGACCGCGCAGCAGTAGGTCATTTAATCACAATGACTGAATTTGTAGACGTGATTGTCCCTCGTGGCGGTAAAAGCTTGATTGAACGTGTAACGAATGAAGCACGTATTCCTGTGATCAAGCATTTAGATGGCAATTGCCATGTTTTTGTTGAAGCACAAGCAGATTTACAAAAAGCATTACCAATTGCGCTCAACTCAAAAACACATCGTTATGGCGTATGTAATGCGATGGAAACATTACTTGTTGATGAAGAAATTGCAGAAGATTTCCTACCAAGTATTGCTGAACTATATGCAGATAAACAAGTTGAACTAAGAGGTTGTGCGGAAACACAACGTATCTTAGGTGAGTCTGTTAAAACAGCCACCGAAGAAGATTGGTACACTGAATATTTAGGTCCTATTCTTGCAATCAAAGTCGTTACAGGTATGGATGAAGCAATCGAACATATTAATAAATATGGTTCTCATCATACCGATGCGATTATTACTGAAAACTTTAGTCTAGCACGTGAGTTTCTCGCACGAGTTGATTCAAGTTCAGTGATGATCAATGCTTCAACCCGCTTTGCTGATGGCTTTGAATATGGCCTCGGTGCAGAAATAGGAATTTCAACAGACAAAATTCATGCACGCGGTCCAGTTGGTCTGGAAGGTCTAACCTCTCAGAAATGGATCGTATTTGGTGATGGTCAAATACGCCAATAAGGCATTTAGATCCAAGTAAAACGCTGCACGGTAAAGCTCATTTATTTGATCTTTATCGTGTTTTCACATATTTTCATACAAAAAACCTGATCAAAATAAACAGATTCATCCTAAGAAGTTTGTATTTACACTCTATAATCATTAGATTCAATTATAAATCAGTTGTATAGGCTAAAGTCTATCTTCGCCAATATGACAACCCATGTTAAAACATTGCACGTGATTGCTCTGCTCGACACGTTGCAGCAAGATCAAAAGTGTTCGTCATAAAATTCAAAATTTGTTAGGTGTTCAAACGTGGCTAAATCTGTACTTGTAATTAACTGTGGTTCATCTTCAATCAAATACGCGCTTATCTCAGAACGCCGTGAAGATCGTATTTATGGATTAGCAGAAAACTTAGGTTCTGCTGAAGCGCGGATCAAAGGCGTTACAATTGGTGGTGAACCACTTGAACTTTCGATTCCACATGCAGATCACGCCAAAGCACTTGAAACTCTTCTTGCACGTTTAGCGAACTACAATCCACAAGCGATCGGTCATCGTGTTGTTCATGGTGGCAATTTAACCAAAGCAGAACTATTAACACCTGAAATTGTAAGTCGCATCGAAGCTGCAACACCACTTGCACCTTTGCACAATCCTGCACATTTGATTGGGATTGAAGCAACCATGCGTTTGTTCCCTGAATTACCACAGGTTGCTGTATTTGACACTGCATTCCATCAAACCATGCCTGAACACGCGTATCGTTATGCTTTACCGCAAAATTTATATACTGAACACCATGTCCGTCGCTATGGTTTTCATGGAACAAGCCACGCTTATGTGACTGAACGTGCAAGTGAACTCGCGGGTGCAAAAAATCAAGGGGGCTGGCTCAGTGCTCACTTAGGCAATGGTAGTTCAACTTGTGCGGTTTGGAATGGTCAAAGTCTTGATACTTCTATGGGCATGACTCCATTAGAAGGTGTAGTGATGGGTACACGTAGTGGTGATGTTGACCCAAGCTTACATTTATTCCTTGCAAGTAATTTAGGCTGGAGTATCCAGAAAATTGACAGTATGTTGAATAAAGAAAGTGGATTGCTTGGCTTATCTGGTCTGTCAAACGACATGCGCACTTTAGTTGAAGCTTCGGGTAATGGTCATGAAGGAGCAACACTGGCGATTGAAGTATTCTGCTATCGTTTAGCAAAATCATTATCTGCTTTGAGCTGTGGTTTACCGCGTTTAGATGGTTTAGTTTTCACGGGTGGAATCGGTGAAAACTCAGCTTATGTTCGTGAAAAAACCTTGGCTTATCTACCACACTTTGGTTTGCAATTTAGTACAGAAAAAAATAATACCTTAGCACGCGGCACTGAAGGTCGAATCGATAATGGCACAGGTCCACAAATTTGGGTTGTACCTACAGACGAAGAAGGACGCATTGCGAAAGAAACGCGTCAAGTCATTGAACAGCTCGCTTAATTCACAAAATTTAGATAAATTTTAAGGTTCTTATGAATACGATTTTACTGATTCCAACAGGTGAAGGGGTTGGTCTTACATCTGCCTGTTTAGGAATGATCTACGCTTTAGACTGTAAAGGGATTAATGCTGGTTTTCTTAAACCATTTTCTCAATTAGCAGATTCAACCGTTGATCGTACTGCAACACTTTATCGTCATTTATTTCAACATCAATCTGTTGAACCGATTGCTTATGAAAAGCTCACCCAGCTTCTTGGTTTAGGCGAAACAGATGAGCTACTCGAAGAAGCTGTTGCACTGCATCGTAAAATCTCAGCCAATCACGATGTGATTATTGTCGAAGGTCTTGTACCCAATGGACAAGATCACTTTGCCAGTGAAATTAATGCCGCACTTGCACAAGCACTCGATGCCCAAGTCGTTTTGGTCAGCACAGCAGATTTAGCTGACCCACGTAAAACAGCTGAAAAAGTTGATGCACATTTGCGTCAATTCGGAGGTGCTGCATCACCGCGCACCACAGGCATTTTATTTATGCGAACCAAAGGTCTTCCTGAAAGTACAGCAGCAATTCCTGTCACACTTGATCCAAGTTTGCGTTTAGATAAGCAAATTGCTGAATTTTCAATACAATTACAACGTTACAATCGTTTTATTGGCACAAGTGAATTACCTATCATTGGTTTAGTGCCATTCAGTAATATTCTCAGCGTACCGCGTAGCTTAGATATTGCCACTGTTGTTAATGGTACTTGGTTAAATGAGGGTGAAGCAAAACAACGCCGTATTTTACATACCAGTTTAATCGCATCGGATATTGAAGCCGAATTACATAAATTTGTTGCTGGCGAACTCATCATTAGCGCATCTCAACGTACAGATGCCCTACTTGCAGCAAGTCTTGCAAGCAGTAATGGAATTCCTTTGGCGGGTTTAGTTTTAGCTGAACAAGCCGCTCCAGCCGCGAATATTTTAGAATTCTGCCAAGGTGCTATTAAACAAGGTCTACCAATTTTACACACTTCGCTAGACACATTAGAAACAGCACAACGCCTATATCATTTTGGCAATGAAATTCCCGTAGATGATATTGAGCGTGCTGAACAAGTGACGCGTTTTGTTTCAAGCCATCTTGATAATAGTTGGCTCGATCAACATACCCAGAACAACCTGAATCCACGATTATCTCCATCTGCATTCCGCTACGAGCTGGTACAAAAATCGATTGCTGCGAAAAAACGCATTGTACTACCTGAAGGTGATGAACCTCGTACTGTACAAGCCGCAGCGATTTGCCAATCACGTGGTATTGCTGAATGTATTTTATTAGCGAAACCTGAAGCTGTTGCTGAAGTTGCTAAAGCGCGTGGGATTCAGCTTCCAGCTGATCTGCAAATTATTGATCCCGATAGTATTCGTGACCAATATATTGAACCTATGGTTGAATTACGCAAAGGTAAGCTAGATGCATTACAAGCAAAAGCACAGCTACAAGATACTGTAGTCCTTGGTACAATGATGTTAGCACTTGATCAAGTCGATGGCTTAGTATCTGGCGCAATTCATACCACTGCCAATACCGTTCGACCTGCATTTCAATTGATTAAAACAGCCCCGAACTACTCATTAGTTTCATCAATCTTCTTTATGTTGTTGCCTGATGAAGTTTATGTCTACGGCGATTGTGCAATTAATCCAGATCCAAATGCGGAACAGCTTGCTGAAATTGCGATTCAATCTGCAGACTCTGCTAAAGCCTTTGGTCTTGATCCGCGTATTGCCATGATTAGTTATTCAACAGGTACGTCAGGCGCAGGTGCCGATGTTGAAAAAGTGGCTGAAGCAACCAAGATCGCCCAACAACGTCGTCCTGATTTACTGATTGATGGGCCTCTACAATACGATGCGGCTTCAGTTGAAAGCGTTGGACGTCAAAAAGCACCTGAATCTAAAGTTGCGGGTCGTGCCAATGTATTTATTTTCCCTGATCTCAATACTGGTAACACCACCTATAAAGCAGTACAACGTGCAGCGAATGTGGTCAGTGTCGGTCCAATGCTACAAGGCTTAAACAAGCCCGTAAATGATTTGTCTCGCGGTGCTTTGGTTGATGATATTGTGTTTACCATTGCCTTAACGGCGATTCAGGCAGCGCAACAGGATTAAATCACGATCCTGATATTATAAAAAACCATCTACCAGATAAAAAGTAGATGGTTTTTTATTAGACTTGTTTTTCCATGCGGCCAGCCACACATAAGGAAAACTAAAAATTTCAACACGTCTCCTGCCTATTTAGACCTTTAGCCAAATCTAAGCTAAAACTCCCACATTCATTGCTTTTTGTCATATAATTTAGCCCGCCAGCTAATCGCCCGCTCAAGAGAAATTTGATATGACAACGATCATCAAACAAGATGACTTGATTACATCAATCAAGGATGCCCTCCAGTTTATTTCTTACTATCACCCACAAGACTTCATCCAAGCGATGAGCCGTGCTTATGATCGTGAAGAAAACAAAGCTGCAAAAGATGCAATTGCTCAAATCCTCATCAACTCACGTATGTGTGCTGAAGGTCATCGACCAATCTGTCAAGATACAGGGATCGTCAACGTTTTCCTTGAAGTCGGCTTAGATGTTAAATTTGATTTGACCATGAGCTTAGACGATGCAGTGAACGAAGGTGTACGCCAAGGTTACTTAGAAAACTCAAACGTACTTCGTGCTTCAGTGCTTGCTGATCCAGCTTTTGGTCGTAAAAACACCAAAGACAATACACCTGCTGTCATCCACTACAAACTCGTACCAGGTAATAAAGTTGATATTACCGTTGCGGCTAAAGGTGGCGGTTCAGAAAATAAATCTAAACTTGCGATGCTAAACCCATCTGATTCAATCGTAGATTGGGTACTTAAAACTGTACCAACGATGGGTGCAGGCTGGTGTCCACCAGGTATGCTCGGTATTGGTATTGGTGGTACTGCTGAAAAAGCCATGATGCTTGCAAAAGAAGCACTCATGGAAGAAATCAACATGGACGAATTACTTCGTCGTGGTCCACAAAGCAAGATGGAAGAACTCCGTATTGAGATCTTCGAAAAAGTAAATGCGCTGGGTATTGGTGCTCAAGGTCTTGGTGGTTTGACGACTGTTCTTGATATTAAAATCAAGGATTACCCATGTCACGCTGCGGGTAAACCAGTGGGTATGATTCCGAACTGTGCTGCCACACGCCACGCACACTTCCAGTTAGATGGTACAGGTGTAGCACACATCCAAGCACCTAAACTTGAAGACTACCCTGCTGTAACTTGGGACTCATCTCAATCAAAACGTGTGAATCTAGATACGATCACACAAGAAGAAATGAATTCTTGGAAACCAGGCGATACATTACTTCTTAACGGTACAATTTATACAGGTCGTGATGCTGCACATAAGCGCATGGTCGACATGTTAAATAATGGTGAAGAACTTCCAGTCGACTTAAAAGGTAAATTCATTTACTACGTTGGTCCTGTTGATCCTGTTCGTGATGAAGTCGTTGGTCCTGCTGGTCCTACAACTGCAACGCGTATGGATAAATTTACCCGTCAAGTCTTAGAAGCAACTGGCTTGTTCGGCATGATCGGTAAAGCGGATCGTGGTCCAGCGGCTGTTGAAGCAATCAAAGACAATAAAGCAACTTACTTAATGGCTGTGGGTGGCGCTGCTTACCTCGTTTCTAAAGCTGTACGTGAAGCTGAAGTTGTTGCATTTGCTGACCTAGGTATGGAAGCAATCTACAAATTTGTGGTTGAAGATATGCCTGTTTCTGTTGCCGTTGATGTGAATGGTACGTCTATCCACGCAACTGCTCCAAAAATCTGGCAAGCAAAAATTGGTAAAATTCCAGTTGTAGATGCTGCGGCACAATAATCCGCTCATCAAAAAAAATAGCCGAATCACTGCATTCGGCTATTTTTTTATTTAAAGCTTCTGTTAAATTATAAAAATGAATAACAATAACGAGGCAAATATGAACATAAATCCATTCCATTATCTATTGCTATGCCTTGCTATTTGTACTTCACAGGATGTATCAGCTACTCCTGCGCAAACTAAATCTGTTCAAGAATTAATTAAAGCCAGTGACTTAGAAAAAGTACTGAATAACTCCTTTGAAGAAATGCAACCTGCTTTAGACTTAGAAGCTGAAAGGATTATTTTAGGTATTTTAAATAAAGAAAAATTAACAACCAATCAAGAACTCTTAGCAGTATTAGAACTCAGCCAATTATTAAAAGAGACCAGTTCAAAATTATTTGCTCGACCTGAAACAATTCAAGCGATTGAAAAAATTTATAAAGACACACTCAGTGAAGAAGAAATTCAGGCTTATTTAAAGTTTTTAAAAACCCCTGAAGGTAAGTCAATCAATCAGAAAAACTTACAGATTAGTACAAATGTATTTCAATATATGAATACCCTAAGTCAAAAAACGCTAAGCGATCCTGAACAAAGCATTCAATTGAAAGAGCAATTTCTATCTATCATTCAACCACTAATTCAACAGGAATAGAAATTGCTCATTAATACAATCAATTACCAAGTTAAAGGATTCCAAAGTTTAAATGGTTTAACCAAGTGAACCTCTGACTTTTGATCATACTTAGCAGGTTTTAACTCCTGAGGCTTAGAACGAACTTTACCTGAAGCATCTTGCGCAACAAAATTATAACTAGATGATTTTAATCGAGTAAATGCAATTTCTTGACGTGCCACTTTCTCTGGCATTGACATAAATGGACCTGTTGGTTCACTTCTTGGTAACTTATTCTCTTCGTCATATTTAATGAAATAAGTTTGAGCTGCATCAACTGTAAAATCTAAATATTTCGGTTTTTGAAAATGCAAACCTGCTAGAGGACGACTTACACTTAAGCGATAAGTTCCAGCTGGTAATTCCAACCAATAATAATGATTGTGTAATAGACTTGGAATGCGATGACCATTGATAAATAGATTAGCAGCAGCAATTTCTTGACGATTCCAGCGAGTATCTGGACGATATAAATAGACTACCGCGGCTTGCTCATTTTGTGGCTTGATAGGAGCGTAATATTGACCTAATTTTTGGTTTACCCATCCACCAACAGTAAAACCACCCACATGATATTGATCAAATAAACCTGGTTTCTTATCTGTATCGACAGGAGGTAAAGTTGCTGTTAAGACGGCTGGATTTTCTTCAACTGCTTTATGACTTTGACAGCCCGCCAAAATCCCTACACAACATAATGACAATATTAAATAACGCATGACATCCCTCAAGGCGTTTTCTTGGATTTATTTTTAACAGCGCAAAACTATGCGAATTTTCCAATTTTTAAGATTAACACCTCATTAATTAATTGCAAATAAAAAAAGCATGAAAAGTCTAAGCTTTCATGCTTTTTAGATGAATGAGAATTAAGCAGATTTTGAATCTACAACTTTCAAATCTTTCTTCTCAATCAATTCAGCCGCTGTCGTTTGTGGTAAACGCTCTGGCTTATATGTCGGTTTAGCTGTTCCATTAATCACAGCCTCATCAACAATAACCGTGCCGACATCTTTGCGACTTGGTAAATCATACATTGTTTCAAGTAGTACATTTTCCAAGATAGAACGTAGACCACGTGCGCCAGTATTACGCTCAAGGGCTTTCTTCGCCACTGCTCGTAATGCAGACTCATCAAATACAAGGTCAACATCTTCCATCGTGAATAAATACTGATATTGGCGAGTTAATGCATTTTTAGGCTCTGTCAGAATTTGCATTAATGCTTCTTCATCCAGTTCTTCTAAAGTTGCAATCACAGGCAAACGACCAATAAACTCAGGAATCAAACCAAATTTGACTAAATCAGTTGCTTCGACTTGACGGAACAACTCAGAGACTTTTTTACTGTCGTCCTTATTCTTCACATCAGCCGTGAATCCAATACCGCCTTTCTCTTGACGTTGTTGTACAATTTTCTCTAAACCAGAGAATGCACCACCACAAATAAATAAAATATTTGAGGTATCAATTTGAATGAATTCTTGTTGCGGATGCTTACGACCACCTTGTGGCGGAATAGAAGCAACGGTGCCTTCAATCATTTTCAATAATGCTTGTTGTACACCTTCACCCGATACGTCACGAGTAATTGATGGATTCTCCGATTTACGGGTAATCTTATCAATCTCATCAATATAGATAATACCTTTCTGCGCTTTTTCTACATCGTAGTCCGCTTTCTGCAATAACTTTTGTACGATATTTTCAACATCTTCACCCACATAACCCGCCTCTGTGAGTGTCGTTGCATCTGCCATGGCAAAAGGAACATCCAATAAGCGTGCAAGTGTTTGCGCAAGCAAGGTCTTACCTGAACCTGTTGGTCCAATCAACAAGATATTACTTTTCGCAATCTCAATATCTTGATGTGGATGATGCGACTGACCAACTTTCAAACGCTTATAATGATTATAGACCGCAACAGATAGTGTTTTCTTTGCAACATCTTGTCCAATGACATATTGATCCAACGCAGCACGTATCTCATGTGGTTTAGGCAAAGCTTTAGTCGCCCAGTCACCTGCTTCAACTTGTTGACTGGTTTGCACTAAATCTAAGCAGACATCCACACACTCATTACAAATATATGCGTCCTCACCTGCAATCAATTTTCCAACTTCAGATTGTGTCTTACCACAAAATGAACAATGCTTTTGTCCTTGAGGATGTTCGGACATATTTACTCCACAACTTAAATCTTAAAAACTAGGGACGTTTGCTTAATACTTGGTCAACTAAACCATATTCTTTAGCTGCTTGTGCAGTCATAAAATTGTCACGATCTGTGTCACGTGCAATTCTTTCATAATCTTGACCACTATGCTCAGCCATCAGACGGTTTAGACGCTCTTTGATATAAAGAATTTCACGTGCATGAATTTCGATATCAGACGCTTGACCACGGAAACCACCGAGTGGTTGGTGAATCATCACGCGTGCATTTTCAAGACAGTAACGTTTTCCTTTAGCACCCGCATTCAATAAGAATGCACCCATTGAAGCCGCTTGTCCCATGCAATATGTAACAACATCTGGCTTAATAAACTGCATAGTGTCATAAATTGCCATACCAGCAGTTACTGAGCCTCCCGGTGAGTTGATATAAAGATGGATATCTTTCTCTGGATTCTCAGCTTCCAGAAACAACATCTGCGCAACGATAAGATTCGCCATGTTATCTTCCACTTCACCAGTCAAGAAGATCACACGCTCACGTAACAAACGTGAAAAAATATCAAATGAACGCTCACCACGTGATGACTGCTCAACGACTACAGGAACTAAAGCATTTTCAATTGTTGGAACATACATAGGTTTATTTATTCCTAAATTATTCTGACTCGATCTATGCCAACAATATGAGGGATAATCAATGAAATTGCAAAAGGTTCAACCTGAAATATTCGATTATTTATGGCAAAACCGAGTCATTTTTCGACAAATTAACACTTTCATAACATGCATAAAAAAAGGCGCATCAAGCGCCTTTCTTCTGAACTTTTAAAAGATTAGCCACGACGAGCTTGTTGTTCTTTTAATAAGTCTTCGTAGCTTACAGCCACATCATTTACTTTAGCAGCAGCCAAGATGTGATCAACAACTTGGTCTTCTAGCACAACTGCTTCGATTTGAGCACGTTGTTGTTTGTCATTTTTGAAGTATTCAACCACTTCTGTTGGATCTTCATAAGAAGAAGCCATGTCATCGATGTAAGCTTCAACACGTGCTTGATCAACTTCAAGTTTAGCATCAGCTAATACTTTGCTTACCAATACACCAAGCTTCACTGATTTTTCAGCCTGTTCCTTGAACAATTCATCTGGAAGCATGCTGCTATCAAATGCACCTGCACCTTGAGCACCAAACTGTTGAGTGAACTGTTGAATCATTTGTTGACGTTGACGGTCAATTTCTTGAGCAACCATAGAAGCTGGAACTTCAATTTCGTTTGCAGCGACAAGTGCATCAAATGCAGCTTGTTTAACTTGGTTACGAAGACCGTTGCGAACTTCACGTTCCATATTCTTACGAACGTCAGCTTTTAACTTCTCTACGCCTTCTTCTTCAGTTAAACCAAAGATTTTTAAGAATTCAGCATCAATTTCTGGAAGTTTTTGTTTTTCAACAAGTTTTACAGTGATTTTGAACTGAGCTGCTTTACCCGCCAAGTTTTCAGCTTGATAGTCTTCTGGGAAAGTCACATCAATCACTTTCTCTTCGCCTTTCTTCATGCCGATGATGCCGTCTTCAAAGCCAGGAATCATGCGACCTGAACCAAGAACCAGTTTAAAGTCTTCAGCCGCACCGCCCTCGAACTTCTCACCATCAATAGTGCCTTCGAAGTCGAAAGTCACTTGCATGTCTTTTTTCGCCATGCCCTTGGTTTCAACCCATGAAGCACGTTGCTTTTGCAAGTTTTCAATCATTACATCAACATCAGCATCGTTGATTTCTGATGATTTACGATCAATCTCTAAGTCAGCAAAAGCTTTCACTTCTACTTCTGGATACACTTCTACAGTCGCTTCATAAACTAAAGCGTCATCTTTGTTTTCAACTTTTTCAATGTTCGGCATGCCTACAGCATTGATTTTTTCTTGTTGAATTGCTTCGAATACTGTGTCACGAATGATGTCATTCACAACTTCTTGATAAATACCCGCACCATATTCACGGCGAACAACATTTAAAGGCACTTTACCTGGACGGAAGCCGTTGATCTTCACAGTTTTGGCAGTGCGTTTTAAGCGAGCTTCAAATTGCTCGTTAACACGGCTCGTCGGTACAGAAACATTTAAACGACGGGCAACGCCCGAAACCGCTTCAGTCGTTACTTGCATGGCTTCCTCGATATATAGTTAGTAGTAACAATTTTTAAAGTGCCACATTATATGACAACTTTGCTGATATACAAAATTCGACAAGCATTCTAGCAGTAAAAGTTGATCTGAACATATCAGCAAGTCATCCACGATTTATTATTTTTCATAATTTATGAATACACTCGGTTGTTCTTGGGTAATTTCGTGAAGAATTCTATTAGATCAATATGCTTAATTTTCACCCAATCAATTACAACACAATCTTACATTTCGCTACACTATTCTATTTCTTTTTCCAAATTTATATGATTTAAGCATCGTTAAATCCAATCGAGAAAAATTGCATATAAGAATAAGAATAATTATTATTTGCATGAATTTTAAGGTTTACATGGATACGATATGTCTTCTTTTATCAGAACACGTAAGAAGTTTGTTTCATCTGCGATTGCATCATCTCTTTCTATGATTGCAACTGCAGCAATCGCGCAAGATAAAGAAAATGTGGTTCAACTCCCAACGATTCATGCAGAAGCAACTGCTGAACAATTAAAAGTTGATGTATCTGCAAACAAGAAATATGTTGCGCCATTAAAAGACACACCAAAAACAGTGTCTGTCTTATCTCAAAAGTTATTGAAAGAAACAAATTCAAATACTTTATTAGAAGCACTGCGTAATGAACCTGGTATCACACTAGGTGCTGGTGAAGGCGGCATTCCGTATACAGATATTCCTTATATTCGTGGTTATAACGGACAAAGCGCGATCTATGTAGATGGTGTGCGCAACTCAACAACTCAAACACGTGATATGTTTGCGATTGAACAAGTCGAAGTAACTAAAGGCTCAAGCTCTGCTTTAACTGGCGGAAGTGGTGTTGGTGGCAGTATCAACATGATTCCAAAAGTTGCGCATGAAGGTGATGAATATCAAGCAAGTGTTGCAGGCGGCACAGATAACTATAAGCATATCGTACTTGACGCAAACAAAGACTTTGGTAATGGAATCGCGGGTCGTGTTATTGCGATGGGTCATGAAAATGAGAAACCAGGACAGCACAATGGTGCAGAATATGCTCGTGTTGGTATTGCGCCTAGTCTAGCTTTCGGTTTAGGAACTGAAAACCGTGCGACCTTAAGTTACTACTTTATCAAAAGTAATGATGAGCCTGATTCAGGCATTCCATTTAACAACCCTAACAATCCACCTCCAGGCTCGATCAAAGCTGATGGTCGCCCAGCAAATGTAAAACAAGGTTCTTACTATGGCTGGAAGGATCGTGATTTTGATAAGCGTGAAAACCACATTGGCTCATTGAAGCTTGAACATGATTTTAATGATGACTTAACAGTTTCAAACACTGCAACATATAGCCATTCTAAAGCAAGCTATATGTATACAAATCCAGATGATTCAAAAAGCAATATCTACAAAGGAAAAGTCTACCGTCGTGCAACACAGACCATTCGTGACACCGATGCATTTACCGACCAACTTTCTTTAGCTGGGAAATTCAAAACTGGAGCAATAACACATAGCTTCAATGTTGGTGCTGAATATAATCGTGAAGAAACCAATCGCGGTAACTATAATATTAGTTATCCTGGATATACAGGTACAACGACTGCTGGTTTCAATGATAAATGTAATGATAACAATGGCTGGTGCACGGATCTCAATAATCCAAGTCCGAATGATCCATGGTTAGGCACACTCACACCAAATACTAAACAGACTACTATGACCAACGAAACAGTATCTGTATATGCATTAGACAGTATTGAATTCAATAAATATTGGTTATTAAATCTTGGCGTACGTTGGGATCAATTTGATACAGAATTAAAATATAACAAAGATGTAACAGCTCGTGGTGTAACAACGCCAGCAGGTACTGTGTATTCAAATGATACAGACTACTTCTCCTATCAAGCGGGTGTAGTATTCCGCCCAACAGAGCATGGTAGTATCTATGCAAGTTTCGCAACTGCTGCCAACCCTGTAGGTATCGATCCTGACCTTGATTCACTTAGTGCTTCAAATAAAGACCTAGAACCAGAAAAAGCTCGTACATTTGAGATCGGAACGAAATGGAGCCTTTGGAACAACCGTGCCAATGCGACAGCTGCAATCTTCCGTACTGAGAAGCAAAATACACGTATTAATATCGATGCGAATACAGTAACTAATGCTGGTGAAAGTAAAGTTGATGGTTTTGAACTTGCTTTGACAGGTCACATTACTGATAAATGGGAAATGGCACTTGGCTATAGCTACTTAGATAGCGAATTAACCAAAGCAGCTTATAACTTAGTTGCTCAAGAAGGTCGCCCTCTTCCATTCGTTGCTAAACAGAGTGCTAACTTGTGGAGTACATACCAAGTACTCCCAAAATTAACACTTGGTGCAGGCGTTCAATATCGTGATCAAGTTTTTGCGAATACCAATCCAAACACAGCCACCACTTCAACGAAAATTTTACCAACGTTTACTATCTACAATGCGATGGCAAAGTATGATGTAAACAAGAATGTAAACTTACAGTTGAATGTAAATAACATTTCAAATAAGCGTTATTTTACAAGTGCTCATGCTTCACACTATGCAAACGAAGGTGATGGCCGCAACGCAGTTCTTGCGATCAACTTTAAGTACTAAACCCCTTAAAAAAATTAGGGTATTTACTTAAACTCATTTAAAATAGCCTCTCTATGAGGCTATTTTTTATAATAATCAATTGAAAGGGATATGCTCAGTGATCCATCACATTCCGAATGTTTTGACAAAAGAACAAGTCGCCGAATTCCGTAAATTAATGGAAGCAGCAGATTGGGTCGGTGGAAAAATTACAGCTGGCACACTCTCAGCTTCCGTAAAACGTAATCAACAACTTTCAGAGAGTGACCCTTTAACCCACCAACTTAGTACACTTGTGATGGATGCAATTTGGAAAAATCCAACTTTCCAAGCAGCTGCACTCCCCAAGCAAATGATTCCACCTTTGTTTAATCGCTACGATGAACACGAAAGTTTTGGTTTTCATGTCGATAATTCAATTCGTTTAGTGAGAGGGACTCATCAACAACTTCGCACAGATTTATCGTGTACTTTATTTTTGAGTGAACCTGAAGAATATGATGGTGGTGATCTCGTTATTGAAGATACTTATGGCTACCATGAAGTAAAATTACCAGCAGGTGATGTCGTACTCTACCCTTCAACAAGCTTGCATGAAGTCAGTAGTATTACACGTGGTACCCGATTTGCTTCATTTTTTTGGGTACAAAGTTTGATTAGAGATGATCAAAAGCGTCATATGCTGTTTAATTTGGATGAAAGTATTCGTCAACTTCGCATAGATCATGGTGATGCATATCCAGAAGTAATGAAACTCACCAATATTTATCACAATCTCATTCGTATGTGGTCAGAACTCTGACCACTTCATTTTTTCGCCATGCTGAATAAATTCTATAATTTTTATTAAAAAATAGACCTATTTAGAAAAAATATTCCACTCAACTATCAATTCTTGCAAAAAACAGGAAAACATTTTCCAGAATTAAGAGCTAGAATGCTGTTATAGACCTTTGCAGCCAGCTTATTTTCACCTAGACTGATTTTTATTAGATGATTAATATAGCTGCAAAACCGAATCATAATTTTGAATGGTTGATGATGAAAACAAATTACGGCTTTACCCATCCGTCGAATATAAACCATCTTGCTGCTCTCCTGATGCTGCGCCTCGCGCGCGTATAAATTTTATTGCCTAAGTTTGAAGGCATTCGATCCAAATATTCTCTTTAAATTGATTCTTATAGACACCATATATATTCGTAGCACGTTGCATTTATTTTGAAGCAGCAACCATGCTACAACAAGGAGTTATCTCATGATGTTGGCTGACCCAAGCAAAAAATACCGCCGTATGTATCAACGAGTGGATTTACCAGATCGTCAATGGCCCAATAACGAAATCAACCAAGCACCGATTTGGATGAGTACCGACCTTCGTGATGGTAACCAAGCGATTTTTGAACCAATGAACATGGAGCAAAAATTAAAAATGTTCCACATGTTGGTTAAAATCGGCTTCAAGCATATTGAAATTGGTTTCCCTTCAGCATCTCAAATTGACTTTGACTTTACTCGCAAGTTAATTGAAGAAGATTTGATTCCAGAAGATGTGTATATCGAAGTTTTGGTTCAAGCTCGAGATCATTTAATTGCGCGTACTTTTGAAGCGTTAGTTGATGCTAAACGTGCGATCGTGCATATCTACAATTCAAACGCACCAACATTCCGTCAAAAAGTGTTGAATGTAGATGTAAATGGCGCGAAACAACTTGCGATTAATGCTGCGAATAAAGTGAAAGAATATGCAGCACAATATCCTGAAACAGAATGGATTTTCCAATATAGCCCTGAATGTTTCTCAGCAACAGAATTAGAAGTTGCCAAAGATGTTTGTGATGCGGTCACGGAAATTTGGGAAGCGTCTCCAACCAATAAAGTGATCTTAAACTTGCCTGCAACGGTTGAAGTTTCAACACCAAATGTCTATGCCGATCAAATCGAATGGATGCACCGTAACTTGGCGCGTCGTGATGGCGTGATTATCTCAGTTCACTGTCACAATGACCGTGGTTGTGGTATCGCTGCTTCTGAATTGGCGATCATGGCGGGGGCTGATCGTGTTGAAGGTTGCGTGTTTGGTAATGGTGAACGTACAGGTAACGTCGATGTTGCTGCGATTGCCTTGAACATGTATACCCAAGGTGTTGCACCAAACTTAGACTTCTCTAATATCAATGAAATCATTGCAACTGTTGAAGAATGTACAGGTTTACCTGTGCACCCACGTCATCCATATGCAGGTGATTTAGTCTTTACCGCATTCTCTGGTTCACACCAAGATGCGATTAAAAAAGGCTTCGAATTCCAGAAAAACGAAGAGATCTGGGATATGCCGTACTTACCAATCGACCCTAAAGATTTAGGTCGTGATTATGATGCGGTGATTCGTGTCAACAGCCAATCTGGTAAAGGTGGTATTGCGTATTTATTGGAATCAAATTACAACGTTGCTTTACCACGCCGAGTACAAATCGAGTTCAGCCAAATCGTACAGCAACATACTGATGAAAACGGTACAGAAATCAGTGCACATGAAATCTGGACCTTATTCCAAAATACCTATGTGGATGTGAAAAATAGCCATTACCAAACCAAACATTATCAGTTGTCTGATATCAATGGCACACAAATCATTGAATTAGATATTGAAATTAACGGTGAAGTACAACGTTTACGCGGTGAAGGTAACGGTCCAATTTCGGCGATGCTCGATGCGTTACAATTGCCAATTGATGTTGTAAATTATGAAGAACGTAGTATCAGTTCTGGTGCAAATGCTAAAGCACTTGCCTTGATTGAACTTCAAGTCAAAGGCACAGGTAAAAATGCTTTTGGTGCAGGGATTCATGACAACATTGTCACCTCATCGATTGAAGCGATTATTGCATGTACCAATCGTTTAATTGAACAAGGCGTACTTACAACTGAGCAAGTTGCTGCTGCGGCAGTTTAAGCAAAGCTGAGTTGTAATATCAGAAAAAATGACTTTTGAAAGGATACCTGAATTGGTATCCTTTTATTATTGATCAAAGATTTATACAAGGCGAATCATTCCAGTGTCTTTTCCATCGGATTCAGTGGGTTTAGTCACACCACAAAAATTTCAATTTGAGCAGCCATTAGAGCTTGAATGTGGGCGTATCCTGCCACGTTTTGATTTGATGGTTGAAACCTATGGAACACTTAATGCAGATAAATCCAATGCAATCTTAATTTGCCATGCATTATCTGGGCATCATCATGCTGCGGGTTATCATCATGCAGATGATAAAAAAGCAGGTTGGTGGGATAGCTGTATTGGTCCCGGCAAAGCGATTGATACCAATCATTTTTTTATTGTTTCTTTAAATAATATTGGTGGTTGTAATGGTTCAACAGGCCCAACATCGCCAAACCCTGAAAACGAAAATCGTCCTTATGGTCCAGATTTTCCATTAGTCACTGTTCGTGACTGGGTAAAGACTCAAGCCATGTTGTCTGATCGCCTCGGAATTGATGTGTGGTTTGCCGTGATTGGTGGTTCTTTAGGTGGCATGCAAGCACTACAATGGTCATTGGACTATGCTGATCGGTTAAAAAAATGCGTCATTATCGCCAGTGCACCAAAATTATCAGCTCAAAATATTGCCTTTAATGAAGTTGCTCGCCAATCGATTCTCTCTGATCCCGATTTCCATAATGGACGTTATCTGGAAAATGACAGCTATCCAAAACGTGGCCTGATTCTGGCACGTATGGTCGGTCATATTACGTATTTATCTGAAGAAGCGATGAAACAGAAATTTGGTCGTGATTTAAAATCTGGCAAATTTATGTATGGTTTTGATGTCGAATTCCAAGTGGAAAGCTATTTGCGTTACCAAGGCGAACAATTTAGCCGCAATTTCGATGCGAATACTTACTTGATTATGACCAAGGCCTTGGATTATTTTGATCCCTCTCGTGAATATGAACATTCATTAACAAAAGCAATGAGCAAGCCTAAATGTAAATTTTTGGTGATTTCATTTACTACAGATTGGCGTTTTAGCCCGAGTCGCTCACAAGAATTAGTTGATGCTTTAATTGATAATCATAAGCCCGTCAGTTACTTAGATATTGATGCGGAACAAGGTCATGATTCGTTCTTGTTCCCGATCCCACTCTATGTGAAAACATTAAAAGCATTTTTAGGTGGAGAACAACAGTTGCAAGCTACACCGCAGGAGCAGCACTAATGCGAATAGATCAACGACTCGCTGAAAAATGGATCAGTCCGAACTCTAGCGTATTAGACTTAGGCTGTGGTGATGGTGAATTACTGGCTCATATGAGCAAACAGCACAATATTCGTGCTTATGGCTTAGAAATTGATCAAGAAAAGATTGCAATTGCCATCAGTCGAGGGTTAAATATTATTCAACAGGACTTAAACTTAGGTTTAAGCCGCTTTGCTGACCAATCTTTTGATTCTGTAGTCATGGCACAAGCTTTGCAAGCTGTAGATGCACCTGATGTATTGCTTCGTGATATGGTGCGTGTTGGCAAACAGGCGATTATTACCTTTCCAAACTTTGCGTATTGGAAGACACGTTCTTTTCTTGCATTAAAAGGTAAAATGCCTGTTTCGGAAGCTTTACCCTATATGTGGTATAACACCCCGAATATTCATTTATGTACTTTCCGTGACTTTGAAGCTTTATGTGCTGAGAATCGGATTAAAATTATTAATCGACTTGCCGTTAATGGTGACCAACAAGGTAGTATGCTCAGTAAGCATATGCCGAACCTATTTGGTGAAGTCGCAATTTATCGAGTGAGCGCTCTATGAAAAAGACATTTATCAGCACATTTTTATTTGGTCTGATCAGTATACAAGCGCATGCTGACTATGTTGCTCAACCCCAATCGGTTGCAACACAGGCAGCACGATATTCAGTGATGAGTATCAGTGAATTACAAAGCGCAGCAAAATCTGGTCAAGCTGGGGCACAATTTTATCTAGCAACACGTTATCAGTACGGTAAAGACGTTGAGAAAGATGAGAAACAAGCTTTTTCTTTATTTAAAGCGGCAGCAGATCAAGGTTTATCTGCTGCACAGTTAAATGTCGGTCGTATGTATGCAGATGGCATCGGTACGAAGAAAGATGAAGCTTTAGCGCGTAAATATTTCGAAAAAGCGGCGAGTAATGGCGATAACCGTGCCAGCTTTAATCTGGCGATGATGGAAGAGCAAAAGAAAAACTATGTTGGTGCTTACCAATGGTATGAGCTTTCAACACGTGACGGTATGCTGGATACTAAAGTCATCAGTCTTTCTGAGGGTAAGAAAACAGCGTTGGCTGCAAACTTAACCCAAGATCAAATTCGTGCTGCACGTGATCGTGCTGATAAATGGATTCAAGCACAATAGTCTTGCTTAGATCTATTGAGTGATTTAAAAACCGACTTGTGTGAGTCGGTTTTTTATTATACTGATAACATTCATATTTAATTAAGTTTATTAAATGAGCGATATAGAAAAGGCGATATTCAAAGTAAAACTAGAATTGGAAACAATAACACCAGAAGAAATCCAAAGGTGGGCAATTGAGACATTAGAAAAAAATTCATCAAATGATTTAGCTTTAGATATCTGTTTCTTATCAACCTCAGACCAAGTCACAACCTATTTTAATCAATTATCCCGAAGTCTATTTAATACAGATTTAACAAAGGAATCAGTCAATAACCTCTTAAAAGATTATATTGAAAAACATCTAGAGTTAGTAAAAAGCCAAGAGCTTCTATTTCCTTTTCTTCAGAAGCTCTTGGCTTTATCTAAGGCTATAGAGAATGAAGATTTATATGAATTATTAAACTATTATGATGATGAATTTTACTTCAGCTTTGAAGGATATTCACTTTCGGAACCAGATGAAGTTTTTAAAAGTTTCATCGAAGATTTAAAAAAATTGTATCAAAATTAGATAAAATAAAAGGAAGCGACTTTTTTTAGATTTTAGAATACAACCATTAGTTCTACCCTATTCTATAAAAACACCCTAAAATTCTACTCAATCTAAGCGAATTTAAAATTTTATATGTCTACTCCATCATGGCTCAACCAAGGCAGCCTTGTGCTTGCAAGTAACAATAAAGGCAAAGTTGCTGAATTTACCCATCTTTTTGAGCAGCTCAATCTACCTGTGGAAATTATTCCTCAAGGCAAACTAGATATTGAAGATGCCATCGAAGATGGTCTCAGCTTTGTTGAAAATGCCATTATCAAAGCACGTCATGCGTCTAAGCTTTCAGGTAAACCTGCGCTTGCAGATGATTCAGGGATTTGTGTTCCGATTCTAGGCGGTGCACCAGGCATCTACTCTGCACGCTATGCAGGTGAACATGGTAATGATGCTGCCAATAACCAAAAATTATTGGCTGATCTCGCACCTTTCCGTAAAGACGGCGAAGCAATTGAAGGTATGTTCGTGTGTGTATTGGCTTTAGTTACACATGCCGAAGATCCATTGCCACAAATCTTTCAAGGCATTTGGAAAGGTGAAATCTTAGAAGCAGCGCGCGGTGAGAATGGGTTTGGCTATGATCCCCTCTTTTGGCTACCTGAACTCAATCTTTCCAGTGCGGAACTCAGCAAGGAAGAGAAAAGTAAAATCAGCCACCGTGGTCAGGCAATGCAATTATTTAAAGCGAGTTTAATCTAATTTCTACAGAAGCCTGAACCGCATATTCAGGTTTCTTTCTCAGCATTCGTTCCCTTTCTTATAAAATCATTTTGCAGCATTCTTGTCGCAAAACTGCAATATAAGTGTCACATCCTTGTCATGCCAAACTGTTGAGATATATCCAAAGTTTTAGAGGAATATCATTATGGCGGGTTTATCAATTTGGCATGTACTCATTTTCGCAATCGTGGTTATTTTACTTTTCGGTACATCAAAGCTTAAAAACTTAGGTAAAGATGTCGGTGGTGCTGTTAAAGATTTCAAAAAGTCTATTAAAGAAGATGAAGTTACTGCGCCACTCAATGAGCCTCGCACCATTGATGCTCAAGTTAAAAATGCTGAAAGCTCAGTAAAAAGCTAAGCGAGCGGAATTATGCTGAACTTGGGAATGACTGAGATTTTTTGCTTTGCAGTTATTGCATTATTGGTTCTCGGTCCTGATAAATTACCTGAAGCTGCTCGATTTGTAGCAAAATGGTATGGGAAAATTAAAAAATTTATCAACAATATTCAGAATGAAATTGATCGAGAGCTCCGTCTTTCTGAGTTCCGCGACGAAATGCAAAAAGAAATTGAAAAGATTACTGAGCTTGAACGTCGGCTACAAAAACAATTAGATGAATTAAAAACTCAAAATCATGAGGTAGAGACTGCGCCATCAGTAACTAAACCTCAAAATTCGATTCGCTATGTGCCATATCACTCAAGTTCTATTATTCCTTTTTGTGTTCAATACCAAAAATCATCTGTGATTGGTATGGAAGCATACCCATCGTTGAATCAGGTTGATAACGAATTAAAGATTGCCGTATGAGCCAATTACCATCAACTTCAGTCAGTACTGAAGAAACCCTACAACAAATGCCGGTCATGCAGCATTTAATCGTACTTCGCCAATATCTGTTTAAGATCGTTGGCGTAACAATTTTTCTGTTTTTTTGTTTATTACCTTTTAGAAATCAAACCTATCAATGGCTGTCTGAACCGCTAAGGCAGCAATTGCCAGCCACTTCAAGCATGATCGCCACAGATGTCACGGCGACATTTATGGCCCCCTTTAAGCTCAACCTGTTTGTCGCTTTTATGCTGGCAATGCCCTATATCATTTATCAAATTTGGTCATTTATAAAACCTGCACTATATGAAAAAGAACAACATTTAGCGATTCCTTTGCTATTTGGCAGCATTCTTTTATTCTACTTAGGTGTCGCATTCGCCTATTTCATTACCCTACCTGCTATTTTGCATTTCTTTATTAGTGTGTCTCCTGAAACTGTTGCACCTATGACAGATATTAATAGTTATCTGAGCTTCTGCTTAAAACTATTCTTGGTTTTTGGTTTTACCTTTGAAATTCCAATTATTACTCTAGTGCTGATTTTGATTGGTGTCGTGAGTACACAAAGCCTCATTGAAAAACGCCGTTTTATTGTTGTTGGATGCTTTTTCGTGGCGATGTTTGTTACCCCACCTGATGCTTTATCCATGATTATGCTGGCTGTTCCGATGTGGATGCTATTTGAAATCGGTTTACTTTTTGGAAAAATATTAGAAAAGCGTAAAGCAGTTTCAGAATAATAATATCTCTGTTGAATCCCTGAATAATCTCAGGGATTTTTGTATTTTAAACTTATATTTTTCATATGGTTATAAAAATTAAATTGTCTTCAAACTGCCTTAAAAGTGTCAAAAAATTGTCATCTATCAAACATAAAATCAATCTAGATTTATTTACCATTTATTAAAGATATGGATTTATTATGACAGCCAATACAAATCAGCCAAGTCGTCGTGATATTTTAAAGTGGTTCGCGGGTGTTCCGTTTTTACCACTCGGGGCAATGGGCACAGCAGCAGCTTTAGCAGGTTGCAATGATAATAACGATACTACCGTTACCCCAACCGTACCTGCTGCAAAATTTAAAAATGCAAAATTTACACCTATGGCGGCACCTTCAACTGTACCAGAGATGGCTACAACTTCAGTTAAATCTGCTTTGACGATTACGTGGGATGACAATACAACCACCGAGTACAAACTGGGTTATCAGGAGTTTTTCCGTACAGGTGCGGAAGTTGATAATATAGATGGTGGAAAAATCATTGCAGGTAGTTATTATGATATTAATAATCAACCGATTAAAGATACTTCTGTAATCGGTCAAGAACGCCAGTTTTTCTCTGACTCTCCAGATGGTTCATCTTTAATCCACATCAATGGCGCTTCTGTATCTGGTGTGGCTAACCCTGTATTCCACGTTGTTCAATTTGAATACACGACTAAAAATCTGGCAAATCAAAGTATGTACGGCAAGTTGCCATCACCAATTGCGGTGCTTACGCTGGATCAGGATCAAAAGACGGGTCATCTGGCATTGAAGAAATACCACAATGTCGATATGTCTAAAGTTCATGGTCTATGGATCACCTGTGGTGCTAGCCTTTCTCCGTGGAATACTCACCTTTCAAGTGAAGAATATGAGCCTGATGCATTTGACCAAATCGGTTCAGATCTCGCAATGCTCAAAGCATATAGTAAAAATCTATATGGCAATGAAAATACTGCAAATGCCTATAACTATGGTCATTTACCAGAAATTATTCTTGATGGTAAAGGTCGTGCTAAGGCAGTTAAACACTACTGCTTAGGTCGTATTTCACATGAACTGATTCAAGTCATGCCAGATAACCGCACTGTAATCATGGGTGACGATTACACTAACGGTGGTTTCTTCATGTTTATTGCAGACAAAGAAAAAGACTTATCTGCTGGAACATTATATGTTGCGAAATACACATCAGAATTGAATGAGACCTCTACCGCCGCAATCAAATGGATCAAGTTAGGTCATACTGATAGTAAGACCATCGAAGACCTCGTGAATGTTCGAGGAATCAAATCTGAAAACATTATGGAAAGCTTGAAAACAGCACCAGCTGATGCAACAGGCTATACCAAGATTGTGCTGGATGGTAAATCACTCTGGGTTAAACTCAAAGAAGCCAACAATGGCTTTAGCAAGGCTGAGATTGAGCTTGCTGCTGCATTCCTAGAAACACATCGATATGCTGCCCTAAAAGGCGGTAGTATGGCTTTCACAAAAATGGAAGGTACTACCGTAAATATTAAAGATAAAGTTGCGTATTCTGCACTTGCTAATATTCAAGATTCAATGATTGAAGGCAAATCAAGTTGGGTTGCAGAACATAATATTAAGTTCAAAAATACATTGAAAGCAGGTGGTGTACTTGCTCATGATCTAAAAGGCAGTCAAGTTGACCATACCAATACGATCATTAATAGTGAATGGACACCTTACCAAAGCCATATGTTGCTTATGGGTAAAGATATTACAGTTGATAGCTTAGGTAACACGGCAGATCCAAATAATATTGCAAGCCCAGACAATTTAAAATTCTCTGAAACTTTACGTACATTATTCATTGGTGAAGACAGTGGTAACCATACCAATAACTTCCTATGGGCATATAATGTTGATACCAAGTCTTTAGATCGTATCCTCTCTACTCCAGCAGGTGCTGAATCAACAGGCTTACATGCAGTTGACTCTGTAAATGGTTGGACATACATCATGAGTAATTTCCAACATCCCGGAGATAGCTCAAAACTTTCTGCTGAATTAAAAGCAAAAGTTTTAGAAAACTATAATGGTGGTTATAGTGCATGTGTTGGCTATATCACAGCTGATGTTTTACCATCGGTTGAAAAGACAACCTCTGCTAAATAAATTTGGTTGATAAAAAATACCGACAGCCTTGTCGGTATTTTTATTTCCATAGATCTGCTTTCATTTCGATAATACGCCCCTGCTGCTCACCTTGCTGTGTTTTCTCTAGCCAATGCCATTGTTTTGAATCAAGCCTTAAAAAGTTTGAACATCGTGTTCCATAAATTGGGCTTTGAATAAAAGTTGAAGATAATAATTCCTCCATCTCCACACTAATCCCTGTATCTGGCAACAAATCAGAAATGACTTTTCGTTCATCCTCCAAAATATCCCAGACCGCAGACTCCAAATCCAATTCTGAGACTTGGGATTGCTGTAGCATGGGTAAAAGCTCCTGGGTAAAGCGTTTACGCAGATGTCTGGTTTTCTCCCAATCTTCTGACATTAAACCGTTGGAAACAACATAAACACCATTCGCTAAGACTTGCGGTGATTCCCCCCGATTACTCATGTAAACCGCTTGCTCTCGATCACCGACAAATAAATTAAAACCAGCGTAGTCTTGTTGTTGCTGTTCTAATTGTTGTGCAAAACGAAAGGGGGCTAAATCACTTTCTAAAAAAGACTGGATTAAATGCCCACGTGAAGTTGAATATTGGTTCTTATCTCGTCCATTGCGAAAATTAGTCACGATTGCCCAACGCCCAGACTCAGTGACCCCCATCCATGCCCCACCTGACTGTAAATCTTGCCCAGCAATTATCGAACTGTTATCCCATCGATGTAAAACAGCACTTGGTCGATGATAAAATTCATCACGATTTGAAATTAAACACAACGGCATATCATCAAGAACATGCCATGCAAAAACGACAATACACATTAATTCTGTTCTCACATCTTTACACATTGAATGTACAACATTTTTCACATCATTCCGCTACAATCTGCTCAAAACTTAATTTCAAATTCTAAATTGAGGAACAGCAATGCTGACCTATCCAAATATTGATCCAGTTGCGCTGAGCTTGGGACCAGTCAAAGTGCATTGGTACGGACTCATGTATCTCTTGGCATTTTTATGCGCTTGGGGCTTAGCCTCTTATCGTGCTAAACAACGTGATGGTTGGACTGCCGATATGGTCTCCGATCTGGTGTTTTATGGCGCTCTAGGCGTCGTACTTGGCGGTCGTATTGGCTATGTTTTGTTTTATGAGTTTGGCAAATTCTTAGAAAATCCGCTTTGGTTATTCCAAGTCTGGACAGGTGGGATGAGCTTCCACGGCGGTTTCTTGGGGGTCATGATCGCAATGTTATTCTGGTGTAAGAAATATCAGAAAACATGGTTTCAAACCTTGGACTTTATTGCACCATGTGTACCGACAGGTTTGATGTTTGGTCGTATCGGTAACTTTATTGGTGGTGAGTTGTATGGTCGTCAAGTTCAAGACCCTAGCTATCCATTTGGTATGATTTTTCCAACCGATCCTTTAGGTTTAGTTCGCCATCCGTCGCAAATTTATCAAGCGCTCTGTGAAGGTCTGATTCTATTTATCATACTTTGGTGGTTTAGCTCAAAGCCCCGTCCACGTATGGCAGTTTCAGCTTTATTCCTGATGGGCTACGGAGTTGCACGTTTCTTTATGGAGTTCTTCCGCCAACCCGATGCAGATCAGGGCTTTATCCTGTTTGGCTGGATGACCAAAGGGCAAATTCTCAGCTTCCCAATGATTATTATTGGACTATGGATGATGTGGTATGCCTATCAGAAAAAAATCTACGATTGGCAAATTAAAAAATAAAATAATGGGAGCAGATGCTCCCATTTTTAGATCTAAACTTTTCCTAACAACGCTTTTACGACATCACCTAAACGTTTACCTTGCGCTTCGCATAATACTTTTTCATCTGCACTCAAACTTTGATCATGACGAGGGCCACTGACATGACTTACCCCATAAGGTGTACCGCCTGTTTTAGTATTGGACAGGGCTGGAATTGAGTTGGGTAAGCCCAGTATCACCATGCCATGATGAAATAATGGCGGTAACATGCTAAGCAAAGTACTTTCCTGCCCACCATGCATCGAGCCAGAAGAAGTAAAAACACATGCTGGTTTATTATGCAAAGCACCATTCAACCATAAACTGGTGGTTTGATCCCAAAAGTATTTCATTTCGCTCGCCATATTACCAAAGCGAGTAGGTGAACCAAGTGCCAAACCTGAGCAATACGTCAAATCATCTAAAGTACAATAAACATCCCCCTCTGCAGGAACGCTCGGTTCTGCTTGGGTAACAACAGTTGCGAGATTAGGAACGGTTCGAATACGAGCTGTGATACCAGAAGACTCAATTCCATCGGCAATTAGATGAGCCATTTCTCGAGTTGAACCATATTTACTGTAATAAAGAACAAGAACGTAAGGTTGCATCACTTTAATAAATTTTGTTAAAAAGAACACTATACGACATTTTTCCTCTTTTGAGCCGTAATTAATCCTGTGCTGACACAGGATTTTATTAAAAATAACTAGGATAGAACCCATGATCTTAAATCGTTATCTAAAAAATCTGCCTTTTTTAGAAAAAACATGGTTTCAATTTATTGTATTTGTGTTACGGCGTTTCGAAGCTGATCGCTGTAGAGAACAAGCTGGAGGACTCACCTACACCACCTTGTTTGCAGTTGTTCCGATGCTGACCGTTTTCTTAGTCATTATCTCCTCAATTAAAGCTTTAGAGCCTGCTCGACAACAACTACAACAACTGATCTACAGCAACTTTTTGCCTAAAAGTACCATTGCCTTTGACAAGGCACTGAACGCATTTACCGAAAAATCCAGTAACCTCACAGTGATTGGGGTACTGTTTCTTTTTGTCACCACTGTACTGATGCTGTCTTCGATTGAAACCGTTTTCAATCGTATCTGGCGTGTCAAAGAAACTCGAACAGGTCTTGTTGGTTTTATGCGTTATTGGACAATTATCTCTTTAGGTCCAATCATTCTAGGCAGTGCTTTTGTACTTTCATCTACTGTCGCCTCAATGAATATTCTGAGCAATAATTTTGCGGGCTATCAATTAAATGGCTCCTTCCTTTTATGGCTTATTTCATTCCTACTTACAATTGTTGGCTTTTTCATTCTTTACTGGACCATTCCTAATCGTAGCGTCCCTATTCTTTCCGCTGTTATTGCTGCATGTTTTAGCGCAACAGTATTTGAAATTTTAAAAAATTTCTTTGGCTGGATTATGAGTAATTTCACCAGTTATGAAATTGTGTATGGTGCTTTTGCTGCTGTTCCAATCTTCCTTCTTTGGATTTATTTGTCTTGGAACATTATCTTATTAGGCGTAGAAGTCAGTTATGCACTGACTGCTTTTCATTCAGATAAAGAACAAAAGCGTCATCCTATCTTAATGTTATTAGACATATTGGAGTTATTTTATAAAAAGCAACAAATTGGAGAAAGTGTCAGTGAACAAGAACTTCTTGGGATTATTGGACGTGGTGAATTAGGACGTTTACCTGCATATATCTTACAGTTAGAAAAACAGAATTTAGTCAAACGTACAGACAACGATGAGTATGTATTGGCTAGAAATCTTGCGCAAGTCGATTTCTGGAGCTTTTTTACAGCACTCCCTTATCCCCTACCATTACGTCACGATGTCGCCAATATCCATCAAGATGATGAATGGATTGAGCGTTTAGGGCCATCCCTTATCGAGAGTAATGATTATTTAGCTGCAAAACTTTCGATTCCTCTTTCGACGATCTTTGAACAGAAGTAAAAGAAAGACCTCAACAGAGGTCTTTCTTTTACTGTCTCGCTTATACGAAATTAGGTAGAAGCTATTTATTAACAGCACTTGTTTTTAATCATTATGCTTGAACAAATGTATCCCAATCATATTCTCCTGATTGGGTTATTAGTTTCATGGTTAATTGATCATTTGGGTGTAATGCCCCGACGCCAGCAGGTGTACCCGTCATAATCACATCACCCGCTTCCAAACTAAATGACTGATTAATTTCAACCAATAATGCACCAATATCAAAAATCATGTCTTGGCTAAAACCATGTTGGCGTTCAACGCCATTAATCATTAAAACAAGCTCTAACTGTTGTAAATCGCCAATTTCATCCGCTTCAACCCAGTCTGCCAAGATACATGCACCGTCAAAAGCTTTTGCTCGCTCCCAAGGCTGCCCTTTCGCTTTTAAGTCATTCTGCAAATCACGTAAAGTTAAATCCAACCCTAAAGTCACAGCACCAATCGCTTCTAAAGCTTTGCTTGGATTGGTTTCCTGCGACAATGGGTGTGCGATCTGCAAACAAATTTCACATTCAAAATGACATTCACCCAAAGCCTGATTCCAACGGGCACCTTGGGCTAAGCTACTCAAACTACTTGGTGGTTTGATAAATAAAATTGGGCGATCAGGAATTGCATTACCTAGTTCTTTCGCATGTTCAGCATAATTTCTGCCTACACAAACAATTTTTGACGGACGTGTGCTCATAAAAGCTCCTTGTTCCTTAAATCGCGAATGAAGTTATTTTTTAAAACTATTTTCAAATTTGGTTTGATCTGTTGGATCATTGAATGAACGCTTCGGAACAATAATGACGGTATGATTCTTCAGCTCTAACATATACGTGAGCTTTCCAACTGCAAAAGATTGCACCTCAGCATACTGCGCTATTTGCTTTTTACCTGTTGAATAAAGTTCAAAATGATCTTGATAAAGGTCAATTCCCTGCTCACTTTTTCCAAATTGGTAGCGAACAAATTGACGTTTAAACAACATCGGTAACAACCAATAGCGCATCAATCCTTGCATAATCAGAAAAAAAGCACCTAATGCAACGTAATAACGACCAACGTCTGAGAAACCTAAATAGATTCCCCAACCAATAATTGCAATACTAATAACAGGTGTTAGAAAACGACTAAAGGTCTTTTTACCAAAAGTGACAAGAGCAAAACCATCTTGTGATTCTTCTAAATTAAGATAATAGCGCACAGATACAGTTGGACGTTGTTCAGACATTTTTGATTTCTAAGATTTGAAAAAACTCATCTATTAGAACATAAATGATTAGAGCGTAAATCAGATTTATCGTGATTTGATACAAAATTTAAATATGATGCGATAGGGCTTTTCAGCTTATTTTTAGAGAGAAAATGAGATGTCTAATTTCGAGAAAAAGTAGGCTTTATCCATGAAGATGATCTGATCGAAATCTTTCAATATGATCAGAATTGCCTTTGGCACTTTATTTTCTCTTCATCGTTCCACTTCACAATATTAAAAATCTTTTTTCTATTCAGAATGATAGATAGGCTAATTTATTATTTCTACAAATACTGACCGATCGGAAGACTATGATAAGACATGTTTTACATAATATGACTATTTTTCATACATAAAAACTTTTATTAATAGCAATGTTTCATCGCTCATCTACAGATGAAACTGAGTATATGATTAAGGAAAATCAAAGGAATCTGATGTTGTATTTGAATGGATTTATATTAACGACTCTTATTTTTAGCGTAACGCAAACTTGCTTTGCACAAATGCTGACTTGGAATGACAATATCCCAAGCGCTTTACAACCTTTTCAAAATAACCCCCAGCTTTTGGCAAGCTACACGCAAAATAATATTTTCATTTATGCACATCCAACAACTAAAACTAACCT
The DNA here is from genome assembly GCF_002165335.1 of Acinetobacter sp. WCHA29. Classification (NCBI taxonomy): domain Bacteria; kingdom Pseudomonadati; phylum Pseudomonadota; class Gammaproteobacteria; order Moraxellales; family Moraxellaceae; genus Acinetobacter; species Acinetobacter sp. WCHA29. Next base: position 46,737 of record NZ_NHRQ01000005.1, read on the forward strand.
CCCCACACTCAAATCCAATTCACAACCAAACGCCAGTTTTACATCCGCTGCACTTATTGTTCCTACCAATGTACAACAGGTTAGTAAGACGCTAACTGACTTTAATCACTATGTCGGTCTATTTCCAACACTTAAATCTGCCAAAACACTAGAACAATCTGGCAATACTGTAAAAATGAAATATCGTGTCTCCATTCCAACGCCTATTCCAGTGCTCAATTTTAATGAAGACGTTACCTTACAGCATCAGATTAAATCGAACAGTATTTCCAGTTTAGTGATTGATTCTCCTATTCCATACGGTGTAGGAAAGTTTGAATGGTTTGCCTTAGATGATCACCGCACTTTAATTACGCTCACCCAGTGGGGAGATTTAAATCAACCTAAAGGTTTTATTTTTAAAAAAATTCTGAATGCGATTCCAGAGGTCAAATTAGGGATTCCAAGCTCAACCAATGCTTTTATCCTAGAATCACTTCGAACACGCTTTATTAAACAGAATATCGTTGCCTTAAATTCAGGACAAATACCAAGCCCTCAATTAAATGAAGCTCAATTGGCTAAGATTGCACAACTGAGTCAAAATGCACAGCAGCCTGTAAGCTACCTAAATGCACCGACTAGTATTTTGTACACCCATGGACGTGAAGCCATGCGCTTCACCACCACCTATCAGTTTTATCAACAGCCAACACAGCGATTAAATAAATGGTTAAACCCTTTAGCCTATCAAGAATTATTTCCAAGACAAATCAAGAAAATCATCACCTCTCCAATCCAAAATCAGGGTCAAGATGCGGATATTCAAGTGAATGTGGGTTTAGGTGTGATTAATATTCCTTTTGCATTTAAGCTGCATTTCAACTATCCAAATACTGTTGAAAATAACTTTTATGCCAATGGTGGTGATTTACGATTGATTAAAGGAAAAATGATTGCCTCAGAGCTTAATCAAGGTACTTTATTTAAAATCACTAGCTCAATGAAAATTGATGAAAAAGCACCTTTTTTATTAAGGGCTATGCGAAGTTTACCCTATTATGATGTACTCCCCGCAGTTGGTGGGAATACTGTGTTTGTTCAGAAAATTAAACCAAAAATGTAAGGCACAAAAAAACCGCATTTAAGCGGTTTTTTTCACTTTATCTTTCGATAAATTCAAATTGGTGCGCTCAGAGAGATTCGAACTCCCGACCCCTTAGTTCGTAGCCAAGTGCTCTATCCAGCTGAGCTATGAGCGCATATTTGATGGAGCGCATTATACGCATTTTTCCCCTATTGATAAGTGTTTTTTAATAAAATAGAAATCAAATGGTGATAGATTGATCGTTACAAATTTACAACGCAATAGTCATTATATTTAAAAACAACATAAACAACTGATTTTATTTTTAATAAAAAATGAAGCGCCTTAATTTGAACATCAAATAGATATGTTATCGTTTAACTACTCCAACTTACAGGCACAAAAAAACCGCAATTAAGCGGTTTCTTCTATTAAGTTGGTGCGCTCAGAGAGATTCGAACTCCCGACCCCTTAGTTCGTAGCCAAGTGCTCTATCCAGCTGAGCTATGAGCGCATTACTTATATTGCCAATTTAGGCATGTGTTACTTTAAATCTTTACTTGGTGCGCTCAGAGAGATTCGAACTCCCGACCCCTTAGTTCGTAGCCAAGTGCTCTATCCAGCTGAGCTATGAGCGCTTTAAGTAAAGTGGCGGTGAGAGAGGGATTCGAACCCTCGGTACAGTTACCCGTACGCATCCTTAGCAGGGATGTGGTTTCAGCCACTCACCCATCTCACCGTAACACGAGCGCAATAATACAAACTAAAACCGCATTACACAAGAGATGATCCTGTTTTTTTCTCTTTTTTTAAATCAATCAAATGTTTTTTAACCAATTCTTATATTTTTTCGGCATTTTTAGCTCAACGCTTGTTAATATAGTGTTCTCTCCTTTATTCAGATTGGACAATAAACAGAATCTTGCAATCTTTGACGTGCAGTTAAAGTTTGAATGACTTATGCTAAACCGATCTGCCAGATGTGAAATGAAACGATATGACTACAAATTGGGTTGATCCCGAAGCAAAAGCAGAAGCGCAACGTTACGATAATCCTATTCCTAGCCGAACTCTTATTCTAACTACATTAGAACAATTAAAAACTGCACAGTCTCATGCAGAACTGGTTGATCACTTTAATATCCCAGATCAAAAAAGTATTGATGCATTGAATCATCGTTTAAGTGCAATGGTTCGCGACGGTCAGTTAATGAAAGATGGTTTTAAATACCAACCTGCAACCGATTTACCAAGCCATGAAGCAACGGTCTATATCAATAGTAAAGGTCTAGGTACGGCCAATATCGCAGGTCAGGATGATGTACTATTACCTGAACGTGAATTACGTCTAGTCTTTAATGGTGATCGCGTTAAAGTACGCCAAACTTCTGTTGACCGTAAAGGTAAAGCTTGGGGCTTTATTACCGAAGTCGTACAACGCCGTGTCAAACAAATTATTGGTAAAGTCGCTGAACATGAAGGTGAATACTTTATTCAGCCAAGCAATCCAAATCAGCACCAACCAATTACCTTAGAAAAAGAATTGATTGAACATGCCAATGCCAAAGTTGGCGATATGCTACGTGTTGCGATTGATGATTACCCGACTCGTGAAGAATTAGCGACAGGTCATGTTGTACAGTCTATGGCGGACAAAGCTGACACTGAAATTATTATTCCACAAACCATTTTAGAATTTGGTTTGCCTTATGAATTTCCAGAAGCCGTCATTAAAGAAGCTGAAAGTTTTAAAGAACCTTCAGAACAAGATCGTAAAGGTCGTGTTGATTTACGTGACTTGCCACTGGTCACCATTGATGGTGAAGATGCACGCGACTTTGACGATGCCGTATTCGCAGAGAAACGCGCAGGTGGTGGTTACCGTGTTGTAGTGGCAATTGCAGACGTGAGCCATTATGTCCGTTTAGACTCGCCTTTAAATGAAGAAGCTGAAGAACGTGGTACATCGGTTTATTTCCCACACTTTGTTTTGCCAATGCTGCCAGAAGCATTATCGAATGGATTGTGTTCTCTCAATCCACATGTTGATCGTCTGTGTATGGTCTGCGATTTAAAATTGTCTCGTGCAGGTAAAGTCACAGGTTATGAGTTCTACCCTGCGGTGATGCATTCCAAAGCACGTTTGACCTATAATCAGGTGGCTGCTTATTTTGACGGCGCAACCGATGCCATTCCACAAGATAAAAGCGTTCATAAATCATTAAATACCCTATTCCAGCTTTATCAGACACTAAAAGAACTACGTGCTAAACGTCATGCGATGGAATTTGAAACCATTGAAACCTACATGACCTTTGATGAGTTGGGCGGCATTAAAGAAATCTTGCCACGTACTCGTAATGATGCGCATAAACTGATTGAAGAATGCATGTTATTGGCGAACGTTGCCGCAGCTGAATACTCATTAGAACATGATATTCCAATGTTGTATCGTGTACATGAAGCGCCAGAATTCTCACGTATTCAAAAAGTCCGTGATTTCGTCAAATTACTCGGTTTACCATTCCCCGAACAACCCACTCAAGCTGATTACCAAGCCGTGATTGAAGCAACCAAAGATCGTATTGATGCACCAAGTATTCATGCGGTGTTGTTACGCTCAATGATGCAAGCCTATTATGGGGCAAAAAATTCAGGGCACTATGGCTTAGCGTATGAAGCCTATACCCATTTCACCTCACCAATTCGTCGTTATCCAGATTTATTGTTGCACCGTGCGATTAAAGCCTATCTTGACAAGAAAGTTTATCCTCTTTCAGGCGCAGCTTTAGATGATGCAGGTGAACATTTCTCTCAAACCGAACGCCGTGCCGATGAAGCCTCCCGTAGTGTCACCACATGGTTGAAATGCCATTATATGCAACAGCATTTAGGCGATGAGTTTGTCGGTATCATTAGTGCGGTGACAGAATTTGGTCTATTCGTAACGCTCAAAGACCTGTATGTCGATGGCATGATTCATGTCAGCCAGCTCGGTGAAGACTTTTTCCTGTATGATCAAGCCAGCCAAAGTTTGATTGGTCAGAATCGTGGACAGTCATTTAGCCTCGGTGATGAAGTCAAAATTCAAGTGGCAGGCGTGAATCTGGAAGAACGTAAGATTGACTTCCAATTGGTTCAACAACTGACGCATTTGGGACGTACAATTCGTCAAAAAGCGCCAAGAACCAATACTGCAAATCGTGCTTCAACCACTGAAGAGGTATTTGGCAAACCACAATCGACAACAGCTAAACTTAGTGAAGATGGCGAAAAACCTGTGCGTAAGAAAAAGGATAAGAGCAAATCGAATTCTAATTCTTATACCAAAAAAACAGGTAAAAAATCTTCTGCGAAGTCTGAAAGCAAAGAAAAGCCAAAGAAGAAAGTGAAAAAGAAAAAGTCGAATGCGAAGGCAAAAAGTGAGTGATTTATTAAGAGCAAGCTCATAGATGAGCTTGCTCTTAATTCATATGAAAGATAGAAAATTCAACACATTATTTAAACGATAGTTAATTCTCTCTCTAAATCTTTGATAAATTGTTGTAAAAGAGAGTCATCAATTCTAAAAATTATTGCTTCTTCATAACCTGCTTTTTCTTCTCCATAATATATGCCTGATGGAAATTTAACAGACCATTGTATTCTGTCGTTATCTGGAGGGTCAAAACGCTCTACTTCAAATATAAAATACATATCTATAGGATAAAAAGAAATTTCATTCACTTCACCCAAATTTAATTGCTTAAGATTCTTTAATAATGATTCCAATGCAATCTTCCATAAAATCAAATTAGGACGATTTTCATAAGAATAGATTTTATGAGGCGTAATAAGTTTAAAATCTATCCGAATTAATGTTTGCTCTAAAAATTCATCATAGAATGACTCAACTAATTCCAGATTAAGAGAAATATTTTTAAATTCATTAAACAATAAACTCATAAGCCATTTTTCCTTTTATTATTCATAGAAATTTTAGATTCATAGTATTCGAAAAAACAACTGCCCATACCTTGATTTCTCTCCGATTAAGCCCTACATCTATATCTATGTTTAAAGATGAATATGGCAAAAATAGAATGACACTCCAACAAGCGACACTTCCCCTTCCTCAATTTGATCAAATTCAACTTGCCGATTTAAAACAACAGATCGAACAAACCATTCAAAACGGTCAGAACTTCTTAAATCAACTCAATGAAGTTCCGCAAGGCTCTGAAGTCCAACTCGCAACCTTGGCAGAAGTTGATCAACTTGAAAATAACATGAGCGAATCGTGGGGCATTTTGTCACATCTCAATGCAGTCATGAACAATTCGGAAACCCGTGAAGTCTATCAAGCGCTGTTACCAAGTTTAAGTGAATACTACACTCAGTTGGGACAACACACAGCGCTGTATCAAACCTATCAGCAGATTCATGATAGTAATGTATTTCAAACATTGAGCGAAGCACAACAAAGCGCGATTAAACTGGCGCTACGTGACTTTAAACTGTCGGGTGTTGCACTCCAAGGCGAAGCGAAAAAACGTTATGCAGAAATTTCAGCGCGTTTGTCTCAGTTATCTTCAGACTTCTCGAACCATGTGCTCGATGCAACCCAAGCCTACTTCAAGCCGTTAACGGAAGCGCAACTTAAAGGCTTACCGCAAAGTAGTGTTGAATTATTAAAGCAATACGGCCAACAACGTGAGCTTGAGCAAGCCGTTGCCACACTCGACTTCCCTGCTTATTTTGCGATTATGACCTATGCCGATGATCGAGAACTTAGAGAGGAACTCTACAAAGCCTACGTGACTCGTGCTTCAGAACAATCAGAAAAAACCGAGTTCGATAATACCCCTGTGATGGAAGAAATTCTGAGCTTGCGTCAAGAAATGGCTCAACTGCTTGGCTTCAATAATTTTGCTGAATATTCATTGGCTAGCAAAATGGCACCTGATGTTGATACCGTCGATAAGTTTTTGGTCGACTTGGCCGAACATGCCCGCACACCAGCCCTTGCTGAAATTGCTGAACTCAAAAGCATTGCACAACAAGATGGAATTGAGGAACTCAAACCTTGGGATGCAACCTATTATTCTGAGAAGTTGAAACAGCAGCAATTCAACTTGTCCCAAGAAGCGCTTAAACCGTATTTCCCTGCGCCAAAAGTGGTGGACGGTTTATTCCAGATCGTGCAACGTCTTTATGGTATTCAAATCATCGAACGCCAAGCCCCTGTTTGGCAAAATGATGTACGTTATTTTGAAATTGAAGATCAAGGTCAAGTGGTTGGTGGTTTCTATTTTGACTTATATGCCCGTAACGGCAAACGCGGTGGCGCATGGATGAGTGGTTTCCGTTCTCGTGTGCAAACGGCCAATGGTCTACAAAAACCAATTTGCTATATGGTGTGTAACTTTACCCCACCGATTGGCGATCAACCTGCACTATTGACTCACGATGAAGTCATTACTTTATTCCATGAATTTGGACATGGCTTACACCATATGTTGACCGAAGTAGATAACATCTCAGTTGCAGGCACACACGGCGTGGCTTGGGATGCGGTTGAATTACCAAGCCAGTTTATGGAATTCTGGGCATGGGATAATGAAAGTTTAGACGTACTCAGCGAACACACTGAAACCAAGCAAACTTTGCCACAAGAATTGCTGTCTGCGTTACTCAATGCGCGTTTCTTTCAATCAGGCATGCAAACCTTGCGTCAGATTGAATTTGCATTGTTTGACCTAAGCATTCACCGTCAGGCACCTGCCTTAAACAGTCAGCAAATCCAAGCGACATTGGACGATATTCGCGATAAATTTGCCGTGGTTCCTGCGGTACCTTATAACCGTTTCCAGCACAGTTTCAGCCATATTTTTGCAGGCGGTTATGCGGCAGGCTATTACTCTTATAAATGGGCAGAGGTTTTAGCGAGTGATGCCTTCGATCGCTTCGAAAGTGAAGGTATTTTTAACACTGAGACAGGCAAAGAGTTTAGAAAGTTTATTCTAGCAGTTGGCGGAAAAGATACTGCAATTGATGCATTTCGCAATTTCCGAAAAAGAGAACCAAAAATAGATGCATTATTACGCCATCAAGGTTGGACGAACACCAATAAAACCGCTTAAACTACGTCATTATTGTTCACAGGGTGGTAATTAACTGACATGAAAAGACAGTTCATCGCGGGTGCAAAGTGCCCTAAATGTGGCGCCTTAGATCGTGTGGTTAAGATCATCACTGTGGATGACGAGTGGATTGAATGTATCGAATGTGCTTATAGCGAAAAACGCCCGACCCACGTGGAAGAGCAACAAACCGCTGAGCCAGATGAAATTGGGGTGATACAATTCAAACCTCGTCATTTTGACTAGAAGGTTAAAAATGATGTCCACATACCAAACTCAAAATTCCAAATTATTATGGATGATAATTGGTGGAATTAGCGTTGTTGTGGTTTTGTTTCTTGCAATTCAATGGTTTTTATCACAAAAAGATCAGCAATCGACAAGCACAACTACACAACCAATTGCCGAAAAAACAATTATATCCAAAGCAGAAACAACTGCTAGTCCAGATATAAATACGGCGAGCAGTGAAGTTGATGCACCAATACAATTAGTCGAAGAGTCAATTGTCAAATCACCACTTCCTAGCAATGACAGTTTAGCCAAAGAAGAGATTGCAAAGCTAGATGATATTCAACAGCAACTGCAAGACCAACAGCGTGACTTGAAACAACAAAATAACGATGTTGATACTTTACTTCAGCTCAAAGAAGATCAAATTAAACTTTTGGAGGCTCAAATCTCCGCACAACATAAATCTTAAAACAACAAAAGCTTTAATCCAGTTTAAAGCTTTTTACTCATTGAAATATCAATCTCATATTTCTAATCGCGATTTTTCATACAGCCCCTCATAAGTTTGTATTTACACTGATTGCGGTATGATAGATATAAGTCACTCAACAAATCTAAAATCCAGTTTAAAAGCACATTTCTTTCATCCGTTGAGAAGCATAGAATAACTTTAGTCTCAAAGCCTCGCGTCTAATATGAATTCACTTCAAACTAATCGTAACCTTTTACTTGCGATTGGTTGCCTAACAACCTCGGCCCTTCTCTTTTCGATCATGGGTATCTGTATTCGTTATGCATCACATACGGTTGATAACTATACAATTGTATTTTTCCGCAACGTGGTCGGACTTATCCTGTTTCTGCCTTTTATTTTTAAACAAGGTATTGGCTTTGTAAAAACAGAAAAACTATGGATGCATAGTTGGCGTAGTATTGTTGGACTGGCTGCAATGTATGGCTTTTTCTATGCGATTGCCCACCTGAAATTATCCAATGCTATGGTATTTACCTACTCCTCTCCTATTTTTATTCCAGTTATTGCATGGTTATTTCTAAAAGAAAAAATCACCATTGCTATGCTTTGTGCCGCGGGACTCGGCTTTATTGGGGTGTTCTGTGTGGCTAAACCCGATCAAGGTCTACTGAACTGGATTTCGGTGATTGGTATTGCATCAAGCTTACTTGCATCAATGGCTTTTGTAACTGTTCGGGCACTCACTCAAACTGAACCACCTGAACGCATCGTATTTTATTTCTGCTTGATAGGATCAGCACTTTCTGTGATTCCAATGTTTTGGGTATGGCGAACCTATCATGTAAAAGAATTATTATTTTTGATTGGCGCAGGGATACTGGCAAATGTCAGCCAAATTTTTATGTCTCATGCTTATCAACTTGCTCCTGCTGGGCAGATCGCACCAGTCAACTATATGGCGATTATCTTTGCGGGTATTTGGGGCTTTTTGCTGTGGAATGAAGTGCCAGATTTATACAGTGTGATTGGGTTTTGTATTATTTTGCTGGCAATTTTATTATGCAGTCCATTGACTCAACGTCAAAAGAAAATGATTCAACGCTAAAATATTTGATCTTTAAAAATAACTTATCAACATTGATGATGTCCAAAGCATTTTAAATCTTTGAAATAAAAAAGCACCCGAAGGTGCTTTTTTTATTTCAACACTTAGTGTTTATACCAACCAAACATTTGGAAGATATATGGTGCATAGGTCACCAACACTAAAGATGAGAACAATACGATAATCGGTAATAACCAACGCTCATAACGATAATAGAAACTTGTGTATTTCTCTTTCGCTTCCTTATCAGCGGCTGATACCTCTTCATCCCCGACAGAGAGTCGCGTCAACAAATGGTTTAAGGCAACAGGTGGTGTTACATAACCAAATTCGAATGCAACCAATACGATCATCCAGAAGTGAATCGGATGAATACCGTTCTCATAAGCAACTGGCGCTACTGTCGCAGCAACTAAGATTACCGCACCAAATGGATCTGTAGTCATACCAATAATTGCAAGTAACATTGCAATAAAGGCAAGAGAAATATAGATATTATCCAAGTGAGTTGGTAATAACTCAACCACTTCAGCACGCTCGATTAAACCACCAACGCTCGCAGATAATGCCATCAGTAGAATCAAGGCACCGATATGACCCACTGTTTCTGAAGTTGCAAAACGTAATGCTCCACCAAAACCAAAACTCTTACCACCATGAGGATCATGGCTTTTTAAGAAGTCTGATTTCTGTTCATGTTCAAGAACTAATGCCTCATGCTTTGCATCAATAACTGGAGCTGGTGCAAGTTTTGCTGCAAACAATTTGTCAAACAAAATCATTGCAATCAACACCAATGGTAAAATCATTGGCGCTGTAAATTCATTGATTGATGTATCTAACGCAAGTTTATAGAACATCACAACTGCAAAACCAATGATTACATAAGGAATCACAGGTACACATGCACGTAACATTCCAGGTACAGCAACTTTTGGTGAAGCAACACGGAACTTTTCTTCAGCAAGAATCAATGAAACGCCAAGAAAAATAAATGCAGTTAACCAGAAAACATAGATACCATGATCAAATAATTCTGTAGACGTTACATGGCGGCTATCTAGCATTGAAATCAAAATTACAAGTAAGCATGGACGAATCACCACACCTAAAGAACCCGACATTGCAGATACAGCTAATGCATATTGACGGCGCGCACCAGAGTTCCAAACCTCTTTATAAATGATTGCACCTGCGGCAATAACGAAAATACCAGAAGCGCCTGTATATGCTGTTGGAATTGCCGCTGCAATTAAGATTAACCAAGTTAAAGTTTCAGGTGCTAGATTCCACGGACGCAGGATATTTAAGAATAAATCCATCACACGCGTTTGGGTCAGTAACATACCTGCCCAAATAAACAATGCAAGGTTTAAGAAAATACCAGAGAACTCAACAATAATTCCCAAGTAGATCCCTTGCCCCATTGGATAATCCATGAAGAAAGTAAAGATTATCCCCGTGATCAGTGACATCTGTGCATACAATGGTACGCTCAGCACCGCCAAACCAAAATTACCTTTAGGTTGCGCTGTTTTAGGAATTAAAAATAATTGCACTAAGCTGATTACAGTTAAAGAGACAAAGAGTGCTATCCATAACCATGAAATCGCCAATGTCTTCGTAGTCAATTCTACGCCAGAATTCAGCAACGAGTTATATTGACTAATTGTCGATAAACTCAGTAGAGCATTACCTACAACCATATATGCTGAATAGACACGATAGTCCATCTTCGTTTTAGGTGCACGTAAACCAATGTGGTGATAGCGTAAAGAAGCTGTGATAGATGTAAACAACACCATAATCAGTAAAAGTACAGTCTGGTTTTCAGAACCTAACTTAAAAATACCGAAGAATGTGGTTTCAACTTGACGATAAGTACGAATACTTGGATGAGCTTCCAAGTGCTTCATTGCTTTATCATAGAACTGATATTTTTCTTCACACTGTTGTTGTGCAGCTAATAAAGAAGCGCGTACATCTGATTCAGATGCTGTACCAAACATACTTGCAAACTCATCAGCAGCATTTGCTTTCATCTGCTCTTGAACTTGCGCTTCAATATTAGGATGTCGATCACAAGATGGTTTTTCAGGTTCAGCTCGTAAAAACGAATACTGCATTCCTATTTTTTCATCACCATACAAACGCTCCCCCATACGGAGCATTTGACCGTGAATCATCTCGCCAGTACCAATAAGCAAAGTCATTAGCAACAAAGCAAGAATGATGAATGTTGATATCCAATCATTCCAGATATAACCCAGTCGGGCTAATCCAGACTTTTTCTCTTGATCATTTTGCATGTATATTCCAGTTTATTGTTATCAACACCCATCCAAAGATGTTGAGTCATGCGATGTCCATGGTTGATAGATAAGTGAATTTACCCTCTTCGTAACCAATCCCTTTTAACCGCCTAAATTTGCAGCAATCTTTCCCAAAAAAGAATGACTACAATCATTTTTTTGTTGGTTTTTTTTATCAACTTATATGTTCTCTCTCTATCCTTCTTAACAATGAATAGCCTAACCCACAGAACAAACCACCAATCGCACCAATCAAATGAGCTTCTGTCAAAACAGGACTACCAATTAACTGTGCAGTACCCGTCTGGCCAAAAGTATTTTCCCATATTAATTTTGCTGAGATCAGCAACAAGACCAATAAGGCAAATTTTCTTTCTTTAGGATATTTCAGATACACGAGACCAACAGCAACATATAATCCATGCAGCACGCCAGAAAGACCAGCATATGCATCGATATAAGGTAAGTAGAAATAAAAGATAAGACTAATAAACGGAGGAAGGATTAAAAGCAGAACACATAAGTGCCAATTACGAGCATGAGGAAAAATAAAAGGTAAACACGCAAATGCCAGCATATTTAAGAAAAAATGCATCCATCCAACATGAACCCAATGTGCAGTCCATAAACGCCAAAACTCAGCGAATAAACTAGGTTTCCAATAAATGAAGTGATCTGCAAATACTTGCAAGCACGCTGATATAGAAACACATGCAGCGATTAAAATAACTTTCGGTATCCATACGTGATCTTTCATCCATTACCACCCCATGAAAAAACTGACCTTTTACCAGTTTAAATGTTTCACTTGTAAAAGGTCGTTTAATTCAAGTTTACTCTGCTGGTGCTGATGCGCCATCTCCATCATCAAATAAAGCATCCAATTCAGATGAACTTTCTTTCTTATCGTCCCAGAAAGAAGTCAAACCTTCATCACCAGAACGTACACCTGTATTTTCAGTCCAATAACGATCAGCTATACCACGGACCATCAAACCAGCCATCTTATCGATCAATCTAAATTGAGGATTTACTGGTTTGTCTTCACCAGTTGCAGCAGCATAAGAACGGAAAGCATCACGCAGTTTGGCATCATCGCCACTTGCTTGTGCAGCAACTGCATATAATGCATGTGATAAACGAACACCTTTTTTCTCGCCAATTTGCATTGATTCTTTCATGGTTGCATAAGGTTCAGGTTTACCGTCACCCGCACCTGGTAATAAAGTCCAAATCACTGCTCGCGTCGCCATCGGCGCGCCCCAGAATTTTTCATTATCCAAACAGGTCATGCCACGCTCAACAATACCCGCAATATCTTTCGGGACATTAATCGCGCCACCAGAGTTAATATCATTGGTCATCGCTTGCAGACCACTTACCATCCCTAAAAGGTAAACTGTCTGATCTAAATCATTGCGCATTGTTGGGCATGAATCACCCAATTTATATTTATATTTTGATTCCCAACGATTTGCAAAAAGTTGATAACCTGCATATTGACGTTCAGCAGCAATCCCCGCCCAACGTTTTTGTTCAATACGAGCATCTTGAGCTTCAGAAACTTGACCTGCTTTCGAAGCACGCAAATAGCGGAGTTCCGCTTCTAAGGCTTTATTTTCAGCACAAATACCTGCTGAGGTATACAATAACACCGCCATACGTGTTGGATCAGCACCCATATCCTTGGTTGACATCACCGCTGGAGTTAAGGCATTACCTGAATTACACACCATTTCGGCGTCATCCATCGCCAAAATTGGTGGAACAATATGATTTTCACTAAAACTTAATGCGACATTAGCCCCTGTTTTAATGATTTGTGAACACCCTGATAATATTGATGTTGTGAGTAACGCAACCGCCACACCCTGTCCCATTTTTTGGAATTTAGACATTCTTCCTGTCCTCTAATTAATTTGTTTTTCCTTTTAGACGTACCTTATCAGATGCAATACTTGAATTAAAGAGTAATTGCTCTAATTTAACATGTGCATTCTGACACAATTCACAGATAAGCGAATTGACAGAGAGTTGAAAATACAAAAATTTTAGGCAAAAAAAAGTAGCATTGCGACGGTTCAGCACATGCTACTTATTAACTGGTAAAAACGTGAAACTCTTTATCTTTTAGTTTTGTTGAAAGTAATCCTTGAGTAAAGTTCCTGCTCTTCCTATAAAAATTGCAAAAACAATTGCAATCACCAGAAACGACCATGTTGGAATTTCCATTACTTTGGACCTCCACCACACTTTACGTTGGTATTTGTACTTTAACGAAAATGAATACAAGTTGATGGTCAGATTGTCTGACAATTTATATTTTCACGAAATTTCAGAATATTTAATCTAACAATTTAAATGAACGCAAAGTAAAACAAACATAAAAAATTGAAAATAAACATATAATTAATTATATACAGTTGTAGAATTGTCCAACAATTAAAGCATTTTTATTAATAATTTTAAGTTTTTCCACTGCGAAATTGACAATTGATCCCACCAAATCGTTAAAGGTTGGTACTGAGTATCAGAAAAATAAATCGTAATATAAGCTTGGTGATCAATAATTTTAGTGATTGTTCGACCTTGGATTGCGATAGAAGTATCCACAAACTCAAATGACCAATGCTGATGATCCAAATACTCAAAACGCTTTATTAAAGGACGCCGTAACAATAGAACCCAAAATAAAACCATTACAACAAGGCTAAGCAGCCAAAATGAAAGAGCTAGCAATTGGTAGGCTAAAATTAGAACAGTGACAAAAACAAAAAGTTGCAATACAAGCGAAAATCGACTGTATTGCAACTCAAAAACACGATTAGCCATGAACATAATGTTTTAATTTTAAAATAAAATCTTTTAACTCAGCACGAGGTGGCTCACCCACTTCCATAAACCAATCCAATAAATCTGGATCTTCTTGATCAACCAACTCTGCAAATAGCGCCTTTTCATCAGCATCGGCGGTTAAATAATAGTTTTTAACATAAGGATCGAAATACACATCAATTTCTTTTAAACCACGACGTGCGCGATAAACGACCTTACGTTCTTCCAAACTTATTTCATCAGACATTATTTGTTCCACTATGCAACAATTTTATAGTCATAGTGTACTCGATCCCCCATTAACTTCGCAGCGTTTTTTCTCAAGTGACCAAATACATCAATCAAATTGAGCATTGATCACATTGTTCACTATTTTCAATTTCTTGTATCGTGGCAATGAATGTTTAAATCCAACACTCTAGGGAAAAAATAACAAATGCAATCAGGTGCAATTCGTCCAATTCCAAATATGCTCCCACGTAAGCTATTTACTTCTGAGCATGAAGCATTTCGTGAAACTGTACGTAAATTTTATGAAAAAGAAGTTGTTCCAAATATTGAGAAATATGAGAAACAACAGCATGTTGACCGTGACTTATGGAACAAGGCGGGTGAGCTTGGCTTGCTCTGCACCACCATGCCAGAACAATATGGTGGCTCTGGGGTTGATCGTTTGTACAGTATGATTCTCATTGAAGAACAAGCTTATGCAATGGACTCAAGTACAGGTTTCTCATTACACTCAGATATCGTTGCCAACTATATCAACAACTTTGGCAATAAAGAGCAAAAACAAAAATGGCTGCCTAAAATGGCAACAGGTGAAACAGTTACAGCGATTGCTATGACTGAACCGGGTACAGGTTCAGATCTTCAAGCAGTTCGTACTACAGCTGTGCTTGATGGCGATGAGTATGTCATTAATGGTTCAAAAATCTTCATTACCAATGGCTACCTTTGTGACATGGCAATTGTCGTCTGTAAAACAGGCAACAATGAAAAAGGCTCAGCAAATTTATCATTAATCATCGTTGAAGCTGATCGTGCTGGTTTTAGTAAAGGTAAACCTTTGAATAAAATCGGAATGAAAGGGCAAGATACTTGCGAATTGTTCTTTGACAACGTACGAGTACCTAAGGAAAACCTACTTGGTATGGAAGGTATGGGTTTCATCATGTTGATGAAAGAACTGGCTTGGGAACGTATGTTGGTTGCGATTATTTGCCAAGCAGGTGCAGAAGCAGCATTTGCGCATACTGTTCAATACACCAAAGATCGTAAAGCATTTGGCAAAGCCATTAGTACCTTCCAAAATACACGGTTTAAATTAGCTGAATTACGTACTGAAATTGATTTCTGCCGTACTTATTTAGATCGTTGTATGGAATTACAACTCGAAGAAAGCTTAAGTGTAGATGCCGCAGCAGCAGCTAAATACAAAATTTCAGATATGTTCTCAAAAGTTGTAGATGATTGCTTACAGTTACATGGTGGCTATGGTTATATGTTGGAGTATCCAATTGCACGTGCCTACATCGATAACCGTGCTAACCGTATTTATGCGGGAACAAATGAAATTATGAAAGAATTAATTTCTCGTACACTTTAAACATAAATTGGAAAGTTAAAGGGATCGTGTTTAATTACACGATCCTTTTTTATTTATTTAGTTTCAGATTTTTCAGTTGTTTGAGCTGGCGTAGGCGTTGGATTCATTCGTGCCATTAGTTGCTTTACCGTTGGATTATCAATATGTTGCTGCATAGTGACATTTAAAGCAGTGCGTGCATTTTGCGTAGTGAAATGTGCAACTTCACTTCCTATCTCACTGGCTTTTTTAGCCCATGCTTTCCCTTCTGTAGATTGATAAAAGGTTAATGCGGCTTGTAGTTCCTGTTGACTGAATGTTTCAACATAACGTTGGATAATGAATTGCTTACGCTGTTCACTGTTTAAATTTTTAATCAAATCTACGTAAAAATTTTCAGGTATATCTTTAGGCAAACGCATTCGGATTTGCTCTAAAATCATTTTATCAGTGTTTTGTAAACCTTGTTCGGTTCCATCTACAGATACCAATTTTTGAGCAATAACTTCTTTCTGTTTTACATCATCAGCAGAAACAAATGTACTGAATAATAATATCCCCAAGATTAATAGCTTTTTCACTCAGCCATCCCTGTTTTAAATGTTATTGCGCTCAATATACGCGATATTTTTTATATTTAAATAGCCACTCAAATAAAAACCCTATGCAACTGCATAGGGTTTAAAAACATTCAAGCAAAAACTTATGAGACTAATTTTGGCTTACGATTTGTTTGATCGCCACGCTTATGAAATTCTAAAACCCCGTCATGAAACTTAGCATCTTTCAGTTCTTTACGATCAGCTAGGTAATTATTGGTGATCTTCCACGGTGCTTGTTTACCTTGTTTAGGCATTACATCAGCTGCACGTGCGATATAACCAGAAGACATTTTACCCATGATTGTATCATTTTCACGCTGTAAAGGATCAGCATGTGCAATCACTTCATCAAAACCATTTTTATCCATATGATTGATTAAGCGACAGATATAATCAGCTGCAATATCAACCTTTAATGTCCATGAAGCATTGATATAACCAATGATCATCGCCATGTTAGGGACATCACTCACCATCACGCCTTGATACAGCATATGTTGAGATGTGTTCATTGGCTTACCGTCAATTGAACCTTTCACCCCACCTAGAATCTGAATTTCTAAACCAGTTGCCGAGATCACAATATCCGCTTCTAAATGTTTTCCAGATTTTAATTGGATACCATTCGCAGTGAACTTCTCAATTTGATCCGTTTCAACGCTTGCCTTACCTTCACGTAATACCTTGAACAAATCACCGTCTGGCACAACACATAAACGTTGATCCCAAGGGTTGTAGCTTGGCGTAAAGTGTTTCATATCCACTTTACCTTTAAGCTGTAATTCAATTCCTTTCAACAATAAACGACGTACAGTTTTCGGATATTTTTGAGCTAATGCATAAATACCACGTTGCATACCAATATTACGTGCACGAGTAAATTTATACGCCGTTTCCTCAGACATAAATTTACGTGTTTTCTCATAAATAAAGTCAATTGAAGGAACCGTAGCAATATAAGTTGGTGAACGCTGTAACATTGTGACATGCCCTGCTCCACCTTTCACCATTGAAGGTACAAGCGTAATTGCAGTTGCACCACTACCAATGATCACCACTTTCTTACCCGTATAATCTAAATTTTCTGGCCAATGTTGTGGGTGAATAAACTGACCTTTGAAATCTTCTTGTTTCGGGAATTTAGGTGCATAACCCTGATCATAGTTATAGTAACCGGTACAACCGATGACAAAATTTGCAGACCAATTTTGTTTTTTCTTATTGTTATCTTCGATCTCAACTAACCATTTTTTCTTTGTAGAATCATAGTTTGCTGAAATAACACGATGGCCAAAGCGAATTTTATCTTTTAACTGATTTTCACTGATCACATCACTTAAATAGCCCTTGATTTCAGCACCACTAGCCAACACTTTGTCTTTTGCCCATGGCTTGAAGTTAAAACCAAAAGTCGACATATCCGAATCAGAACGAATACCAGGGTAACGGAACAAATCCCAAGTCCCACCAAAGCTATCACGACGCTCTAAAATCTCAAAGTTACGTTGTGGACAGTTTTTAGAAAGATGCACAGCCAACCCAATTCCAGAGATACCTGCACCAATAATTAATACATCAACTTGCTTTTCCATTTTTTTTATACCCTGTATAAACCATGACTTTATTAAAGCACAAATTTGACAATACACAATGTCAAGTTTATTCATTCATCGGCTTTTTCATATCAGTTCGGGACATTTTTAAGAAACATAAGGGAAAAATCTTGAGATTTTTGCTTGGATTTGTTTAATTAAAGGTTCTAGATAACAGGATAAGATGGCAATAATTAGACTCTTGCGCTTATCTAAATCACTTGAAAGACAATATTTAAAGAATAATATTAAGACGGAACAAAAATATTAAGAACCGCTCGTATATTCTAAACACTCGAATGGTTTTTGATTAAATATTTGTACACCAAATAAAAGCTATAATTATTTTTTCTTAAGAGAGTTTGCTTTATCTTCCCAACGTTTTGCGATATCTAAATTTTTTTCAACGCCTATTCCATATTGATACATAAACTCAATTTCTCTCATAGCTTCTTTACTTCCTTGAGCAGCAGATTTCTGAAGTAAATCTAATGACTGATCAATATTTTTTATAACCCCTTCACCATTACGATATAGCCTAGCTAAACCAACCATAGAATCACTGTGATTAAGATCCGCCCCTTTTGCAAACCAAATAAAAGCTTTTTTATAATGATCCTCGGCATCAATTGGATCTGTATCTTCAACTAAACCTGCATATGTTGCATATCCATCACCCAGCCAATACATAGCATTCACATTCCCATTTTCAGCAGACTTCATAGCCCAACTTTCCGCTTGAGCTTCATCTTCCTCAACCCCATAACCATGGATATAAACATCTGCTAATTCTAATTGCGCTGATGAATCACCATTTTTAGCTTTTGTTAATAGTTCATTTGAGAAAGTTGGATTAGCAAATGTTTGCATAGTGAGGATTAGTCCTAAAACAATAAATGTAAGTTTGAAAATTTTCATTTCAGCCTTTAAATTAAGGTTATATTTGGTTCTTTAATGTTTTAATAATACTTTATAAATATGAAAATAATGAGACTATCTAAGATAGTTAGGATTATTCAAACCTAAATTAATAACTTCATTAATCTATAAAGCTTCTACCTCTACGCTAAACAATAAAAAAGGCCGGTTATTACACCGGCCTTTTTTGGAACAACTGACTGTTCTACACGTAGAAGTATTATTTTACTTCACGGTCAACGAGTTCAACGTAAGCCATCGGTGCAGCATCACCTGCACGGAAGCCCGCTTTAAGAACACGAAGATAACCGCCGTTACGTTCTTTGTAACGAGGGCCAAGAACGGTAAATAATTTACCAACAGTTGCTGCTGAACGAGTACGAGCAAACGCTAAACGACGGTTTGCAACAGTATCGTTTTTAGCCAAAGTGATTAAAGGCTCAGCAACACGACGAAGTTCTTTCGCCTTAGGCAAAGTTGTCTTAATTAACTCGTGCTCTACTAAAGCATTTGTTAAGTTTTGAAACAACGCCTTACGGTGGCTGCTTGTACGGCCTAATTTCACACCACTATTACGATGACGCATGGTGATAGTCCTACTTAATTAACGGCTACGATAGGCAAATCGGTCATCCATACGGAGACTAGCTGGTGGCCAGTTCTCTAAACGCATGCCGAGTTGTAAACCTTTCGATGCCAAAACATCTTTGATCTCTGTTAACGATTTTTTACCTAAGTTAGGAGTTTTTAACAACTCAACTTCAGTACGTTGAACAAGATCACCAATGTAGTAAATATTTTCTGCCTTCAAACAGTTAGCAGAACGAACAGTAAGCTCGAGATCATCTACTGGACGAAGCAAAATTGGGTCAACTTCTTCGCGAGGTTCTTGAGCAACAGGAGTTTGATCTTTCTGAAGATCAACAAAAATTGCAATTTGTTGTTGCAAGATTGTTGCCGCTTTGCGGATAGCTTCTTCTGGATCAACAGTCCCATTAGTCTCAAGATCGATTACGAGTTTATCAAGATCGGTACGTTGTTCTACACGAGCATTTTCTACTGTGTAAGAAACACGCTTGATTGGGCTATAAGAAGCATCTAACTGTAAACGACCTACTGGGCGTGTTTCACCTTCTGGGAAACGAGAGTCAGATGTCTCATAACCACGACCTTGAGCTACTTTAAGGCGCATTTTTAATGAACCAGAAGAACTCAAAGTACCGATTAAATGATCAGGGTTAACCACTTCAACATTATGAGGTAAACGAAGGTCAGCTGCTGTTACGTCACCTGCACCTTGCTTCTCTAATGTTAAATATGCTTCATTTTGATCGAACAGCTTAATAGACAATCCTTTTAGGTTCAGCAAGAGCTCGACGATGTCCTGCTGCAAGCCTTCTAAAGTACTGTACTCGTGCTCGACGCCTTCTATCTCAACTTCAACCACAGCAGCGCCAGGTAAAGAAGACAATAGAATGCGACGTAAAGCATTACCTAGAGTATGGCCAAAACCACGCTCTAAAGGCTCAAGAATCACTTTTGCCGAGGTCCCGCTCACCGCTTCGACCTTGATCGCTTGCGGAGTTAGAAACTCGTTTGCAGTACGCGTCATTTATTGCTACCTCAAGGATTATTTAGAATACAATTCTACAATCAAGCTTTCGTTGATTTCAGCAGGTAAATCAGAGCGATCTGGTGCAGCTTTAAACGTACCTTCCAACTTAGAATGATCAACTTCCATCCAAGCAGGGATACCACGTTGAGCAGCTAATTCAATAGCGTTTTTGATACGCAATTGTTGTTTAGCACCTTCATGCACTGCAATTACATCACCCGCTTTTACTTGAATAGACGCAATGTTTACACGACGACCATTTAAAGTAATAGAACGGTGAGATACCAACTGACGAGCTTCTGAACGTGTAGAACCAAAACCCATGCGATAAACTACGTTATCAAGACGGCTTTCAAGCAATTTCAACAAGTTTTCACCAGTTGCGCCTTTAACACGAGCTGCTTCTTTATAGTAGTTACTAAATTGACGCTCTAACACACCGTACATACGACGTACTTTTTGTTTTTCACGTAATTGTAGTGAATACTCAGATTGCTTACCACCACGAGCCTGACCATGTTGACCAGGTGCTTTATTGTGTTTTTTGGTTTTTACATCAAACGGTTTAACGCCTGATTTAAGTTGCAGGTCTGTCCCTTCGCGGCGAGAGAGTTTGCATTTTGGACCAATATAACGAGCCATGAATGTTTCTCCTTACACGCGACGTTTTTTAGGTGGACGGCAACCGTTGTGAGGAATTGGTGTCACATCGGTAATGCTGTTAATCTTATAACCCACTGCGCCTAATGCACGAACCGCAGACTCACGACCTGGACCAGGACCTTTTACAAGGACGTCTAGGTTTTTCAAACCGTAATCCAAAGCTGCTTTACCAGCAACTTCAGCAGCTACCTGAGCAGCGAACGGAGTTGATTTACGTGAACCACGGAAGCCTTGTCCACCTGAGGTAGCCCAAGCCAATGCATTACCTTGACGATCGGTAATCGTTACAATGGTGTTATTAAAAGACGCGTGAATGTGTGCAACACCTTCAGAGACGGTACGAGTGACCTTCTTGCGTGTGCGAGTATCTTTAGCCATCTTTTAGCTTCCAGAAATCTTACTTTTTAATCGGTTTGCGCGGACCTTTACGGGTACGTGCGTTAGTTTTGGTGCGTTGTCCACGAACAGGCAAGCTGCGACGATGACGAAGACCGCGGTAGCAGCCTAAATCCATTAAACGTTTAATGTTCATGGAAATTTCGCGACGTAAATCACCTTCGGTCGGAACCTTAGCAACTTCTGCACGAATCGCATCAAGCTGAGCATCATCTAATTCACGGATTTTTGTAGTCTCAGTAATACCTACAGTTGCTAAGATGTTCTTAGCAGTGTGGCGACCGATACCAAAAATATACGTGAGAGAGATAACAGCATGCTTGTTATCCGGAATGTTTACACCGGCAATACGAGCCATTCAATTTTCTCCAAAAAGGCAGTCAAGATAATCAACCGCCCCACAAAAATCTTGAGGGGCGGATAATAACCTAATTAGCCTACTGAAATCAACAGGTCTTAATTAAATTAACCTTGACGCTGCTTATGACGAGGTTCTGCGCTACAAATCACGCGAATAACCCCATTACGACGGATAACTTTGCAGCTACCACAAATTTTCTTTACAGAAGCTTGTACTTTCATGATGAAACCTCTAAGTGCGCTTATCCCTTAGGATGAGCAGTCGTTTTTCTCATTAACGTTTGATTATCATATTGATGCGAAGTAAGGTGCGCTTGAAGTTGCGCCATAAAGTCCATTACTACTACAACTACAATCAGTAAAGATGTTCCACCCAAATGGAATGGAATACTAAACGAACTTTGTAGCACCATAGGCATTAAACACACTACAGTAATGTAAATTGCACCAATAAAAGTCAAACGGTTAAGAATATGATCTAAATAACGAGCCGTTTGCTCACCTGGGCGGATACCAGGCACATATGCTCCGCTGCGTTTTAAGTTCTCTGCAACTTCTTTTGGGCTAAATACTAGCGCTGTATAGAAATAACAGAAGAAAATAATTAACGCACCAAACAGCATTAAATACAACGGCTGTCCAGGCGATAACACCAATGCCAGATCTTGTAGGCTACGCTTCACAATCCCTGCATTTGGATCAGCACTACCTAACCATTGCCCTAAGCTCGCTGGAAATAATAACAATGAGCTTGCAAAAATCGCTGGAATCACACCTGCCATATTAATTTTTAATGGCAAATGCGTTTGCTGTGCAGTAAAAACACGACGACCTTGTTGCTTTTGTGCATAGTTCACTGGAATACGACGTTGTGCTTTTTCAATAAACACAATCGCAGCTAAAACTGCTAATGAGAGTAAGCCAAATACAGCCAAACCAATTAAACTACCTTGACCATTATCTACAGACGTAAACGACTGTATTACAAGATTTGGCAAGCCTGCCACAATACCTGCAAAAATGATCATCGAGATACCATTACCAACACCACGTTCGGTAATTTGCTCTCCTAACCACATCAGAAACATTGTTCCCGCAACTAACGAAGTAACTGCAGGAACATAGAATGCTAAGCCTGATGTCAAAGTAATACCTTGACTGATCAAACCAGCACACATCCCTACACCTTGCACGAGTGCAAGGAATAAGGTGCCATAACGTGTATATTGATTGATCTTTCGTTTGCCTTGCTCGCCTTCTTTTTTCAAAGCTTCTAACGAAGGAACAACCGTAGACATTAACTGCACGATAATCGATGCAGAAATGTACGGCATAATTCCCAACGCTAGAATCGACATGCGTTCTAATGCACCGCCAGAGAACATGTTAAATAAGCCTAAGAAGGTACCTTCATTCGCCTTAAAAAACTGTGCTAGCGCTATATTATCAATACCTGGCAACGGAATATGCGCTCCTAGTCGAAAGACCAATAACGCGCCAATCAAAAACATTAATCGACGAATAATTTCACGATATTTCACATGAAATGGTTGGCCTTTCATCATGTTTACATGACCTGAAGAACTAGGAGTCATAGACACTCGAGATTACTCCTCGACTTTACCGCCAGCAGCTTCAACAGCAGCTTTAGCGCCTTTAGTCAACACAACACCTTGAACAGTGAATGCGCGAGTGATTTCACCAGAAAGAACGATGCGAGCACGAATTTGATCACGACGAACAACGTTCGCAGCTTTTAAAGTTTCAAGGCTAATTACATCACCTTCAACTTTATTCAATTCAGACAAACGTACTTCAGCAGTTTTCAAAGCGATTTGGCTAGTGAAACCGAATTTTGGTAAACGACGATATAACGCTGTTTGACCGCCTTCAAAGCCTGGACGAGTACCACCACTTTTACGTGAGTTTTGACCCTTGATACCACGACCACCAGTCTTACCAACGCCAGAGCCGATACCACGACCTAGACGACGATTTTCACGCTTAGCACCTTCAGCAGGTGCAAGTTCATTTAAACGCAGAGTCATGGCTTATTCCTCTACACTAACCATATAGTAAACTTTGTTGACCATACCACGGTTAGAAGGCGTATCTTGCACTTCTACAGTATGACCAATACGACGCAGACCTAGACCTTGTAAGCAAAGTTTATGATTTTTTAAACGATGCGAAGAAGATTTAGTCTGGGTAACTTTAATCGTTTTCATGATTGATTACCCTTGAATTTGTTCTACTGAAAGACCACGTTTCGCAGCGACTTTCTCAGGAGAAGTCATATCACGCAAACCTTTGAAAGTTGCGTTTACTACGTTAGCAGCATTTGTAGAACCATAACATTTAGCAAGTACGTTATGTACACCTGCAGCTTCGAGAACAGCACGCATCGCACCACCAGCAATTACGCCAGTACCTTCTGAAGCAGGTTGCATGTATACACGGCTTGCACCATGACGAGCATTCACAGGGTGTTGTAAAGTAGTCCCCGCAAGGTCTACAGTAATCATGTTACGACGTGCAGCTTCAAGTGCTTTAGAAATAGCAGCTGGAACTTCACGCGCTTTACCACGACCAAAACCTACACGACCATTACCATCACCCACAACAGTTAATGCTGTGAAAGAGAAGATACGACCACCCTTAACAACTTTGGCTACACGATCAACGGCAACCAGCTTTTCAACGAGACCTTCGTTTTGTTCAACTTTCGCCATGATTAGAACTCCAAGCCGCCTTCACGAGCAGCATCAGCCAAGGCTTTGATACGACCATGATATTTAAAACCAGAACGGTCAAATGCAACTTTAGTAACGCCAGCTGCTTTAGCACGTTCTGCGATTAAAGCACCAACCTTAGTTGCTGCATCGATATTACCAGTCGCACCACTACGCAAAGATGCATCTAAAGTTGAAGCTTGCGCTAAAACTTTGCCACCATCTGCTGAAATAACTTGAGCATAGATGTGACGCGGAGTGCGGTTTACACACAAACGAGTCGCACCCAATGCACGAATGTGCAAGCGTGTGCTTTTTGCACGACGCAAACGGGTTTGTTTCTTTTCGTTCATAAGAACCTCGCGCCTTATTTCTTCTTAGCTTCTTTACGAAGAATAACTTCATCCGAATAACGAACACCTTTACCTTTATATGGTTCAGGAGAACGGTATGCACGGATTTCCGCTGCTACTTGACCTAACAACTGCTTGTTTGCTGATTTCAAAATGATTTCAGTTGCAGTTGGAGTTTCCGCTGTTACACCTTCTGGTAAAGCGTAGTCAATTGGGTGTGAATAACCTAAAGCAAGGTTAACGACAGTGCCTTTAACTGCTGCTTTGTAACCAACACCAACTAGCTGTAACTTACGTTCGAAGCCTTCGCTAACACCTTTTACAAGGTTGTTCAATACAGCGCGAGCAGTACCAGCTTGCATCCAAGCATCTTTCGACTCTTTAACTGGAGCAAGTTGAAGTTTACCTTCTTCCTGTTTTAGCTCGACCAGCGCATGCAGGTTGAAAGACAATGTACCTTTAGTGCCTTTCACTTCGACCTGCCGGCCGTTCTGAGTAACTGTTACACCATTAGGTACAGTTACTGGGGCTTTAGCCACACGAGACATGAGGAATCACCTATTAAGAAACAAAAGCAATAACTTCACCACCAACGCCCGCAGCACGTGCAGCGCGATCAGTCATGATGCCTTTGCTTGTAGAAACAATTGCAATACCTAAACCTTGCTTAACGCTTGGAAGTGCATCTTTACCGCGATACTGACGTAGACCAGGACGGCTTACGCGCTTCACAGTT
The DNA here is from genome assembly GCF_002165335.1 of Acinetobacter sp. WCHA29. Classification (NCBI taxonomy): domain Bacteria; kingdom Pseudomonadati; phylum Pseudomonadota; class Gammaproteobacteria; order Moraxellales; family Moraxellaceae; genus Acinetobacter; species Acinetobacter sp. WCHA29. The sequence goes on from NZ_NHRQ01000005.1 coordinate 72,441, forward strand.
TCGATAACTGGTTTGCCTTCGAAATATTTTAACGTAATAGTCAAAGTAGCTTTTGCATCTTCTTGAGCAACTTCTACATTTGAAATATAACCTTCTTGTTGAAGAACGTTTGCAATAGCAACCTTCAACTTAGAAGAAGGCATAGAAACAACTTGTTTCTTTGCCATTTGAGCGTTACGAACACGCGTTAACATGTCGGCAACGGTATCTTGCATACTCATTATAGTCGCTCCTTACCAGCTTGCTTTAACAACGCCTGGTACATCACCCTGCATTACTGTATCGCGTAATTTGTTACGGCTTAAACCGAACTTACGGAAGTAACCATGAGGACGACCAGTTAAACCACAGCGGTTACGAAGACGTACTGGAGATGCATTACGTGGTAATGCTTGTAACTTCATCATCGCTTCGAAACGTTCTTCATCAGATGCATTTACGTTTGCAATCGTTGCTTTTAATTCAGCACGTTTTGCAGCGTATTTAGCAACTGTCTTTTCGCGTTTCAATTCGCGATTAATCATACCTTTCTTAGCCATATCGACCTCTTATTTGAACGGGAAGCCGAATGCACGCATAAGCGCACGGCCTTCGTCATCGCTACGAGCAGTGGTCGTAATAGTGATATCTAAACCACGGATACGATCAATTTTGTCAAAATCGATTTCAGGGAAAACGATCTGCTCTTTTAAACCCATAGAGTAGTTACCACGACCATCAAATGATTTCGAAGAGAAACCACGGAAGTCACGGATACGAGGGATAGCGATCGAGATCAAGCGATCCAAGAATTCGTACATTTGGTCGCCACGTAAAGTAACTTTACAACCAATTGGCCAACCATCACGGATTTTAAAACCAGCGATTGATTTACGTGCAAGTGTCACAACTGGTTTTTGACCAGCAATCAGTTGCATATCAGCAACAGCGCCATCTAATAATTTCTTATCAGTTGCAGCTGCGCCTACACCCATATTCAGAGTGATTTTCGTGATGCGAGGAATATCCATCACATTCTTAACGCCAAGTTCTTCTTGTAACTTCGCTTTAAGTTCGTCGTTATAACGTGCTTTAAGTCTGGCCATCGCCTATTCAACCTATTACTTCGCTACCGCCACTGATTCACCATTTGATTTGTAAACACGAGTTTTCGCGCCATCAATCACTTGGTAACCAATACGGTCAGCCTTTTGGGTTGTAGCATTAAAAATTGCCACGTTTGAAATATGAAGCGTTGCCTCTTGAGTAACGATACCGCCTTCAGCGCCAGTTACACGGTTTGGCTTTTGATGCTTCTTCACTAAGTTAAGACCTTCGACCTTAACTCGATCTTCAGAAACAGACAAAACAACACCTTGTTTGCCTTTTTCTTTACCTGCGATCACAATTACTTGATCGCCTTTTTTAATCTTAGCCATGATTGCCTCTTATAAAACTTCAGGAGCCAATGAAATGATTTTCATGAACTGTTCAGTACGAAGTTCACGAGTCACTGGTCCGAAGATACGAGTCGCAATCGGAGCTTTGTTGTTGTTCAAAATAACAGCTGCGTTATCGTCGAAACGAATAACAGAACCATCTGGACGACGGATGCCGAATTTTGTACGTACAACTACAGCATTCATCACGTCACCTTTTTTAACACGTGCGCGCGGAATTGCTTCTTTTACAGTAACTTTAATAATATCGCCAACTGAAGCATAACGACGGTGTGAACCACCAAGTACTTTAATACATTGTACGCGGCGTGCACCACTGTTGTCTGCTACGTCGAGCATACTTTCGGTTTGAATCATTGCCCTACTCCAAAACCGAGCATCACCGGTCGCAATTTCGAAAGGCTCAAAGAGTACTCGAAATTGTCCGATGATGCAACAAGAACGTCTAATTACTCAGCAGCTGCTTCAACGACTTCCACTAAAGTCCAAGCTTTAGTTTTAGAAATTGGGCGGCTTTCTTTGATGGTCACTAAGTCGCCAGTTTTAGCAACATTGTTCTCATCATGAGCGTGTAATTTAGTTGAACGGCGGATTGATTTGCCGTACAACGGGTGTTGAACGCGGCGTTCAATAAGCACAACAATAGACTTGTCCATTTTGTCACTTACAACTTTGCCGGTTAACGTGCGGACTGTTTTTTCACTCATTGTCCGTTCCCCTGTTTTTCGGTAAGGAGTGTCTTGATACGAGCAATTGTCTTACGAGCAATTTGCACTTCATGCGATTTGCCTAATTGACCAGTTGCTTTCGCCATACGAAGACGGAATTGGTTAAGCTGTTGCTCATCAAGCAAAGCTTTCAACTCTTCTACCGACTTTTCACGTAGATCTTTAATTTTCATTACATCACCGTCCGAGTCACGATAGTGGTTTTAAACGGGAGTTTAGCAGCGGCTAAAGCAAAAGCTTCACGCGCTAACTCATCGCTAACACCTTCAATTTCGTACAGGATCTTACCTGGCTGGATCTGACAAACCCAGTATTCCACACTACCTTTACCTTTACCCATACGAACTTCTAATGGTTTTTCGGTAATTGGCTTGTCTGGGAATACGCGGATGAAGATTTTACCACCACGTTTAATACGACGGCTAATGGTACGACGTGCAGCTTCAATCTGACGCGCAGTCATACGACCACGTTCAGTTGCTTTAATTGCAATCGAACCAAATGATACTGTACTACCACGATGCGCTAGACCAGTGTTACGGCCTTTGTGCACTTTACGGAATTTGGTACGTTTAGGTTGCAACATGGATTATTCTCCCTTGTCAGCAGCACGGTCACCGCGACGACCACGACGCTCTTGACCTTCACCACGACCACGACCGCGTTTAGCTGGACGCTCTTCAGCAGGAGCAGGGTTCATGACTTGTTTCATGCCACCTAAAATCTCGCCACGGAAAATCCAAACTTTAACACCGATCGTACCGTATGTTGTTTCTGCACGCATAGTAGCATAGTCGATGTCAGCACGAAGTGTATGCAAAGGTACACGACCTTCACGATACCACTCAGTACGAGCGATCTCTGCACCACCTAAACGGCCAGAAACTTCAACTTTGATACCTTTAGCGCCAGCACGCATTGTGTTTTGAACCGCACGCTTCATAGCACGACGGAACATAACACGCTTTTCTAATTGAGAAGCAATTGCTTCAGCAACTAAACGTGCATCCAAGTCAGGGCGATCAATTTCATTGATGCTAACTTGAGCTGGAACACCCATAATGTTGGTGAGTTCGCGCTGTAATTTCTCAATATCTTCGCCTTTCTTACCGATCACGATACCAGGACGAGCAGTGCTAATTGTTACTTTAGCAGCACCTGTAGGACGTTCGATAAGAATATTGCTTACCATCGCATTCTTAAGTTTTTTAAGCAAAAACTCACGAACTTGAAGATCTTTAAGCAAGTATTCAGCGTATTGTTTCGGACTCGCATACCAGTTAGCGTTATGACGTTTCACAACACCTAGGCGGATACCGATTGGATGAACCTTCTGACCCATATCAAACCCCTACCTTAACGGTGATGTGACAAGTACGCTTAGTAATACGATCTGCACGGCCTTTAGCACGTGGCATAATACGTTTAAGGCTCATGCCTTCATCAACGTAAATCGTAGTTACTTTAAGGTCATCAACATCTAAGCTGTTGTTATGTTCAGCATTCGCGATTGCAGATTCAAGTGCTTTTTTAACGAGCACAGCTGCTTTCTTGTTGCTGAAGTTCAAAATGTCTATCGCACGTGCAACCGACTTACCACGGATCAAATCAGCAACTAAACGTGCTTTTTGTGCCGAGATAGCGGCACCGCGTAATTTAGCAGTTACTTCCATCATAGCACCTATTAACGTTTAGACTTCTTATCAACACCGTGACCACGATAGGTACGAGTTGGTGCGAATTCACCCAATTTATGACCAACCATGTGTTCAGTAACAATTACTGGAACGTGGTTACGGCCATTGTGAACAGAAATTGTTAAACCAACAAAGTCTGGAAGGATCATTGAACGACGTGACCATGTTTTGATCGGCTTACGGTTGTTAGCAGCAATCGCAGCTTCAACCTTAGCGAACAAATGCGCGTCGACGAATGGACCTTTTTTTAATGAACGAGGCATTATTCAGATTCCCTTACTTGACGCGACGGTCGCGAATAATCATCTTAGTCGTACGCTTATTGGTACGTGTCTTGTACCCTTTAGCTTTTTGACCCCATGGACTTACAGGTTGAATACCTTTACTACGTCCTTCACCACCACCGTGCGGGTGATCTACCGGGTTCATCGCCATACCACGAACGGTAGGACGAATACCACGCCAGCGCGCAGCGCCAGCTTTACCCAATGAACGAAGGTTGCTTTCTTGGTTAGAAACTTCACCAATTACAGCACGACATTCAACGTGTACTTTACGCATTTCACCAGAACGTAAACGAACGATAGCGTAAGAACCATCACGACCCAACAACTGAACTGAAGTACCAGCAGAACGTGCTAATTGAGCACCTTTACCGATTTTAAGTTCAAGGTTGTGAAGCGTAGAACCGATTGGCATATTGCGAAGTGGCAAGCAGTTACCTGGACGAATTGGAGCATCGTTACCAGATTGTACTTTATCACCAGCACGTAAGCCTTTAGGTGCAATGATGTAACGACGTTCACCATCAGCATATTTCAATAAAGCAATATGAGCTGTACGGTTAGGATCGTATTCGATGCGCTCTACAGTCGCTGGAATACCATCTTTGTTACGTTTAAAGTCAACAATACGGTAGTTTTGCTTATGACCACCACCCACGTGACGTGTAGTGATGTGACCATTATTATTACGACCACCAGTACGTTTTTTAGCTTCTACCAACGGTGCATAAGGAGCGCCTTTGTGAAGATGGTCATGAACCACTTTCTCTACAAAGCGACGTCCTGGAGACGTTGGCTTACATTTTTGAATTGGCATAATTCTCGTCCTTATTCCGCTGCGTTTTCAGCGGTATCGCCCAAGTCAGCCATTTCTACATCTTGGCCAGCTTTCAGGGTGACGTATGCTTTTTTCACATCAGAACGACGTCCTAATGTTTTACCAAAGCGTTTTGTTTTACCTTTAGTGATCGTTGTATTAACTTTTACAACTTCAACACCAAAGAGCTGCTCAACTGCTTTTTTGATTTCAAGTTTGTTTGCATTTAATGCAACTTTGAACACTTGAACACCAGCAGTATCACCTAAAACTTGTGCTTTTTCTGAGAATACTGGTCCTAATAGGACTTGATAGATACGTTCGTTGTTCATCCGAGTTCTACCTCAATTTTCTTAGCAGCAGCTACAGACATTACAACTTTATCAAATGCAATCAAGCTAACAGGATCAATAGCAGTAGCATCAACCACATCAACGTGTGGAAGGTTGCGAGCTGCAAGATACAAGTTCTCATCTACAGCATCTGTAATGATCAATGCACGAGTTGCATTCAAGTCTGTAAGTTTTGCAAGCAAGTCTTTAGTTTTTGGAGCTGCAACAGCAAACTCTTCAACTAATACAAGACGATCTTGGCGAACAAGTTCAGCTAAGATACATTGCATTGCACCGCGATACATCTTACGGTTTACTTTTTGAGACCAATCTTGTGGGCGAGCAGCAAAAGTTTTACCACCACCAACCCAGATCGGGCTACGAATAGAACCCGCACGAGCGCGACCAGTACCTTTTTGACGGAATGGTTTTTTACCACCGCCAGAAACGTCTGCACGTGATTTCTGAGCTTTCGAACCTTGACGACCACCAGCTAAGTAAGCTGTAACAACTTGGTGTACAAGCGCTTCGTTAAACTCACGTCCGAAAGCAACTTCAGACAATTCAACAGCAGAGCCGGAAACAGTTTTTAAATTCACAGTATTTCCCCTCAGGCCTTGATGGTAGGACGTACAATAACGTCACCATTCGTTGCACCAGGAACAGCACCTTTAACAACTAAAACAGAACGTTCAGCGTCAATAGATACAATTTCAAGACCTTGAACTGTTACGCGCTCATCACCTAAGTGACCAGCCATTTTCTTGCCTTTGAACACGCGACCAGGAGTCTGGTTTTGACCTGTAGAACCTAATACACGGTGAGATACAGAGTTACCATGAGTAGCATCTTGCGTACGGAAATTCCAACGCTTAACACCACCTTGGAAGCCTTTACCTTTTGATTGACCAGTTACGTCAACAATTTGACCAACTGTGAACAAATCAACACCGATAGAAGCACCAACTTCACGGCCTTCAAGCTCAGCTTCAGTAACACGGAACTCTTTAACCAGACGACCAGCAGCAACACCCGCTTTCGCGAAGTGGCCTTTCTGAGCGTTAGTTACGCGCGATTCGCGACGTTCACCAGTAGTTACTTGAATTGCTTGATAACCATCAGTTTCAAGTGTTTTGATTTGCGTAATGCGGTTTGGATCGACTTCGATCACTGTTACTGGAACAGAAACACCTGCTTCAGTAAAGATGCGAGTCATACCACATTTGCGACCGACTAAACCAATAGCCATGTGCATAAACCTCTAAAAAAGCGGCCTAATTAACTTAGAGTTAATTAACCGAAAGCCTTAACCCAAAGCGATCTGAACATCAACACCAGCAGCAAGATCTAACTTCATCAATGCATCAACAGTTTTATCTGTAGGTTGAACGATGTCGATCAAACGTTTATAAGTGCGGATTTCGTACTGATCACGAGCGTCTTTATTGACGTGTGGTGAAGTAAGAACGTTGAAGCGTTCGATGCGAGTAGGCATCGGGATTGGACCACACACTTGTGCGCCAGTACGCTTAGCGGTTTCTACGATCTCTTGAGCAGATTGATCAATCAGGCGATGATCAAAAGACTTCAAACGGATACGAATTCTCTGGTTAGACATACCAGTAAACTCCAAGCCAAAAATATAAAGAATCACCCATGACGCACCTCACCTTATTGGCAAGTGTCAAGGGCAGTGAAAATCACTAAGGTCATGATCGATGCCACGACTGTAATGCGTTAACTACTTTCTTCGTAGTGAACGCCCTCCATTTGAGGGTCGCCCATTATAACGATTGTTTAAGTCTTATGCAATTCTTCTTTTATTTTTTTAGTTTTATAGTTGATTAAGCATTCACCACATACTCTATTGCTCGATTTAGTAATTGATTACCCTGTTCAAACTTACTTTTAATCGTTTTTTTTAATTCTGCGATTGGCTGAACATATTCACCATTAAATACCGCACTATCTTCTTCATTTTCAATCAATAATTGCAAAGCATGTGGTGTTATTTCAGGATGAAATTGAAACCCCAGTACATTGCGCCCAATTTGATACATTTGATTTTGACAAACATTATTCTGCGCTAAACGGACTCCTCCACGGGGTATTTCGAAGGTTTCGCTATGCCACTGCATAATGTTAATTTTTTCTGGTATTTGAAAATAATTTTCGGGTATGTGTGAAACACGACCTACATCCATCCAACCCAGTTCTTGGTGTTGATTTCGACTCACAGATGCACCAAGTGCATTAGCAATCAGTTGTGCCCCTAAACATAAACCAATCGCAGGTTTACCCGCAGAGAGATAACGTCTTAACCATCTTTTTTCCAATTTTAACCAAGGATAATTTGCTTCGTCATTCACACTCATGGTTCCCCCCATAATGATCAACAAATCAACTTCATCAATATTAGGTAGGGCCTCCAATTCAAGAGATAAATCAACGGGTAAAGCAAAGAACTCTGTGGCGGTAATTTTTGCTTGATGTGCCTTTAAATAGTCATAGCAACTGCCAAAACCTTCACCAGCAATGTGCTGAAAATAATGCACTCTTAAATGCGACTTCATGCGCGTAAACCTATTGTAGTTAGAATGATAATTAGTCTTAGCAAAAATAAAGCCAGTTTTGACTAAAAGCTTTGATTCGTAACGATTCTGTACAAAATATGCAAATGACTAGCAGGATTCGATATTTTCTCTTAACCTAAATCATTCTATTGATTTAATTTTGCGCCATGACTAAACAAAATAGCTTACAAACCACACTCATTCATGCACCACGCCAAGCTCCCCAATACATAGAAACGATTCAACCTCCCCTATTTCGTGCATCAACGATTATTTTTAAAACAACAGCGCACCTTTTTGACCGCCACTGGACTGACCCTTATGATTATAGTTATGGTACACACGGTACACCGACGACGTTTACATTAGGAGATAATATTGCTCGAATTGAAGGTGGAAATTATTGTTTACTTGCACCCAGTGGCTTATCTGCAATCAATTTAGTAAATAGTACTTTTTTAAGCTCAGGGGATGAAGTTTGGGTTGCAGACAATATTTATGGCCCAAATCTGGAACACTTAAAGAATCTGCAAGACCGCTACGGCATTCACGTCAAAATCTACAACCCAATTGATGCAAATAGCTTTCAACCAACTGAAAAAGCCAAATTAATTTGGCTGGAGGCGGCAGGTTCTGTCACTTTAGAATTTCCCGACCTCAAAAATCTGGTTAAAAAAGCTCAGCAAGCGAATGTTCTCACTGCATTGGATAATACATGGGGTGCTGGGCTGGCTTTTAATGCATTTGATTTTTCAGATGAGCATTTGTCTGTGGACATCACTATACATGCACTCACCAAATACCCAAGCGGTGGTGGCGATATTTTAATGGGTTCAGTAGTTACACGAGATCCGCAATTACATCATAAACTGTACCGTATACATGCAACCCAAGGGATCTGTGTTTCAGGCGATGATTCCGCACAAATTCAACGTAGCTTAGCTCATATGCCACTTCGTTATGAACAACAATCTAACAGTGCAATAGCAGTGCTTGATTGGCTAAAGCAACAATCTCAATTTTGCCAAGTTTTACATCCAAGTGATGCCAACTCAGCAGGCCATTTATTTTGGCAGCAAGTCTGTGAAACAGGAAAAAGTGCAGGTTTAGTCAGTGTCATTTTCAAACCTGAATATGATCTCGCAGCGATTCGAAAATTCTGCGATAGCTTAAACTTATTTAAGTTGGGATTCAGTTGGGGCGGCCCTGTCAGCCTTGTTATGCTTTATGATTTAAAACAGATGCGAGAACTAGAAAATACACATTTACAACAAGGTTTATTGGTTCGCTTCTGCATAGGACTAGAACATCCAAACGATTTAATCCAAGATATTCAAAACGCACTAAAACAACTCGAATGAAATAAAGCATAGGTGAAGAATGAATACACCCATTATTATTGCAAAAAAAACCAAAGATACAACGCAAGATATTGTTTTACATTCTCAATTTGCAAACCGCCACGGTTTAATTGCAGGTGCTACAGGCACAGGTAAAACAGTGACTCTCAAGGTACTAGCCGAAAGTTTCTCACGGCTGGGCGTACCTGTCTTTTTGGCAGATGCTAAAGGTGATGTCTCTAGTTTGGCTAAAGCAGGAAGTAGCAACCCCAAATTTGATGAGCGTTTAAAAAACTTACAACTTGAACCCATTCCATTTGCTGCTTCCCCTGTTATTTTTTGGGATTTATTTGGGCAACAAGGTCATCCTATTCGTACCACAATTTCAGAAATTGGTCCGTTACTTTTGGCACAAATGCTCAATTTGAATGACACACAAGAAGGCGTTCTTTCGGCCGTTTTCCGCGTTGCAGATGATCAAGGGCTTTTATTAATTGATTTCAAAGACCTTAAAGCCATGCTGACCTATGTCAGCGAAAATGCAGCCGAATTAAAAGCTGAATATGGCAACCTTTCTCCAGCTAGTCTTGGGGCGATTCAACGTAATTTATTGGCTTTAGGTGATCAAGGTGGAGAGCAATTTTTTGGTGAGCCTAGCCTGAATATTCTCGATTTTATTCAGACCGATACCAATGGTCATGGCTATATTAATATTTTAGCTGCTGACAAACTCATGAACACACCCAAGCTTTATGCCACATTCCTACTTTGGATGCTGTCTGAACTTTTTGAACAGTTACCCGAAGTTGGTGATATGGATAAACCTAAACTGGTATTTTTCTTCGATGAGGCGCACTTACTCTTTGACAATGCCAGCCAAAATTTACAAGAAAAAATTGAGCAAGTCGTTCGCCTGATTCGTTCTAAAGGGGTTGGGATTTACTTCATCACCCAAAATCCACTCGACTTACCTGAAAGCGTCTTAGGACAACTTGGTAACCGCGTACAGCATGCGTTAAGAGCATTCACCCCAAAAGACCAAAAAGCAGTAAAGACCGCAGCAGATACCTTTCGCGCTAACCCTGATTTTAAAGTTGATCAAGCGATCACTGAACTTGCTGTCGGTGAAGCATTGATTAGCTGCTTAGATGAACAAGGTACGCCACAAATTGTAGAACGTGGCTGGGTCATGCCACCTTACTCTTCATTTACGCCAATCACGCCAGAAGAACGCCAAATTATTATTTCGCAAAGTATTGTGGCGGGTGTTTATGATCAAGCTGTGGATCGTGATAGTGCTTATGAAATGCTGCAAAAGAAAGTGCTACAACAGTCTCAACAAAAACAGGCAGATGAATTAGAAAAGCAGCAAAGCAAAGAACAAGATGCTTTAGCCAAACAACAGGCGAAAGAACAAGAACGCTTTGCGAAAGAGCAACAAAAAGCCGCAGAGAAAGCACAACGAGATCGCGAAAAACTCACCCAAGATATTGTGGGAACTTTTGCAAAAAGTGCGGCTCGTAGCTTAGGCGGCTCTACAGGTCAAAAGATCGTTCGCGGTTTACTTGGCTCACTATTTGGCAAATAAAAATCTTTATTATGTTAAAAATCAGGGGATAATCATTTATCCCCTATTTTTTTATGGTTTAATCAAAACTGATCTTGCAAATAAATTTTATAAGGTATATTTTAAATGTATCTTATAAATGATAGCCAAGAGAGATCACCCATGACTCCGCAGCAAATTGACCTTGTAAAAGCAACTGTACCTGTACTCCGTGAAAATGGTGTGGCACTCACTGGTTACTTTTACAACCGTATGTTAGGTAATAACCCCGAGCTAAAAGAAACCTTCAATATGGGACATCAGCGTAGTGGTGCACAAGCACAAGCACTTGCGGGTGCTGTACTAGCTTATGCGGAAAATATTGAAGATCCTTCTGTACTTTTACCTGTGGTCGAATTGATTGCACACAAACATGTGAGCTTGAATATTCAATCACCTGATTACAGTATTGTGGGTGAGAACCTACTGCACTCTATCAGTGAAGTACTGAATATCTCGATGGAAGATCCATTGATTGGTGCATGGGCTGCCGCTTATGGTCAATTAGCTGACTTATTTATTAGCACTGAAAAAGCCATTTACGATCAACATCAACAAACCAAAGGCAGTTGGTTAGGTTGGCGTAATTTCAAAATTGCCAAAAAAGTCGTTGAAAGCGATGAAATTACTTCTTTCTATTTAGCTCCTGTAGATGGCGGTGAGTTACCAAAATATGAAGCAGGTCAATATGTTTCGGTTCGCGTGTTTGTACCTGAACTCAATTTAAGACAACCACGTCAATACACACTATCAACAAGTCCTCAAGCAGATTACTTACGTATTTCAGTCAAGCGTGAAGATGAAAAAGGTGATTTGGCAGGTGGCTGGGTATCAAGCACCTTACATGGCTTGGCTGAGGGTTCAGAAATTGAGGTGTCTGCACCTACAGGCAACTTCTACCTGATTGATAGCAAAAAACGTAATGTGTTTATCAGTGGTGGTGTTGGCTTAACTCCAATGATTGCTATGCTGAATCAATTAGTGACAGAAGATATGCCTCAGCCTGTCAGCTTTATTCATGCCTGCCGTAGCAGTCAGGTGCATGCCATGAAACAGCATATTCATGAGTTAAAGGCAAAATATCCACGCCTGAGCACATTTACTGCCTATGAGTTCCCACATGAAAGTGATGTGCTAGGTGAAGATTATGACGTTGCTGGCCGTCTGGATTTAGCAGCGATGGATGCCGCTTTACTGCCAATCAATGCAGACTATTATCTGTGTGGTCCAATGCCATTTATGGCGGAACAGCATAAGGCACTGGTTGCCCGTGGTATTCCTGCCGAAAACATTCATAGCGAAGCATTCGGTACGGGTGGCGTAAAACTCAGCTAATCGGTGCTGCGTTTTGCATAGGGCTAGTCTATGTTAGACTAGCCCTTTCTGTTTAAAGCAATAGATTGAGTGAAAACCCATGCAACTCAATAAGTTTACTGATTATGCACTCAGAATCTTAATGTATGTCGCTCGTCCGAGTGATGTACCGTATACGATTGCAGATATTGCACGGGACTTGCATGTATCCCAAAATCATTTAGTGAAAATCGTTCACTTCATGGGAAAACAGCATTGGATTGTAACGATTCGCGGCAAAGGCGGTGGACTTCGTTTAAATCCAGAAGCCAAAAGTTTAAAACTAGGTGAAATTGTTCGTATCTTACAAGGCAATCATCAAATCGTAGAATGTAATACACCACCTTGTGTTTTACGCTCTCATTGCGGACTGAAAAGTATTTTGGATCAAGCTTTAGAATGTTTTTATCAAAGCCTAGATCAATATACACTTGGAGAAGTGGTGCAATATGGCATTCTTCCCTCTTCTACAAATTCAAATATTGATTTTTTACAACTCGTTCAAAAAGCCTAAACATCAAGATTCGCACGAATCTCTCACATCCTTTATAATAGTCGTTGCTATTTCAATTCAAAAAGTAAGCTTCTATGCGTCGTAGTGAAAAATCGAAAGACACCAAAGCCAAACTCGCACCTAAACAAAAAATCAGTTATGAAAAAAAGACTGATCCTGCTGTAACCGCGTATGCAGTGCAGTCTTTGGCTTGGTTACGCCAAGCTGAATTTTTGATGAGTGCACCTAAACTGGATTTGTGCGTAGAAGATACAGGTTATGAAATCGCATTTGCAGGTCGTTCCAATGCAGGAAAATCGAGTGCAATTAATGCTTTAACCAATCAAAAGCAACTCGCACGCGCTTCAAAAAGACCTGGGCGCACGCAAATGATTAACTTTTTTAGCTTAGGTAATCCAGATCAACGTTTGGTCGATTTACCAGGTTATGGTTATGCGGCTGTACCTGAAGCCATGAAAATCGTATGGCAGAAAGAACTTGAGAACTATCTAATCCATCGTAAAAGCTTACAAGGCTTAGTACTGTTAATGGACATCCGCCATCCATTACAACATTTTGACTTAATGATGCTGGAATGGGCACATTCACGCCATTTGTTTGTGCATATCCTGCTTACTAAAGCAGATAAATTAAACCGTGGCCCTGCCAATAAAGTACTATTAGAAATTAAGCAGCAGTTGAAGAAAATGAAACTTGATTTCTCGATTCAATTATTCTCTTCACTCAATCGAATTGGTTTAGAAGAATTGGCAAGCGTCATGGGTGGTCGTTTAAATTTCACACTTGATCAACCAGCAGAATTTGACCTTGATCAGATCCCAGAAGCTTCAGAAGTAGACGTCGAAGAATAAATAATGCATTTTATGCAACTTGATGCACTAAATAATTTCTAATTGTCCCGAATTGCTAAACACAAACACTAGGTAGTTTTCATATACTGCTTAGTGTTGGTTCATTGCACTATCGATTAGGACTGAACGATGAAATTAATATCATTTATGAAGAACAAAGTGCTTGGTTCTTCGATTGACTATAAAATTCTCCCACGCAAAGTGAAGTTTGACTGGAAAAAAACACCAGTGGATTGGATTCCAAACCAGCCTTATGCCAGTTATTTTATTAATGAAATTAACAATATTTTGCCTGCTGGTGAGTTTTGGTTCTGCCGCTTATACAACAAAGTTCTTCCAGAAATTACTGATGAAAAATTAAAACAAGACGTTCAAGCATTTATTCGCCAAGAAGCGATGCATGCCGTTGCACATACGTCTGCGAACAAAGAATATCTTAGCCAACGTAATATTGATATTCAGCGTAATCTCGATATTATGGATTTCTTATTTAACAAAGCTTTAGCGGATCAGCCTTTTGGTAAAGAAGTTCCTAAAATACTTGACCATCAATGGGATTTGTTCCGTCTAGGCATCATTGCAACAGTTGAACACATGACTTGTGTATTGGGTAAATACGCACTGTATAACAAACGTTGGCAAGAGCTCGGTGCCGATCCAGAAATGATTGATCTGATTAAATGGCATGGTTCTGAAGAAATCGAACATCGTACCGTTGCCTTTGATCTATATCGTCATTTAGGTGGTGGTTATATTGCACGTTATTACATGAGTGTCGCTGTAATCGTGGGTGTGCTTGGTTTATGGGTTGATGGCGCGGCACATATCATGGGTCAAGATCCTCGTTTTACCGACAAAAAACCAAGTTTATTTAGACCATGGGTTTGGATGGAGTGGTACAAAATTGGTCGTCAAGATAATCAGGTTTTACCAAATCCAATTTGGTTAGTCGCTCAACAAATCGACTATCTCATGCCTTGGTATGATCCTGTGAAAGAAGGTAATACTCAAGATGCGGTGAATTATTTAAATAATTCATCGGCAGCAAAACGCGCTTTACAACAAGCTGCATAAGCATTTCAATAAAAAAGCAGGAGTCTTCTCCTGCTTTTTTTATTTCTTAAATCGCATCAACTTGATTCAACTTCTGCTTGCTTAGCATAACGATCAACAACAACACTGATCATCATATCACCCTGTACATTCACTACTGTTCGTACAGTATCTAATACTCGATCAATCGGTAATAAAATCGCAATCGCTTCCGCAGGCAAACCAACTGATTGTAAAACCATAATCATGGTCACCATACCTGCGCTGGGAATACCTGGTGCTCCCAATGAAGCAATCATGGCAGTTAAACATACGATAATTTGCTGTGTTAAGCTCAAGTCCAAGCCCATCAAATTTGCAATAAACAAAGCAGCGGCTGCCTCATAAAGTGCAGTACCATCCATATTTAATTGTGTTCCTAAAGGAATCACAAATCCTGCCGTCTGTGGTCGCACACCTAAATTTTCTTGTGCACATTTCATACTGAGTGGCATCGTCGCAGAACTTGAACTGGTCGCAAATGCAGTGACCAAAGCTGTGCGTGCACCTTTAAAGAAAGTGATTGGATTCATTTTTCCAAAAATCCAAAGTAATGCCGGCAAAACAACAGCACCGTGAAAAATCGTTGTTCCTGTGACAACCATTGCGAATTCCACCAAACGACTTAACACGGAAAGATCTTCGGTCGCGATCAATTTAGCAAGCAATGCAAAAATACCGATTGGGGCTAGCTTCATCACCCAACCCACAAGCATCATCATCATGACAAAGAATTGTTGGCAGGTATTGCGAACTAAACTAAAGCTTTCACCCCCTTTGACTAATGCGACTCCAAGGAATAACGCAAAGACCACAACTGCAAGTACATTACCCTCACTAAATGCTTTAAAAGGATTGATCAAGGTATTTTGGATAAAACTGGTCAGAAAACTTGAAGGCGTCAGCGTATCTAGCGTCTGATGGTTTTGCATGGCTTCTTGGAAGATTTGAATATCTACGCCTTTGCCTACTTCAAATAGATGTGCACAACTAATCCCTAAAATCAAAGCTAAGGTTGTCGTCGTGAGGCAGCTTAATGCTGTAATTTTCCAAACTCGTCCAAATTGTCCACCAGCCTGTAAATTTGAAACACCTACAACGATCGAACTAAAAATAAGCGGGATGAGCAACATTTTTAGTAAACCAATAAAAATACTGCTTAAAATCCCCAGTCCATACAAACTATGTTCAGCAAAACTAGTCTGCGGATAGAAAGTTAAGAAGAACCCATATATAACACCCAGTACGGCTGCGATTAGAATTTGTGTATTTAAATTCATTCTGATTAATAAAATATTTTAGCTTGTGGGTACTATGGCACGCTCACATTGAAGAATCGAGCAATTTTTTGTCACAACCTTATGACAAAAAAAGCCATCTAAACGATGGCTTTTTTTTGATTTTTTCCAATCTAATTTACTGGGTTTCAATTTCTCTCAATCGAATTAGACCCTCTTGCACAGTGCTACATACCAGCTGACCATTCTGCCACATGCGTCCAAAATTCAGACCACGTGAACTGGCACTAATCGTTGCTTCCATATCGTAAAGCATCCAATCATCAGCACGTAACGGGCGATGGAAGTAAATGGTATGATCAATACTTGCACATTGTAAATTTGGCGAAATCCAAGATAACCCGTGTGGACGCAGTGCTGTAGTCATCAAAGTAAAGTCTGAATAAAACGCAACGATGGCTTGATGTAATGAAACGTCATCAACATTTTCTGCAATACGATCATGGGTACGAATGTAGTGCGCATAATATGGTGCTTCAGGCTGCGGCTGAAAAGGATTAACTGGTCGAGTTGGTCTAATTTCCACATGACGTTCGCGCATAAAACTCGTACGTGCATTTTCTGGAACGAAATTGAGCATACTTTCTTTTAATTCTTTCTCAGACTTCAGCTCTTCAGGACTCGGATACTCTGGTTCTTTATGTTGATAATTTAAGCCTTCTTCTGGATTGGCAAAAGATACCATCGCCGAGAAAATTGTACGTCCATGTTGGATCGCACGCACTTGTCGACTTGCAAAACTTTTACCATCTCGCAATGGATCAACTTCATAAATGATCGGTGCATCGACATCACCACCATATAAAAAATAAGCATGCAACGAATGTGCTGGACGGTTTGTGGTATATGACGCCGCTCTTAATGCTTGTCCAAGAACTTGCCCACCGAATACTCGTTTCCCAACCAAATTGCGACTGTTGCCTCGGAAAATATGTTCTTCCAACTTTTCCAAAGTCAAAAGTTCAACCAGTTCTTGAGTTAACGCATTCATGTAATAGCCTTCCAACATCAATGAGGAGAGATCAACTAATCCATTCAGGATTGATCATTTCGATTGTGCCACAAATTCCAATAAATATGCTCAGGATAAAATGATTCATCCGTCACATTAATCTTTATTTATAACCGCTAAAAATACGATTTTTAACGATAAAATCTACCAAATACGCTATATTTTGTCAGAAAATAACATATCGTTTCATGGCAGAATATCGCAGAATGTCGTGTTGACGTTTGTGTTCATCGAGCTATGCCGTACGCTGTGGTTTTACGGCACTTTAACAACGCCTCATGCTCAAGGTTATCATTTAGGAGTTTGTAATGTCCAAGACTGGATTTGGTCAAATGTATCGCCAACTTTCGAGTAAGTTACTTGACCTTGTGGTCACTCCACATGTTCTTGGTGAAGTTCCTACAGAATCAACAACAACTGAGCAAAGCACACCAGATTCAAATAAAGTGATTTGCTATGTACTACAAAATTATTCACGTAGTAATGCTTTGGTAGTTGATGGTGAAACGCGTCGCCTTCATTTAAAACCAGCTTTAGATGCCATGAGTTTTGGAACTTATCACGAAAAAAACTCGGTTCTATTTTTACATCAAAATGAAAATAACTTTTTTAATACTCAAACATATCCCCCACGCCTTCTACAGTTGATCGAAGCATTAGAACAAAATCAAGAAGTAGATGTTCAATTAGTTCCCGTTACAGTACTTTGGGGACGCTCACCTGATAAAGAAGATTCATGGTTTAAATTATTATTTTCTGATACTTGGGCAACACCAGGTACTGTTAAGCAACTCATGAATATTGGCTTACATGGGCGTGATTCATATTTAGAATTCCATGAACCTCAATCTCTACGTGAATTGGTAGATTATGCCAAGAGACATCATCCAAACATCTCTCCTGCCACGTATATCGCAAGTTCACTAGATGGCTACCTAGACCAGCAACGCGAAGTGGTACTTGGGCCCGACTTGTCAGACCGCCGTAACGTGATGCAGTCTGTCATTAAGGCACCCGATGTACAGGATGCCATTCGCCGTGAAAGCATTCAGCATAAAATCAGCATGCTTGAGGCAGAACGCCGCGCAATTGGCTATGTCAATGAAATCGTTTCTGATTATTCAGCGTCAGCAGTACGCTTCGCAGATATGGCTTTAACACGATTATGGACACAACTGTATGACGGCGTTGAAGTTCATAATTTCAGTACGGTTCGCGAACTTGCGAAAGACTATGAAATTATTTACACACCATGCCATCGTAGCCATATCGACTATTTATTATTGTCCTATGTGATTTATAAACGTGGCTTGATGATTCCATATATTGCTGCAGGTGATAACTTGAACTTGCCTTTTGTAGGTCAGTTATTGCGTGGAGGTGGTGCATTTTTCATACGCCGCTCATTCCGCGGAAATGCACTATACACATCTGTATTCAAAGAATATTTATACAGCATTCTATCACGCAATACGCCTATCGAGTACTTCATTGAAGGTGGTCGTTCACGTACTGGTCGCTTGCTACCACCGAAGACAGGCATGCTTGCAATGACCGTACATGGTCATTTACGTGGTCGTGCTAAGCCAATCGTATTCTTACCGACGTATATTGGGTATGAGCGCTTGATGGAAGGCTCAACTTATGTAGGTGAAATGCAAGGTAAGCCAAAAGAAGCAGAATCAATTTTCGGTATCGTCAAAACTTTACGTAAAATTGAAAGAATTTTTGGCAAGGTACACGTTAACTTTGGTGAACCTGTTTTCCTCGATGATATTTTAAAGCAGCATAATGCGGATAAAATTCAAATCGAAAAAAATGATGCGCCAATTCCAGCTGAAGTATCGAATGTTGTTTCAAGCTCAGCTAATGTTATTTTAGAAAATATTAATCGCGCAGTGGTCATCAACCCTGTTTCATTATTATCTTTGATCTTATTAGCAACACCAAAACATACATTAGATGAAGAGATCTGTGCGAAACAACTTGATATTTATCGTGATTTAGCGACTCAACAACCGTATGACGAACGCACACAAGTCACTTCTTTATCAGGTAAAGAAATCATTGCTTATGGTTTAAAGCTCAAACTGATCAAACGTGTGCAGCATGTTCTAGGTGATATTATTGCCATAGAAGACAATCAAGCCGTTTTATTAACCTATTTCCGTAATAATATCTTACATGCTTTTGTCTTACCATCACTGGTTGCATCATTGGTTGAACATAACGGTAAGATTAATAAAACAGATTTAAGCAATGTGATTCGTACATTGTATCCATTCTTAAAAGCTGAATTATTCATGAAGTGGAAAGCTTCTGAATTGCAACAGCACATTGATAACTATATCAACGCACTTGTTAAAATTGGTCTAATTTTCCAAGATCATGATGGCAACTTATTTAGCCCAACACCAAACAGTGAAGAGCATCAGAAACTTTTGACTTTAGGTATGCCAGTTAAACAAAGCTTAGAGCGTTATTACATGACGCTTGCACTGATTACCCAGCGTGGTTCTGGCAATATCTCCACCAAACAGGTTGAGGAGCTGAGTCACTTATTGGGTCAACGTCTGTCTGTGCTGTATGAATTTAACTCACCAGAGTTCTTTGACAAGGCACTGTTCCAAAGCTTTATTAAGGTGCTAACTCAGCAGAATTATATTCGCAACAATGAACAGGGCTTCATTGAATATGATGACAACTTTAGTGAGATGGCGGCAGGTGCTCAATTGGTGCTGGATGAGGCGACCTTGCAGATGTTGCAACACATCACAACATTTACAGATAAAGAACTTGCAACCGCTTTAGAAGCAATGGCTTCTCAACAGGCAAAACGTCGTTTAAAACGCAAGAAAGCTTAATGTTTCGGTATTCACTTCTGATGGGTTAGTCAAAAATTTGTCTAACCCAATTTATTTGCGGCACTCTAAATATTTCGGATCATCTAGACACCTGAGTCGTTTGATTAGCTCGACAAAATAGGCATCGTAGTAACCTGAATCCACATAACGATTACGAATCTTAGCAACCAGCGCCTCATAGCCCTGCTTTTCATAACCCGAAATATCAGCCCAATAATACGCTGGTAAATGATTTTCCCATTGCATTGCTTGTGCAGCTAAAACATTACTATTTTTTACAAACCAAGTTCGGATTTGGTGTCCAAAACCATTGGGATACGCTTGAGGTCGAATCACAATATTAATTGCGAAATACGCGACTGGAAAATTGACAACTTGGGTCGATTCACCAAACTCTTTTTTCAAGTTATAAGGTAATACGCCATACGCAGGCGCAGCCAAAATATCGATCTTCTTTTTCTTGAAAGAATCAACTGCCGTAGCAAAATCCACATAAACAGGTTTTGCCGATACACTTTGTACCAATGCCAATTGAGGCGGATTATTTTCCAAAATACCAATGGTCTTATTCTTTAATTGTGAAACTTTCCTGATCTGCTGAGTATTCATGGTCATATATGCCGTGCCAATTGGAATCATGCCTAGCACTTCATAATTTTGATCTAGCATACGTTTTTCGACATTTGGATTGGTCAATAACTGCAACAACATACGTGCAACACGATTGTTTGAAATCAAACCAATTCCACTGGTACTTCCCATAAAATGGTTGTAACGATAGGTATGAAAATTAGATGCCACTAAACCTGAACATTTATTTTGATCAAATGCCTGAATCGCATTTTTTTCATCCTTAAAAGTATCAAACTTTAACTGAGTTTTATGTTGAAGTGCATAGAGACGAATATCTTGTAAACGACGACTAATATCGCCCTGCGTGCCCAATGGATCAAACACACACCATGTTTGTGCGCCCGCCCAACTTGTTGTTGCTACCAACCCCAGCATCATCGTAAAAATTATTTTTCTCATATCCACCCCTTAATGCCTCATCACAAACCATGTGCACAACTCAGGCAGTTCCTTTACGGAGTCTGTTGGTATTTTATCATCAAAATCTATACCAACTATTCAAATTGTCTTGCAGTTTAATCTAATTATTTTTCATTATCATGTACCGACAACAGCGTCTGATAGTCATTAAAGCAAATCTGATGTTCAAATTTAAATCCCGTTTGTGGCAATCGAGTTGCATAAATTCGCTTCCCAGTTACTTGCTCAGACAAAAGTTGCAACTGAGGCAAGTTTAAATATTGTTGAAACCAACTTAATATTTCATGCATGGGTAAAGGATTGTTATTACTGATGATATAACTTGATTCAACAACATCTATAACAGCTAATAATGCTAAAAACTTGGCTAAATCATCGATATGAATTCGATTACTAAAATGTATCGTTGGATAAGTCAGTGTTTGTTCAGCAAGCTTTTTTAAACGAGCAATTGAGGTCCCATAAATTCCTGCTGGTCGGACAATAATGCTCTGATGAGGATAATGTGATTGCCACAACAACTCCATCTTCCGAAGCAGATGTCCCTGCTCATCGATGGGTTGAATGAATGATTCATCATCGATGCGCTCCCCTGCATTTTCACCATAGACTCGTGTCGAAGAAACGATGATGATACGTCGAACAGGATGATTTTTGAGAGCATTAGCAATCGGTTCAACGCTATCAACATAGGTTTGTTGATATGCTTCTATGCCGCTCTGCGAAGGTGCAAGAATGACATAAACCAAATCAATTGGATCAAGCTGAGCCAAATCTAAATAATGTATATCTTGAATATAGTGTCTTGCATAACAATCCATTTTTGGACTACGGCTAATTGTGCTAATGTGGTGACCTTGCTCAAATAAGTGTTTAGCAACGCGCTGAGATGTTTTACCATAACCAATAAATAAAATATGCATATACACCCTTGAATAGAGATGACTTCAATCCAGCAATTACAAGGTGTTGGTGCCGCCGCAGCAACCCTATTAGAAAAGCTTCATATTTTTAGCACGGATGATTTGTTATTTCATCTTCCGCGTGACTATGAAGATCGTAGCACCATTATTCCAATGAATCAGCTGGTTGTTGGACGAAGTTATTTGCTCGAAGGTGAGGTTCGATCCGTAGATTTTCCTCCGGGCAAAAAGAAATCACTTGCAGCCTTATTACAAGATGATTTTGGCAAGGTCACTTTACGGTTTTATCATATTTATAAGGGACTAACTGATCGCATCAAAATGGGACAACAGCTCCGAATATTCGGTGAAGTTCGTGTTGGAGCGCGCGGTCTTGAAATGTATCATCCAGAAATACAAGTCATCCAACAGCATACGCCGTTACCCAAAACCCAACTCACTGCAATTTATCCTAGCACTGAAGGTCTGACGCAGCCTAAATTACGTGAATATATTCGTCAGGCGTTACAACATCATAGCGATGACTTGGCTGAGTTATTACCGACTAAATACAGCAACGGCTATGAACTTAAACAAGCATTAGAATATATTCATGAGCCACCTGTTGATGCCAACATGCAACAACTCAATCAAGGTTCGCATCCTGCCCAACAACGATTAATTTTTGAAGAGCTAGTCGCCCATCAAATTAGCCTATTAACACGCCGTGCCTATATCCGCCAAATTGCTGCACCTCGTTTTGATAGCAGTAAAGTCTTGGCTAAGGCATTATTAGATGGTCTTCCTTTTCAAATGACCAATGCACAAAAACGAGTTTCTAAGGAAATCTTGCAAGATCTCAAGCAAAATCAACCGATGCTCCGCTTAGTCCAAGGTGATGTAGGAGCAGGTAAAACACTCGTTGCAGCAGTTGCAGCCTGCCATGCACTAGAAGCAGACTGGCAAGTTGCACTGATGGCACCGACTGAGATTTTAGCAGAACAACATTATTTAAATTTTAAACGCTGGTTTGAGCCACTAGGCATCCAAGTGGCATGGCTTTCAGGCAAACAAAAAGGCAAAGCACGTACACAAGCTGAACAACAAATTAAACAAGGGCATGCACAACTTATTGTCGGTACGCATGCTTTATTCCAAGATGCCGTGGAATTTTCTAAACTAGGCTTGGTTATTATTGATGAACAACATCGTTTCGGGGTCGATCAACGCCTTGCCCTACGCAACAAGGGCGCAAACCAGTTCACGCCGCATCAGTTGGTGATGACAGCAACCCCCATTCCCCGCACGCTGGCTATGAGTGCCTATGGTGATTTAGATACTTCAATTATTGACGAGCTCCCCCCGGGACGCACCCCAATTCAAACCGTAACAATTCCTTTAGATCGCCGTGAACAAGTCCTGCAACGGATTGCCAGCAACTGTCGTGAAGGTAAACAAGCATATTGGGTCTGCACCTTAGTGGAACAATCTGAGACCCTAGATGCTCAAGCCGCCGAAGCCACCTATCAAGAAATTAAGGAACGCTTTCCAGACATCAATATTGGTCTAGTCCACGGCAAAATGAAAGCAGATGAAAAACAAGCGGTCATGCAAGCTTTTAAAGATAATCAATCACAACTGTTAATTGCCACTACCGTGATTGAGGTTGGCGTCGATGTGCCGAATGCATCCATCATGGTGATTGAAAATGCTGAACGTTTGGGTCTCTCGCAATTGCACCAACTTCGAGGGCGTGTTGGGCGTGGTGCTACCGCTAGTTTTTGCGCTCTACTCTACAAAGTACCTTTGTCTCAAAATGGTCAGGAGCGACTGTCTATTTTACGAGAAAGTAATGATGGCTTCGTAATTGCTGAAAAAGATTTGGAAATACGCGGTCCGGGTGAACTCTTAGGAACAAAACAAACTGGGGATATGGGCTTCCGTGTGGCACGTTTAGAACGTGATGATCATTTACTCACACAAGCCCATTATGTGGCTGAACAAATTCTAAAAGACTATCCACAACATGCTGATGGACTATTAAAACGCTGGCTACCTGAAGCCCCAAGATACGCCTATGTTTAAATTAATTCAAACATCAGCAAAACAAATCTTTGATTATCTAACGCCATGTAGCCTGTGTGATATTGGGATTAGGAAGCAATATGGAGTATGTCAAAGTTGTTGGAATCAGTTACCTTGGTTAAAACAATCCATTCAACGTAATCAACAACAAATATTCGTTGTATGCCATTATCAATATCCGATTGATCGCATCATTCAGCAATTTAAATATGAACAAAAACTGCATCATCAACGACTATTGGAAGGACTGCTACAACAACTCAAGCTTCCTAAAGTTCATGCCGTCGTTCCAATGCCGATTTCAACTGATCGATTAGTTGAACGAGGTTTCAACCAAACGCTGTTACTGGCCCAAGCACTTAGTAAAAGCTTAAATATCCCTATCTGGCAACCTGTACAACGCTTGAATCAACACTCGCAAAAAGGCTTATCGCGCATCGAAAGACTAGAAAATATTGAACAGCAATTTGTGGCTGCGCCGCCCAATCATCTTCGTTATCGCAAAGTCTTGATCGTCGATGATGTCGTCACAACGGGCAGTTCAATTACCGCCTTATCTCAAGTCTTGCAACAACTTGGCTGCCAACAGGTTTATAGTATTTGTTTAGCAGCCCCTATCCGTAATAATGCTAGTTCTCTAAATTTTGCTGACACCATGGAATCACCACTTCTTTAGTCAGTGGTGCCAGTACAGTGGTTTGATCGTCTAAATCAATCCATTTCATCTCTGCAATTTCCGCAGCGATACGTGGTGTTTGTTTCAGTTTCACCTCATAAACATAACTCACTAACAAATGATCAGGCTCATTTGCAGCCGCCGTTTCAAAGCGCCCGATAAACTGTTTGATCTCAGATTCACACGCGATTTCCTCTAAAATTTCACGCTGTATTGCAATTGCAGGCGCTTCATTACTTTCTAGCTTGCCGCCTACTTGCATAAAAGCTTCTGTATTTTGCTTACGAACCAAAAGCAATTGATTTTGCTCATTTAAAATGACAGCGGCAGCGACAGTAATCGTTTTCAATACCCTTTCCTCACACTTAAATTTCAACCGATGAATTCATTACAATAGAACTAAAGAACCATAAATTCGGTATTGTCCTGCTCAGCCATGACTTATCTAGACAACGATAATTTTTTAGATGAATAGAACCGTAATCTGGCAGCCTCACACAAAAAACACATATAGATTTCATACAATTAAAACTGTTTTATATAACTGTCATGCTGATAAAGTAGGCTGTGTAACAAGATTTTTTAGAAATTAACGTTTAGGCAAGTGTTTTTCGTTTCATCCTTGTCTAAAATACACGCTGGTTTTCGGTACAATGCTGAAAATCTCACATTGGCTGCGCGAGGAAAAAAGACATGCTTGAAGCCTTTTATGCCACAGAGCGCGGTAGTCTAGAAGATGCAACAATCAATGGGAGTTTTGATCTCCACCCTGAATTGGTTTGGATTGATCTAATTGCTCCATCTCAAGAAGAACAACAGTGGGTATTTGATGCTTACGAGCGAAACCTACCAACATTAAAATCACTTGAAGACATTTCCTCATCCGCACGATTTTACCGTGATGATGATGGTATCTTGCATATCAGTACATATTTTTTAACAAAGAATAAAAATTATCAGGTCGATGGCGATACAGATGAATCATCTCATATGCTTGCAACAGTACAAACCGTTGCCTTCATTCTGCATAAAGATCGTTTGTTTACCATGCGTGGCGAAAAATTAGTTGCATTTCGTGCCTTCCGTGCGCGTGCACGCCGTAATGATTACGATATGGACTATAAAGATCCCACATGGATCTTGCTTGGTCTGCTTGAGGCCAAGCTGGATGAGCTTGCGGATATCCTTGAAGATATCCACAAAGACTTGGAAAGATACTCAACCGAAGTGTTGAATAACCATCACCGTGAAACCCTGCTCGATCTGGATGACATGATTACACGGCTGGCACAGCAGGAAGATATGCTCGGAAAAGCCCAGCTATGCTTGATTGACCTGCGTAGGGTACTGACCTTTTTATCTCGCCCACGCGCTTTGGGCAGCCATATTTATGATGCCGACATTCGGGAGTTAAGTGAGGATGTTCGCTCACTGGTGGAACATGATGCTTTCCTATTCCAGAAAGTACGCTTCTTACTGGATACCACATCAGGTTTTATTAACACCGAACAGAATGACACAATTCGTCGATTCTCGATCTTACCAAGTATGCTTGCCCCTCCGATGCTGATTGCTAGTATTTATGGCATGAACACTGAGGTCTTACCTTTCGCACATGGTAGTCTGAGTTTCTGGATTGTAGCGAGTATCCTGATGGCGTTCCTTGTACTCCCAATGGTGTACTTCCGCTGGAAGAAATGGATTTAATAAAAAAGCACCTTGCGGTGCTTTTTTATTACAAGACTTTTTTCATATCAATTTCAAATCATCTTGCAAATGACAGGCTTGGATGATTTTCAGCATCTTATCAGACACATTTTTAAAATGCAGCCCTTTACTTTCAGGTGTCTGACGCAGCCATTGCACCAATACCGCTAAAGAAAGGGTATTTCCTTGTTCAAGCTGACCCAGATCAACAATGAGAGGAAAACTCTTATGTTGCTGGATATGCTTTAAACCTGCTCGATAAACCTGTTGTGCATTCGAGAAATCAATTGTTTTTGAAACAATTAATTGCTGATCAATATACTGAATCACCCGTCACCTACTTATTTTTTATTAACAGCAGCATCTGCATCTGGCTTAAAGGTTGCAATCGCTTTATTCAGATCACCACCATTGCGCTGAACAGTAGCAGCAAACTGATTACGGAATTGCAAGCCTAAATCAATACCAGAGACATTAATATTACGGACTTTCCATTGGTCGCCTTTATCTGTCAACTGGAACGATACAGGGATTTTCTCACCATTATGTAAGAAGTCTAATGTAACAACGGGATTCTTACTATTGGTCGACTTAAAAGGACGCATAGTATAACTTTGATTGGTATATTTAGCGAAAGCACCACCATAGTTTTCAATAATCACCGCACGGAAATTTTGTTCAAACTGAGCACGTTGCGCAGCAGTTGTATATTGATTGTTTGCATACGTACCTAATACGATACGTGTAAATGCTTGTGAATCAACATACGGATCAAGGTTTTGACGAATAATCGATTTAACTAAAGCAGGATTACTTTGTAATTTCGCATGATCTGCTTTTAGACGTGTAATTAAACCATCAGCCACACGTTTAACAAAATCAGGTGGGGTTTCTGTTGGTGCTGCAAATGCAGCACTCACAAGCATGGTTGATAATACACTTGCTGTTAACGTCTGTTTCAATAATGTATTCACTTCAATCTCCTAACCTGAATTACTCAACAAATGATGGTTCTGCTTCAGTAGCAACTGGCTGCGATGCCGAACTCTCTGAAGTTGTTGAGCTTGATGTGGCTTTACCAGCACCACCAGTAATAAATTTACTGATCAAATCTTCTAAATCCATTGTACCTTGGGTATTTGAAACAACATCACCACGCTTTAGGTAATTCACACCACCACCTGGTACAACTTTCAAATACTTCTCACCCAGTAAGCCATTGGTTGCAACCATAATATAAGCATCCTCATCCAAACTGGTGATGGAGGTCATGTTACTGATAAGTTGCTGTTCCATTGCTTTTTGTTTCGCAGCATCAGCTTGTTGATAATCTGAGCTATAACGCAATTCTTCTAAGGCATTTTTCTGCACTTCTTTTAATTGCTCAGTATTAAAGCTGGTTAATTTACCATCCAAATCAAACTTAACTGTTGCTAAACGTGTTACTGGATCAAGCGTAATAGATTCTACACGACCAATGGTCACACCACTCATGGACACCTTTGCTCGTGGTTTTAAACCATTTACGTTATCAAACTGCGCTGTCATGCTATAGCTATCACGTAGATTTGTACCCACTAAACCACTAACTTTCATCGCAAGAAAAAATAGAGCGATACCGAAGATAATCACAAAAATACCTACGGCCAGCTCACTAGTACGTGATTTCATTAAATCCCTCCGAACATGACCGCAGTCAACACGAAATCAAAACCTAATACACAAAGTGAAGAATATACGACCGTTCTGGTCATCGAAGTCGCGATACCCTCTGGTGTTGGATCACAAGCATAACCTTGATAGACCGCAACCCATGTACAAATCAGCGCAAAAACAATACTTTTAATAATAGTGCCATTAAAAATATCATGCCCAAACTGAACTGTACTTTGCATACCACCCCAGAAAGAACCTTCATCAGCACCTAAAAAATCTACGCCAACCAACTTGCCGCCAATGATACCGATCGTTGCAAAAATCACAGTCAACATCGGCAAACTCACAATACCTGCCCACAAACGCGGAGCCACAATTTGACGAAGTGGATCAACGCCAATCATTTCCATACTGGCCAATTGTTCACTCTGTTTCATTGACCCAATTTCGGCAGTGAGAGCCGAGCCTGCGCGCCCTGCAAATAGTAATGCAGCAACAACCGCAGCAAGTTCACGTAACAAAGTTAACGAAATCGCAGTCCCTAACATAGCTTCACTACCAAAAGTGACCAAAATGCTATACATCTGTAAGCCAAGGACAGCGCCAATAAACAAACCTGACACAGCAATAATCAGCAGAGACATGACCCCAACACGATGCATTTGATAGACAAAGCGTTGAAAGCCACCCTTTGAAGGCGCTGAAAATAAAATCTGGATGAGCATAAGTGATGCTGCACCTATCCCCTTTATTCGCTCAATAACGAGTCTACCTAACCAGGCAATCGTATTCATGCACGAACCTCGTTATCTAAATATGCTTGATGAGTAAATTGATATTCAACAGGACCCTCAGCTGAGCCTGTTAAAAATTGACGTACAAATGGGGAAGCATGTGCCTGTAGCTGCTCAGGTGAACCTTCACCCTGAATTTTGCCTTCAGCAACCACATAAATATAATCAGCAATCGATAATGTCTCTGCGACATCATGCGAGACAATAATTGTTGTTAAGTCTAAAGCTTCACGCAAAGAACGAATCAATCGTGTTAGAACACCTTTAACAATTGGATCTTGGCCAGCGAATGGCTCATCATACATAATCAATTCTGGATCAAGTGCAATCGCACGCGCTAAGGCAACACGACGATTCATACCTCCTGAAAGTTCAGATGGCATTAAGGGTTCAGCACCACGTAGCCCAACCGACTCCAACTTTAAAGCGACTAACTCAGCAATCAAATGTTCTGGTAATTGTGTATGCGCACGAATAGGAAATGCAACATTTTCATAAACTGACATATCAGTAAATAACGCACCACTCTGGAATAACATCCCCATACGTGCGCGTGCAGCAAACAAGTCTGGACGAGACATGGCTGCAATATTCTTACCATCGAGCAATACTTCACCATGATCAGGGATTAACTGCCCACCAATCAAACGGAGCAAAGTGGTCTTACCTGTTCCTGAAGGTCCCATAATTGCAGTAATTTGACCACGTCGAATTTTAAGACTGACATCATCATAAATGACGCGTTCCCCTCGGTTAAAGCTCAAGTTTTTAACTTCAATGAGGGCTTCAGCATCGAGAGGAGATTTGTTATTCATACTGGCATTCATTCCTGCACTTTTTATGCACGCATACTATACACTGAAAGATTAAGCGCTTGTTTTTATTTTGATATGCTACGTATGAAGATTATTAATTTATGTAATTGTTCTTTTTATCAACTTCTGTGCTCAACTCATGTTGTGAGCTTGCATTCAAAGAATCGGTATTATTGCGTGCAATAAGTGCATATGCAAAAAACAACCCATTACAAAGCATTAAAATAACAAATAGACATGGCAACCCTTCACCACAAATGAATGACCATATTTGACTTAAAAGACTTTTATTTTGTTTAAGTTTATTCATTTCTTCTATAAAATTTGAATTAGTATACATTTTTATAATTTTACATGACTAATCCTAAATAAAAAAGCCAGTTTTTCAACTGGCTTCTTCATTTTATCGGTTTTTAATGATTAGAAATCGTTTTTACGACGACGGTCGCCACCGAAAGTTTCTTCACGTGTACCGCGTACTGGACGATCTTCACCAAATTTACGCTTAGGACGGTCTTCACCACCGAATGTACGTTTTGGACGATCTTCACCACCGAAACTACGTTTTGGACGGTCACCAAAACCACCTTCACGTTGTGGGCGATCACCAAAATCGCGCTTTGGACGGTCGCCGAAGCTACCTTCACGACGTGGTTTGTAATCTACACGGTTACCACGGTTGTCATCATTCGAATCAAAACGCGGTTTATCATTGAAACCACCTTCACGACGCGGGCGATCTGAATTGAACTCGCGACGTGGACGGTCTTCACCACCAAAACTACGCTTTGGACGATCTTCAAAACCACCTTCACGACGTGGGCGATCTGAATTGAACTCGCGACGTGGACGGTCTTCACCACCGAATGATGGACGTTCACCACGTGGTTTATCATCAAAATTACGACGTGGACGGTCGTCAAAACCACCTTCACGACGTGGACGATCAGAATTGAATTCGCGACGTGGACGATCTTCACCACCAAATGATGGACGTTCACCACGTGGTTTATCATCAAAGCTACGACGTGGACGATCTTCACCGCCTTCACGACGTTTGAAATTGCTTTCGCCTTCAAAACGACGACCGCCACCAAAACCACCACGACCACGACCGCCGCCATCACGACCACCGCGACCGCGACCGCCACCATCACGACCTGAACGAGCAGGAGGTGGAGATGGCTCTAAACCTTCAATTTCAGATACATTTAAACGTGCATCTAAGTAATCTTCTAACGCACGGATTTTGCCACGCTCGCGATAAGTCGCAAGTGTAATCGCCTGACCTGTACGACCTGCACGACCTGTACGACCAATACGGTGTACATAATCTTCGTTTTTCATCGGTAAACCGAAGTTAATCACGTGAGAAATAGTTGGTACGTCTAAACCACGTGCTGCTACGTCAGTTGCAACTAAGATTTTTGCACGACCTTCACGGATGCTGCGTAAACGACGGTTACGAACGGTTTGTGGCATAGCACCATGCAATGCAACAACTGAGTGACCTGCTTCAGCCAATTCTTCAGCAAGCATATCTGTATCTTCTTGCGTGCTTGCAAAGACAACAGCTTGATCTACTGACTCGTCAGACAACCAGTGAGTAAGTAATTTTTTCTTATGCTCAAAGCCATCTGTCCAATGTAATGTTTGTGTTACATCAGTGTTAGTGCTGTGACCAGTCTCAATTGCGATACGTTGTGGATCATTCATCATACGTTCAGCAAGACGAATAATACGATCAGCAAAAGTCGCAGAGAACATTAATGTTTGATTACGGTTTGCAGCTAACTCACCAATTGCTTCTAAATCTTCAGAGAAGCCTAGATCAAGCATACGGTCAGCTTCGTCGACGATTAACGATTCAACTTTATCAAGTTTCAATTGGCGACGATTTACCAAGTCAAGCAAACGACCTGGCGTTGCAACAATCACTTGTGCACCTTTAAGCTGTTGAATTTGCTTACCAAAAGGCATACCACCCATGATTGCAGCAATACGAACACCTTTCATATGACGTACAAATGCAATCGCATCTTGGCTTACTTGTTGAGCCAATTCACGCGTAGGACATAAAACCAAGATGCTTGGTTGAGTCACAGCTTTCATGCGTTCTTTAAATGGCACAAAAGTTTCCTGACCTGCCAAAGCATTTAATGTAGGGAGTAAAAATGCTGCAGTTTTACCAGAACCTGTCTGGCTTGAAACTAATAAATCTTTTCCATCTAACGCAGCTGGAATCGCTTGTTCTTGCACAGGAGTTGGACTTGTAAAACCTAAACCTTCTAGGGCTTGTTGTAAGGTTTCGTGCAAAGAAAATTCGGCAAAAGTTTTGCTCATAGAGAGTTTCACCCTAATGGGTGCTCCATTTTAATAAATACAAAAAATAGACATCGGCAAAAAGCGGCAAAGCGACTCAAGCTGAAAATAGATGAAGTTCAGCGGCAATCCGAATAACGACGATGTGGACTAAACGCACGCTTGATTACTGCCTCAACCTGAAGAATCGCTAAGCGATTTGGGCGCAAGATATGGTCCTCTCTATGGACAGCGTGCGCTAATATGAATAGAACTGAATGTTCAGGTAATGAACTGGAATTTAAGTGCGTGGGCGGATTATAGCAGAATAATTTTAAAAGTCACCCTTTTTAATAGGTTTTTCTATTGGGTCACCTTTATTATTTTTATCTGACCGATTAAAGAAGATGAAAGTATAAAAATAACTCCTTCATTATTATCAGATCATAATTAAAAACCCTCAAATTATTGAGGGTTTTTTAATCTAAAATTTATTTTGCAGCATCGCCCCAAGCTGGAACAACTGTTTGCATCAGTGGTTTTAACATTTTCAATGAGCAAGCAAGTACTTGACCATTATCAAATGATTCATTACCACCACGAGCATCCACAACCACACCGCCCGCTTCTTTCACGATTAATTCGCCCGCAGCGATATCCCATGGTTTTAAGCCAAGCTCAAAGAAACCATCAAAACGACCCGCAGCAACATATGCCAAGTCTAAAGCAGCTGAGCCGCCACGACGAATTTGCGCGCCAGATTTAGTCACTGCCAATAACGAAGCAAAGTGTTGCTCTGCATAAGAAACAATTTCCCCGTTACGCTTCGCACGATAAGGATGACCTACCGCAAGGAATGTGCTTTCTAAAGAGTCTTTAACATTGACACGGATACGGCGTTGGTTCATGACTGCGCCACGACCACGGCTTGCAGAGAATAATTCATCACGCACTGGATCATAGATCACACCGTGCTGAGTTACGCCTTTATGTTGTACTGCGATAGAAATACAGAAATGAGGGAAACCGTTGATAAAGTTTTGAGTACCATCTAAAGGATCAATCACCCAGCACCAATCTGCATCGTGACCTTTACCTTCTTGCATGCCAAACTCTTCACCAAGGAAGCTGTGGTTTTTATAGCTTTTGCGAAGTGTATCAATTGTAAGTTGTTCCAAGTAACGATCAACACGTGTTACTGGACCATCAATGCCTTTTTCTTCAACTTGTAAATCGAGTTTATGACGATTTTGATGTGCCTTTAAAAGCTCTTGACCAACTGTTTGAGCCGCACGCGCAGCCATAACCACCATAGGTTCCATTGAACACCCACTACAAATTTGAAGATTTTGACAAAGAATAATGCATAAAAGCCCTCATATTCTATCAAATATAAGGGCTTTTAGGTAAAAAATGTTTGCGAAAGATTATTTTCTAATTTACAAAGCGTTAGCGATCTATAACCAAGCTTTCTCAATTGAAGCAAAAATCCCTTGTCCATCTAAACCACAATCTGCAAGCATTTGCTGATGAGTTGCTTGATGTAAAAATGTATCACGCAAACCGAGATTTACAATTGGCTTTAAAATTCGAGCATGTGCTAAAAATTCATTTACTGCACTTCCCGCACCCGCCATAACCGCATGTTCTTCTACAGTCACAAAAAGTTTTGTGTCTGCAGCTAAGTCACGAAGTATCTGCTCATCTAATGGTTTTACAAACCGCATGTTGACCACACGTACGGCAACCGAATGTTTACTTGCAAATAATTCTGCTGCTTCAAC
This sequence comes from Acinetobacter sp. WCHA29, assembly GCF_002165335.1. Lineage (NCBI taxonomy): Bacteria > Pseudomonadati > Pseudomonadota > Gammaproteobacteria > Moraxellales > Moraxellaceae > Acinetobacter > Acinetobacter sp. WCHA29. Next base: position 106,014 of record NZ_NHRQ01000005.1, read on the forward strand.
TGATGCTGCAACACGACTACCAAAAGCAAGGATACTGATCTGCTGATCTACGTCCTGATTAAATTGCGCAACGATTTCAGCTTTACCAATTTCTAAAGCAGTCATTTGCTGTTGAATTTCAGCACCTGTACCAACACCACGTGGATAACGTACGGCAGTTGGTCCATTATAGTGATATGCCGTATGCAACATCTGGCGACATTCATTTTCATCTTTTGGTGCCATGATCACCATGTTAGGTACAGTACGCATATAGGCATAATCATATGCACCTGCATGGGTCGGACCATCTTCACCGACCAAACCAGCACGATCAATCCCAAAAGTGACATCTAGATTTTGCAAAGCAACATCATGGATCAATTGATCATAACCACGTTGTAAAAAGGTCGAATAGATTGCTACAACAGGTTTTAAACCTTCACACGCCATACCCGCTGCTAAAGTCACTGCATGTTGTTCAGCAATCGCAACGTCAAAGAAACGTTCAGGGTATTGCTTTGCAAACTGAACCATCCCTGAACCTTCACACATTGCTGGGGTGATTGCGAGTAAACGATCATCTTGCGCTGCTTCATCACATAACCATTGTCCAAACACATCTGAGTATTTAGGCGGTGATTTTTTTGCAGGAGCAGATGCTGTAGGTGCAATTTTAGTAATCGCATGATAGGTAATCGGGTCTGCTTCAGCTGGCGCAAATCCTTTACCCTTTTTGGTATAAATATGAACTAAACGAGGGCCTTTACGTTTTTTTAGCGCATGGAAAACTTGTGTGAGTTGTTCAACATCATGTCCATCAAATGGCCCAAAATAATCAAAACCAATCGCTTTAAATAAGTTATCCGCAGCATCTGTTGCAGATTGATGTAACCGTGAGTTATAAGTCCACTTCGGATGTGGCTGAACATAGGCTTGACCATGTTCGTCGACATTCACCAGTTGACCTGTTTCCCAAATTGCAGCTAAATGTCTTGCAAAACCGCCAGTACTGCATGAAATCGACATATCGTTATCATTTAAAACAACGATCAGATCAGCATCATGTGCAACCGCATCATTCATGGCTTCAAATGCCATACCTGCTGTCATTGCACCATCACCAACAATTGCAACCACATCACACGGATCTTTTTGATAACGACGCGCAAGCGACATTCCTAGACCCGCAGAAATTGCTGTTGACGAATGTCCTACACCAAAGGTATCAAATTCAGATTCTTCACGCGCAGGGAAAGCAGCTAAACCATCTTTACTACGAATCGTAGTAATTCGCTCACGACGCCCCGTCAGTACTTTATGTGGATATGCTTGATGACCCACATCCCAAACTAAACGATCATCTGGTGTATTGAAACAGTAGTGCAAAGCAACTGTCAGTTCAATCACACCTAAATTTGCGCCAAAGTGGCCACCGCTTTGCCCTGCCGCATACAAAATATATTGACGCAACTCATCCGCCACTTGTGCGAGTTGGCTTTGCTCGAGCTGACGTAATTGTTGTGGATGATCAATTCCATCTAACAATGGCGTAACAGGACGTTGAGTTGGAATTTCGGTATACAACATAATGTGGCAAAGCCTTTTTAAGCCTGGCAAATCCGAAGCTGGGTTAAATGGGGACAATCATACAATTAAATACGATCTACCTTCAATCAGCCACATGTGCGAATGATGTAGTGCTGAACATTCTCAAGCCAATCTTAAACAACTGACTTACAGATTATCCTGAATTATGTCACTGTTTATCAACCATTATTGTGTGCTTTCTATGAAAAAGAAAAACTTATGTGAAAAATCAGAACTTGCAATTCACTCAATCTTCACACATTAAGCTATACTTTGACAGTTTTTACTAACATAGCGAGCTCTCTGTGCCGATTGAATTTATTGCAACATCAAAGCTACCAACTGCTTTTGGTGACTTCAATATTTCTGTGTTTCAAGACCCTCAAACAGGCGAAGAACATGTGGCGCTTTCTAAAGGTTTAGAAACTCCCCCAACAGGACCTGTTTTAGTCCGTATTCATTCAGAATGCTTAACAGGTGATGCTTTCGCTTCATTAAAGTGTGACTGTGGTCCTCAATTACAAGCGACTCAACGTTTGATTAATGAAGCAGGTCAAGGTGTGATTTTATATCTACGCCAAGAAGGTCGTGGGATTGGTTTAACGAATAAAATTCGCGCCTATGCTTTACAAGATCAAGGGCATGATACAGTTGATGCTAACTTATTGTTAAATCTTCCTGCTGATGCGCGTCGTTATGATATGTGTAGCATTATGCTGGATCATCTACAAATTAAAGAAGTTAAGTTAATTACGAATAACCCGTTAAAACTTAAAGCCCTAACTGATTTAGACATTAATGTGGTTGAGCGTGTACCGTTAACAGTAGGTCGTAACCCATTTAATGAACAATATTTAAAGACCAAACGTGAGCGTATGGATCATCTCTATCAAAAAGATGACTTCTAAATGTAGAGTCATCGCACTCATTAAAAGAGTATTTATTAATATGAAATTATTAAATATTTTCTTAGTAACAGGTCTCCTGTTACTAAGTGGCTACACTCAAGCGAATGAGCATAAAGCACCCCCTTTAAATACTAAAATTATCAATCAATTACATAAGTTTAAACAGCAAGATCATTTTTTAAGTGATGGCTATCTATATACAGGCGTTCAAGATAATCAATTGAAAAGAGTATTAAATCAAAAAGTAGCTCAGACTGCTGAAGCGTACATCCAGCTTTATCAGCACTCGGATCAACCAAGTAAAGAACAGCTACTGAAAATACTTTCTGTAGGTATCCATCAAATTGATCCTGACTCACTTGATACAGATGATAGAGAGCAAGTTGCAGGTACATTTGAACATTTTTTAGATATTACTGGCTTGGAAAGTTCTGAAGGTATTTTAAATACTTGGCTATATAACGAAGAAATTAATAGTCTTATCGAAAAGAATCGCGCTGCGCAGTCTAAATAAAAAGTATTCTTGGCTCTCCAAACTTTTCATCCTAAATCATGTATCTGAATATAGATTCAAAAATTCCTTACTTTTTTTATGGTTTTATGTTTTGATGTAAGTAATTCTTAGATATTATCAAGAGGATCATCATGCAGCATCCAACTTCAGCTGATATTCAACGTGTTCGCGAGTTTTTACTCGACTTACAAGCACGTATTTGTGCAGGATTAGAACAACAGGAACGTGCAGGCGGTGGTACCGCTGAATTTATCATTGATGATTGGCAACGAACCGAAGGTGGCGGTGGTCGCTCTCGCGTTTTGCAAAATGGTGAAGTGATTGAAAAAGGCGGAGTGATGTTTTCCCACATCAACATCAGTAAACTTCCTGCTTCTGCAACGGAACGCCATCCTCAAATCGCAGGTGCAAAAGCACAAGCGTTGGGCGTTTCTTTAGTGATTCATCCTAAAAATCCCAATATCCCAACTTCACATGCAAATGTACGTTTATTTGTTGCTGAACCTGAGGGTCAAGACCCTGTTTGGTGGTTTGGCGGTGGCTTTGATCTCACACCTTTCTATCCAGATGATCAAGATATTCAAAACTGGCATCAAACCGCTTATGACTTATGCCGACCATTTGGCGAACATGTTTATGCTGAACATAAACAATGGTGTGATGATTATTTCTACTTAAAACATCGTGATGAACAACGTGGTGTGGGTGGTTTATTCTTTGACGATTTAAATCAATGGGACTTCGAAACTTGCTTTAAATATATTCAAGCCGTTGGTAATGGTTATTTAGAAGCAATCTTGCCTATTTTTGAAAAGCATCGTGAACAGCCTTACACCGAAGCTCAGCGTGAATTCCAATTGTATCGTCGTGGTCGCTATGTTGAATATAATTTAGTCTACGACCGTGGTACGTTGTTTGGCCTGCAAACAGGTGGACGTATTGAATCCATTTTAGTGAGTTTACCGAATCTTGCAGGCTGGTCGTATCGCCCTGAATGGGATGAAAACTCGCCTGAAAAACGTCTCACCGATTATTATTTAAAACCAAGAGATTGGTTGAGTTTAAATAAGTAATTGACCGTAATTATTCAAAGCACCTGAATTTAGGTGCTTTTTTGTACCTAAAGATTATCGTATATTGTCTCAGCATAAGCATTCAAATATGTTTAATAGCCTCTGTCCCCTCTTTCAACTTTGGATAAAAGTATGACCAAACAATTTGCTGTCATTGGGAATCCGATTGAACAATCCCGCTCACCAGAATTGCATCATGCTTTTGCAGCAAAAACAGGAGTTGATTTAAACTATAAAAAAATTCTTGCACCCTTAGATGGTTTTGAAAGCACAACAAAAGATTTTTTTGCTCATGATGGCATTGGAATGAATGTAACTGTGCCGTTTAAAGAGCAGGCATTTGCTTTATGTGATCAACTTACTGAACGTGCCAAAATTGCAAAAGCTGTGAACACCTTGTGGATGCAAGATGGCAAACTGTTTGGAGATAATACCGATGGTCAGGGTTTAGTTGCCGCCATTCAAGCCTTAGGTTGGGACCTTAAAAATAGTCGCATTTTAATCTTAGGTGCTGGTGGTGCAACACGTGGTGTCATTTATCCTTTAGTACAAGCAGGTGCAAAGCAGATTGTCATTGCCAATCGTACACTTGCTCGAGCTGAACAATTGGTCTCAGATTTAAAAGATGCCGTGCCGCAGGCGCAACTCTCAGCGCTCAGCTTGGAGCAACTCGCTGGTGAATTTGATTTTGTCATCAATGCCACTTCTGCCAGCTTAACTGGTGATACTTTACAGCTTCCTGAATGCTTGGTTTTTCACCATGCTTATGAAATGGCTTATGGCAAACCTTCAAGCTTTTTGGATCAAGCTCAAGAGCGTCAAGTTCCATCAACAGATGGTTTTGGTATGTTGGTGGGTCAAGCAATTGAAGCTTTTTCTATTTGGAATGGGGTCAAACCTGAATTAAAAGATTTCTTATAACCCATCTATAAATTAGTAAGCAAAAAAGAACCTGCATTGCGCAGGTTCTTTTCAAGTAATCGCCAATTATTTTGCCGTTAGCATTTTCAAATACACTTCTTTAAAGATTTCATAATCAATAAATTCATTGTGTTCAATCTTTAATGATTTAATGCTCTTTTCAGATAACTGATTTTTACGTGCATCGACATATACTTGTCCCAAAATCGTTGCGGTTTGTGCTAATAGTAGTTTTTCCTCACTCGAAACTCCATTATCACGCTCAAATTGAACTTGATACTGTTGAGCAAATAGCTGCTGTGGCTGCTTATATTGAGCTTGTAGCTTTTTCCAAGCTTGACGATCTTTATCACCATGCATCGCATCATTTACAATACGATTAACAGCTTGTCCCAACTTGTCATCAAACTCATCATCTTGCTCAAGATGATGTTTCTTCTGTAATGCTTCAATGCTCTTCAACGCCTTACCTTGTGGGTTATAGATGTCATCTGTGGCATACCAATAGGCATAAACAGCCGCAATTTCCTGCAATTCCTGACTTGTATAACGTTGTGCAATTTCTGCTTTATTTTCTATCAGCTTGGCAATAAATACCGCTTTAAATGTTTGCTCATAACTGTGTGTTGCATCATATCGCTGTTTTGCAATGACCTTGAGTTGATCCTCTAAAGATAACGTATAAGGTTCAACTGAACGCTCTTGAATGCCAGTCTGTCCCAGTTTCTCTGAGAAACTGCCGATTGCTTGTTCCAACATTGAACCTTTACTTGCTTCAGCCCATGTTTTCGCTCGTTTCAATTGAGCCTGATCAATTGGCGTTGCTTGGCCATAATTGGAAATCAACATATCTGCTTTAAGATTAAAACGAGACTTCAGTTCAGGGAGTGCATAATTCAAATCATAATCAATTTTAACTGCTCGCCCTTGTGCATCTAAACCAATATCCATGGTAAATGGATTACGTTTGTCTTGAGGAGGCAATGCTTTTTCAATCTCAGCCTGATGCTTAATCCATAGTGCTTTAAATGCCTGATCATTAACAAATTGATTTTCATCATATACAGCAAATTCTTTTTCTACGCTTTGTAATTTTTCAACATAAGATAGAAAACCTGATTCGGCTTTTTTCGCATTAAAAACATCAATATCGTAAATACTTTCACAATACTGTGCATCTCCATAAGCAGCCTGTTGAGCATTCTGAAGCGCTGTACATTGGGCCTCTGTTAAACCTTGCTCATCTTCCGAGGAAGAAGCTGCATCTGCGGCAGCATCAGCTGATTCTGAATCGTCAGTGACTATCCCAGCTTTGGCAGCATCCATCGCTTGCTGCGCTGCATCGGATACCTTTGGATCAGCTTCATCTTCAACACCAAAGTGCTGATTCACTAAACGATATAATTGCTGACTGACGACACTTGCATCATCTGCGGAATCTTTACTCGCTAATATGGATGCCGCTGCATCAGGCTTGGTTTTGCTTACAGCATTGGTTTCATCAGCAATCAGCTTTTCTAAGTTTTGTTCTTTAATATTTAAAATGCTTTGCATTAAATATTTTTCATTCACTTTGCTGTACAAATTCGCTTGTAAAATTAATTCTTCAATCGATGTTTTTAAGCGAATTTTTTCGACTACTCCTAAATTTCGATCAGCAGCGGAGACAGACAATGCTTGAATGTTATTTTGATCAGCTAAACGGTAATACACAGCACTTGAAGCTTTCACATACTCTGCAAATTTTTTGTAATCCACTTGCTTAAACATTGCCTGATATTTTGAAAAATCCAAATAAGCTAAATTATTTTGATTTTCTTTGTTCACCAAATACGGCATCAAAGCAAAGTAATTGATATAAAACTTATAATTATTTAAATCTAGAACCATCGGCACTTTTGCTTGAACTAACAAGGTTGGTTTTTCATAACGTGCTGTCAGATTAAACGAACCCATTTTCTGACGATAATGCACAGAACCATCATATTCAAATTGCATATCATTCAATATATTGGCTATGATCCGAGCAAATTTATCAGCTTTAGAACCACCAGAACTTTTGGGCTGTTGTGCCAAAGCATTATAGAGTGCCTGCTTCTGTTTGCTGTTTAAATTAACCTTTTGCTCTTGTAAATATTGATCCACTTTTTGTTTGAGTGCTGCATCTAAGGTTGCCTTTTCTGACGAGGTGTTTGATTTATTTTGATCTAGGTCGACATGAACTTTAAATTTGCCACGATAATCGTAACTCGGATATTCATACATTGCATTCAGACTATTAATTGCCTTTTGCTCTAAATTCTGAGAACCTGAATTGGTTTTAATGACATGCTGTGAACATGCAGAAAGACTAAGACCTAACAAGCATAATGTTAAATATTTTAAATGCATAGCTTTACCAAACACCCTTATATCGTTATATTTTCAACTATAAAATAGATCATTTTTCACATATAATATATGCGAAGACTCTAACAGAAAAATGATTTTCTTACTCACAACTCATTTCGAAAATTAGCTTTTCTGACAATTTTTTCCCTAGAGTTTATCAATGTATTTTTATCGCTATTATGAATAATCAAAGTATCGAAACAGATAATCCAAAATGATTCAAATACAGGATTAAGATTATGCCAGCTTATAAAGCCCCTCTCCGCGATATTCGTTTCTTAATGAACGAAATGTTAGATTATCCAGCACATTACCAAACTTTGACAAGTGGTCAAAATGCGGATGCTGAAACCGTTGATATGATTCTTGAAGGTGCGGCAGATTACTGCGAAAACGTACTTTCTCCACTGAACCAATCGGGTGATGAAGAAGGCTGTACCTTTAACAACGGCGAAGTAACAACACCTAAAGGCTTCAAGGAAGCTTATGACCAATTCGTCATGGGTGGCTGGCAAGGTCTTTCTTACCCAGAAGAGTTTGGTGGTCAAGGCCTGCCAATGTCTTTAAACCTCATCAAGTCTGAAATGATGGGTACTGCAAACTGGTCATTCACCATGTACCCTGGTTTAAGTACAGGTTGTATGAACACCATCATCCAGTTCGGTACAGATGAGCAAAAAGCGACTTATATGCCTAAACTGGTTGAAGGTACTTGGTCAGGCACAATGTGCTTAACGGAACCTCAATGTGGTACAGACTTAGGTCAAGTTAAAACTAAAGCTGAACCTGCTGCTGATGGTACTTATAAAATCTCTGGTACTAAAATCTTCATCTCTGCGGGTGAGCATGATTTAACTGAAAACATTATCCACATCGTACTTGCGCGTCTTCCAGACGCACCTGCTGGTACCCGTGGTATTTCTTTATTTATCGTGCCTAAGTTCATCCCAACTGCTGACGGCGGTGTAGGTGAGCGCAATACCGTATCTTGTGGTTCAATCGAACACAAAATGGGTATCCGTGCTTCAGCAACTGCTGTATTGAACTTTGATAATGCAACAGGTTACCTCATCGGTGAAATCAACAAAGGTTTACATGCAATGTTTACCTTCATGAACACTGCACGTATTGGTACAGCTGTTCAAGGTATCGCACACGCTGAACTTTCTTTCCAGGGTGCTTTACCTTATGCGAAAGACCGTATGTCTATGCGTGCACTTTCTGGTAAAAAAGAGCCAGAGCGTGTTGCTGATGCAATCATTCACCACGCAGACGTTCGCCGCATGCTTTTAACTCAAAAAGCTGTAGCTGAAGGTGGTCGTGCAATGATTTATCATGCTGCCAAACTTGCAGATAAAATGGCTGATGCGCTGGCAAGTGGTGATCAAGCTGCTTATGAAGCTGCCGATGACAAACTTGGTTTCTATACTCCAATTCTTAAAGGTTTCTTGACTGAATTAGGTTTGGAAGCTGCAAACCATGGTATCCAAGTATATGGCGGTCATGGTTTCATCAAAGAATGGGGCATGGAACAAATCGCACGTGATGCACGTATCTCAACATTGTATGAAGGTACAACGGGTGTCCAAGCACTTGACTTATTAGGTCGTAAAGTTCTTTTAAGCTCAAAAGGTAAAGTTGTTCGTGACTATACTGCTGAAATCTTAAAATTCTGTGCTGCACATGCTCGCAACAAGTATTTACGTCGCTTCGCTTGGGACTTAACTAAGGTTTGCGCTCAATGGAACACATTAACTGTTCGCATCATGCTTGCAGCACGTAAAGACCGTGACATCGTATCTTCTGCTTCTGCTGATTTCTTGATGTTCTCTGGCTACGTGATGATGGCTTACTTCTGGGCTCAACAGGCAGTGATTGCTTCTGAGAAACTGGAAGCAGGCAACGGCGCTGAAACGCCTGAATTCTATAAAGCAAAAATCAAGGTTGCTGACTTCTACTTTGACCGTTTATTGCCACGTGCACAAGGTCACGCAGAATCAATGGTAACGACTTCACGTACTTTGACTTCACTTGCTCCAGAACACTTCAGCTTCGATTACTAATCGGAACTGACAAAAAAGAGCGCTTGATGCGCTCTTTTTTTATACTCATTTTTCTATTCCGCCTTTTCAAACACATAGGCTTTTTTAGGAAATGGATATTCCTTAAAGAACTTACGGTTGCGGCCCTGATCCCCATTCCAGATTTTATCCAGATCCATCACAAGATTCTGGTCCTGATTGATCCGATAATATAAATTCACATCCACCGCATCACAGCGCACAACGATCTCTTGTTCTGTGGGCTCAACATGCCACTGCACCTGCTTACAGGTTCGCTCTATTTTGGCCATATTGCGCGATGGATCTGAACCCAAACGCCCGAAACTGGTATTGGTCCAATAAACTGAACCATCTTCTAATAAATTTAAGATATATTCCGCTTCTTTTTCATCTTTGACACAACCAGCAAATGCATCAGTACAAGGAATACGAGCATGATAGCGCCCAACATATTGCATATCTTGTTGAGTCGGTTGCGTCATATGTTTAGAAGCAACATGAGGAACTGTTGCTTGTCCAGCAACCTCAGTCAGTGACATTCCTTCACTTGCACTTGTTCGTGCTTGCTCAGCATCTAACATGACTGGAATAGAACTTTCATCACTAGTTGGCTGCGCTTGGTTTGATGTTTTCATTGAATCTGGATGATAGCTATCACAAGCACTCAAGCCCAAACTCAATAAAAATCCTACACTAACATGCTGTAAGAAGAACCTGAACTGCATATCCACAAATCTCTAATATCAACATCGTTGTCACACTTTTTTCAAAAACATCCGATGGTTCTGCAAAATATAGGAAGCATTTGAATATTCGTCTATTCCCTCAAATGGGTAATTATGGCGGACGTAACTTGATGAAATAGCAAATTAACAAAGCAGTATGCTTTAGGTCGGTGCATTTTAGGCGATACTGTCGTTTTTTCCATCAGCCTTTTACACACCGTAACGATTCTCCCATCTGTTTAAACTTTAAAAAAACCAGTTCATCCCTATCTCATTATTAACAGCGACTTATCATGAATGAACCCTCATTCTGTTGCTGTATCAAATATTTTAGGAGAAAAATTAAATGACCAATTCTGGTTTATATCGCTCAAACCGACAAAGCATAATCGCTGGTGTAATGGGCGGTATTGCGGAACGTTTTGGTTGGAATGCAAATTTATTACGCTTGATCTTTGTAGTGATTTCACTCATGAGCGCAGCTTTCCCTGGTATTTTGGTTTACCTGATTTTATGGCTGGTAATTCCGAAACAGCAGACAGCACGTGTTGAACATGTTCAAGGCTATAATCAGCCCGTAAAAACCGTTTATGAAGACCAAAGCATAAAACGTTAATTTCTTTGCCTCTTTTGGTCGCTACGGTTGAATTCCCCCCTAATACAACCGTAGCTTTTTTTTATTCTGATTGAAGCTTTTGACGATTGAGTTGTTGTTGAAGCGCAGCGATCATATCCGCACGACTAATCATGCCAATCAAACGTTGATTTTCCACGACAGGAATATAATTAAAAGATTTTTCTACAAAATAAGGAATAAGATCTTGAATCGGTTGTAGCGGATCAACCGTTACTACGCGATGACTCATAATTTGATGGACATAGTGTTGCCATGAGTTTCTTGGATCTGTTGCACCTTTAAACCACTCCACAACCTCATACAAAGCAAGTGTCCCGACCAAATTATGCTCTGAATTTACTACAGGCAAACTCATTAAATTTACCGCTTTGAATTTATCTAAGGCTTGCTGAATATCATCATCCTCATGTAGCTTAATCACATCACGACTCATAATATCTTGGCAAACAAATGAATGATTCAAACGTTCATTGGCATGCTCTTGTGCCTCTAAAATGATCTTTTCCAAATCATACTGACTAATATCTAATAATTCCGTGTGGTGTGCTAAAGCATGTTTAATATCTTTCGGTTGAATCGAGACTTTTTGTGTCGGTGTCGGGTCTTTGGAACGCTCATTGACATGCGCTGTAATCGGATAATGACGTCCAATCAAACGATTGAAAAAGACAGCAATCAACAAAAGTAAAATTGAGTTGAGTAATACGGGATATAAAATAAAGTGGAATCCTAAACGGTGTACAGCATCACCGCCTAAAACCGCGGTAATCGCCACTGCACCGCTTGGAGGATGCAATGAATCAGTTGTCATCATCATAAAAATGGCTAACCCAACTGCGACACTAAAAGCAGAGGTTAAATCAGGTAATAACTGTGTGCATGTCACACCAATTAAACCAGCCAATATGTTGCCAACCACAACATTCCACGGTTGCGCTAAAGGACTATTCGGAACTGCAAAAAGCAGTACAGAAGAGGCACCCATCGGGGCGATATACCATGCATTCATACCGCCCAATACATACCAACTGATTAAAGAGGATATTGCTAAACCACAAAGCGCGCCAAATCCTGAAAGTAAACGTTCTTTCAAAGGTAATACTTTGTAATTCGGTTTTAAGAAATTTAGCCAGTCTGATTGGGTTAAGCTCACAATGCACCTTGCTGGAATAGTGTTGTTTCATTGGTTGCAGCAGTATACGCCGACTCAGACTGAAGATGTATTTAAATTACAGTTTTAAATAATAACGAAAACTGATCAAGGTTAATTTAAATACTCCTCCAATTGCTCCAATCGCTCTGCATATTTTTGCATGGGGCAAAACTCATACATCGGCGAACCGATATAAGCACCAGCATTACGGCACTCTTGATCGACAAAATTTTTCCAGAGCTGTTGTGATTTCATGATGTCCTGATAGCGTTCAAGCTGCTTGTATTCCTGACTCTGTTTTTTTATTTGATCCAATACCTGCACAATCTGCTTTGCATATAAAGTTTTGGTTCTGGTGCTACAGATCTCCACCACAGCATTATTGATATTCCCCAGTTTTAGCTGTTGAATGGTGTCATCGACACATTGGCTATAAGGATCTATCGCTTTATCTTGCGTTTTGGCAAATACAAAAGTACTCAAACAAGCCATAATCAGTACTGCTGTTTTTAAAACTAATTTCGTCATGAATGTGCTCTTTTGTTATGTTAGTATTTTTAAAATAATAATCAAAAAAATGCCTTAAACATATTTTTCATTCAAATAACGCCAATAGCGTTTAGGCAAATATTGCACATGCAATTTCACATTCTGACGCTCTTTAATATTGATACTATTGAAATAATCTTTCCAAAGCTGATCATATAATTCTTCTTGTTCATCTAATTCTAATTGAAAGTTTTGACTCGTCCCATTTTCAATATTACGGTCAATCTGATGAGCATCTAAAGACACCTCATGAATCTCGTGTAAGTCATAATACAATCCATATTTGCGTTGTTCGTCATAAATCAACCAACGTTGATCTTGATAACGACGCTTAAAATGCGGCTGTATCAAAGGTAATACATTAAAATCAGGTCGAACTAAACTTAAAAATAAACCATCTGTGGTTTTCTTAAACCGCACAAAAGCTTCCATACGATGCTTTTCTCGCCCGACCTTTTTCGTCCATTGCGATATCGCTAAAACACTAGGATGCGAATAATTCTTCTCAACTGAATGTTGATGTCGAAAGACATAGATACAGTAATTAAATAAATGCTGATAGGCATCCAAAGATTCAGATAAATAGGCAAAATAAAATTGTCTCAAAGATGAATGCGACAATTTCTGCTTTAAGGCTGACCAAACACGTGCTGCATGTTGCTCGTGATTTGGAATTTCAACTACCGTGGCAAATAAACCATGCTGTGCGCCTTGGTTTAAACACAATTGCACGTGGAATTCTTTAAATTGAAAAGCACGAAATACGCAGTTGAGTAAACCGACCATAGAGCCATCAAAATAGTAATAAACCACACCATCACTGAGCATGTTTAGAATCCTAAACTCAACTGAGGTGACAGTTGTTTGACGTACTTGGATGAACCCTGCGTTAATATTTGCTGACGAATATCAGTCGTAGAAAGTTCCTTTTGAAACCTTGGACTGTCTTCACAACGAATAAAAAACTGGGCACGTGAATATGCCACACCGAGTTGTTTCAATAAATCAGTATGTATCTTGCCAAAACGACGCGCTTGCACGATTTTCTTAGCTGACTTCACTCCGATGCCTGGTACACGAAGGATCATGCGATAGTCAGCACGATTTAAATCCACTGGAAACTGCTCAGGATGACGCAACGCCCAACTCAGTTTGGGGTCTACATCTAAATCAAGATGTGGGTATTTTTCATTGACGATTTCATTGACTTCAAAACCATAAAAACGCATCAACCAATCACTTTGATAAAGACGATTTTCACGCAACAAAGGTGGTGCTGAACCGACAGCAGGAAGATAATTATTTTCTGTGTTGATTGGAATATAACCTGAGAAATACACCCGTTTCAGTTTAAACTCCTTGTAATGTCGATCTGCCATTACCAACACATCTTGATCGGTTTCTTGATGCGCACCAACCACCATTTGCGTGGTCTGCCCTGCGGGTACATATTTTGGAACATGCTTAATAATTTGACGTTCATCTTTGAGTTGAATTAGTCGATCACGCACTAAGCCTAAGTCTTTTTGTACTTCTTGATGGGATTTTTCAGGAGCAAACGCTTTTAATCCGATCTCAGTTGGCATTTCTAAATTGATGCTCATACGGTCAGCATAAAGTCCTGCTTCATGAATCAGTTCAGGCGATGCTCCAGGAATAGTTTTGAGATGAATATAGCCATTAAAATTTTCCTCTAGACGTAGTTTTTTCACCACTTGAAGCATCCGCTCCATCGTATAGTCTGCGGATTTAAAAATACCTGAGCTAAGGAATAATCCCTCTATATAATTACGACGATAAAAATTAATGGTCAGATCAACCACTTCTTGTACGGTAAATGCAGCACGTTTGACATCATTAGAACGGCGTGACACACAATAAGCACAATCAAAAATACAGACATTACTGAACAAGATTTTCAGCAATGAAACACAGCGCCCATCTTCGGTATAGCTATGGCAAATCCCTGCCCGACTGGCATCACCTAAACCTTTGTCTTTATTTTTACGGTCACTACCACTAGAGGAACAGGACACATCATATTTAGCTGCGTCCGCAAGAATTTGTAATTTTTCACGAATGCGATCAGACATAGCAAACACCTCAGTGACAACATCATTTCAAAGCTAACATTTCATGATTTGAAAATTAAGATTGGTAAAGATGTTATGCGTCATGAGGTGACGTTTATGTGAATGGTCTTCCATTCAGAACTTTGCCAACTGGGAAAATATGTCGGCTATTGGGTCCGTTTTGAATTAACTCGAAAATTAAACAAAAGCGTTTAAATAATTTATTATCAGAACTTGTCGCTGAAACGCTTGAATCCTTTGCACTGCACCCGAAAATCCTTATACTTAACCACAATTTTTGTTTGATTCCAGTGGATGCACCATGAGTCGTGCTATATCGCATATTGATACATTTCAGGGCTTAATTCTTGCCCTACAAAACTATTGGGCGGAGCAAGGCTGCGTCGTATTACAACCATATGATATGGAAATGGGTGCAGGGACATTCCACACTGCAACTTTCTTACGCGCATTAGGTCCAGAAACTTGGAACGCGGCTTATGTTCAACCTTCACGCCGCCCGAAAGATGGTCGTTATGGTGAGAACCCAAACCGCTTACAACACTATTATCAGTTCCAAGTGGTACTTAAGCCAAACCCAGACAATATCCAACAGCTTTATCTTGATTCGTTAAAAGCGATCGGCATCGATACACTGACCCACGATATTCGCTTCGTAGAAGACAACTGGGAATCTCCAACACTAGGCGCTTGGGGCTTAGGTTGGGAAGTTTGGTTAAATGGTATGGAAGTGACTCAGTTCACTTACTTCCAGCAAGTCGGTGGTGTTGAATGCTACCCTGTTACTGGTGAAATCACATACGGTTTAGAACGTCTTGCAATGTACCTTCAAGGTGTAGACTCAGTTTACGATCTTGTTTGGACCAAAGGTCAATTCGGTACAGTCACTTACGGTGATGTATTCCATCAAAATGAAGTGGAACAATCGACCTATAACTTCGAATATGCGCCAGTCGATAAATTATTTGAATTATTCGATTTCTATGAAGCTGAAGCAGCTCGTTTAATGGATGCTGAACTTCCACTTCCTGCTTATGAGCAAGTGATTAAAGCATCGCATAGCTTTAACTTATTAGATGCGCGTGGTGCGATTTCCGTGACTGAGCGTCAACGTTATATTTTACGTGTTCGTACCTTAGCGCGTTCAATCGCTCAAAGTTATGTGGCTGCGCGCGCGAAACTCGGTTTCCCAATGGCAGAACCACATTTACGTGATGAAGTATTAGCACAGTTAAAAGCACAAGTTGAAGCAGAAGCAGCCCAAGCTGAAAAAGCGAAGGAGAATAAATAATGACAAAGCATACTGTTTTATTCGAACTTGGCTGTGAAGAACTTCCACCAAAAAGCTTAAAAACTTTACGTGATGCCTTAAAAGCTGAAACGGAAAAAGGCTTAAAAGATGCAGGCTTAAATTTTGCTGCGATCGAAGCTTATGCTGCTCCACGTCGTTTAGCGCTCAAAATTGTTGATATTGATGCTGCTCAAGCAGACACACAAAAACGTTTTGACGGCCCTGCTGTTCAAGCCGCTTATGATGCAGAAGGCAAACCAACTAAAGCACTTGAAGGCTTTATGCGTGGTCAAGGCATTACGGTTGATCAGCTTTCGACGTTCCAAGCAGGCAAAGTTGAAAAAGTTTGCTTTTTGAAAGATGTGAAAGGTCAAAGCCTTGATGCTTTACTGCCACAAATTTTACAAACTGCATTAGACAACTTACCGATCGCAAAACGTATGCGTTCAGCAGCAAGTCGTACTGAATTCGTGCGTCCAGTAAAATGGGTCGTATTGTTGAAAGATGATCAAGTGGTTGAAGCAATCATTCAAGATCATAAAGCAGGTAATGTGACTTATGGTCACCGTTTCCATGCACCTGAAGCCGTGACTTTGGCGCATGCAAATGACTACCTTGCTGCTTTAGAAAAAGCTTACGTTGTTGCGAACTTTGAAAAGCGTCAAGCAACGATTCAAGATCAAGTGAAACAGTTAGCTGATGAAGTTAATGCAACTGCGATTGTCCCAGCAGACTTACTTGATGAAGTCACCAGCTTGGTTGAATGGCCTGTTGCATTACGTGCAACTTTTGAAGAGCGTTATTTAGCTGTTCCTCAAGAAGCATTGATTACCACAATGCAGGACAACCAAAAGTATTTCTGTTTGATCAATGCTGAAGGTAAATTACAGCCTTACTTCATTACTATTTCAAATATTGAGTCGAAAGATCCGATTCAAATTATTGAAGGCAATGAAAAAGTTGTACGCCCTCGTTTGTCGGATGCAGAATTCTTCTTCCTACAAGATCAAAAGCAACCGCTTGCATCTCGTAAAGAAAAACTCGCGAATATGGTGTTCCAAGCGCAATTGGGTACGCTTTGGAACAAATCAGAACGTATTGCGAAATTAGCCGTTGCCTTGTCACCAATTACAGGTGCAAATGCAGTCGATGCTGAAAAAGCAGCGTTACTGGCTAAATGTGATTTGACCTCTGAACTTGTAGGTGAATTCCCTGAACTTCAAGGGATTGCAGGCACGTATTATGCTCGCCTTGAAGGTGAGAATCATGAAGTTGCTGAAGCTTTAGGTGAGCAATACTTACCTAAGTTTGCGGGTGATGTATTACCACAAACCAAGACTGGTACAACGATTGCGCTTGCAGATCGTTTAGACACGCTGGTTGGTATTTTTGGTATTGGTCAAGCACCAACAGGTTCGAAAGACCCATTTGCATTACGTCGTTCTGCAATCGGTATCTTACGTTTGATCATTGAAAATGAACTCGATGTCACGATTGAAGAACTGGTTAACTTTGCGCTTCAAGGTTATGGTGACGTGGTTAAAGATCATGACAAGACGCGTGCGGATGCCGTTGCGTTCCTTGAAGGTCGTTACCGTGCTAAGTATGAAGACCAAGGCGTAGCAGTTGATGTGATTCAAGCGGTTCAAGCACTTGCTCCAAAATCTCCTCTTGATTTTGATAAGCGTGTGACTGCGGTCAATCATTTCCGTACTTTACCAGAAGCGGCTGCATTAGCTGCGGCTAATAAGCGTGTTGCCAATATTCTTGCGAAAGAAGCAACACCTGAAGGTGCTGTGGTTGAAGCGAATCTCGTTGAAGCGGCTGAAAAAGCGCTTTATGCAGAGTTATCAGCTTTAACACCAGTGGTTCAGCCTTTACTTGCTGCGCGTAACTACACAGAAGCCTTGTCTAAGCTTGCTGCGCTTCGTGCACCAATTGATGCCTTCTTTGAAGGTGTAATGGTCATGGCAGATGATGCAGAGTTAAAAGCCAACCGTTTACGTTTATTGGCTCAGTTGCGTGATTTGTTCACGGCGATTGCAGATGTAAGTGTATTGCAGGGTTAAGTATTTATAATACTTGATCTTTCAAATAGACCCCGCTATACAATAGCGGGGTCTATTTCATTGAGTAATCATCAGCCAAATTTTAATAAAAATTTCCATTCTGTGATTCATCTGAATATATTACTGGTACTTAACGTTGGAAATCAGACATCCCTCGGCTAGAACGATTTACTAGGAGGCTGGGACCTTGTCCTTGTTGAAGTGCCAGTAGCCTCTGCTTTAACCAACCCACGGCTTGATGATTTGCCCATTCCAAGGAAGGAAAGCGTAGCCAGAAGAAGCATCTTGCAACGCACCTTGAACTTCCATCAGCGTATTGATTTCATCAAGTGCCATTTCTAGATCATCAATGGTTACCTCAAACCGAGCATCGCACAGACTGATGCTTTGTTCATATTCAGTTCCTTCAGCAATCTCTTGGGCCTCTTTGATAACGTGAGGCTCCCGAACCAGAACTATTTGAAATTTCGAAGAGCCGGAACGCTCCACCATCAAAGAGTTTCCATTCTGATGAACTTGCAGGTTGTACGCTCTCAGTTCTTGTTCTGCTCGCTCGAGGGTACAGCTGTCACTACGAAAGAGGATAAGGCACGATCCTTTCATTGGATACTCCAAAGAAGCCAAACTAAAAGCTTAACAGGCAATGCCCCGCAACAAAATCGAAATGTGCAAAGTTGCCAAAATAATCAAAAATTGCCCCGTAATTGGCTGGGGCATTGTCCTTGTTGAAGTGCGAGTTAGGCACTACACAACACAAAAAATTCTAAATTTAAAAACACTTGATATTTTAATAAGCAAAATTTATACATCTAATTCAAAGTTATTTTCTGAAATCCTTTTGATACAAATAGCATAGCAATCAGGTAAAGATGGTAGCTCCATTGTTATAGGATTTTCTTCCCAATAATCATCTTCTTTGTAAATAATATATTCATTATTGAAATCATGATTTTCTGCAATGTAATAACTGGGATACGTTTCGTACAAATTAAAATGTATTGAATAAACATCTAAGCGAAATCCTGACTTTCCACTTTTATCCTGAATTGCCCAATAATCTGGAATTTCACTCCGAGAAACAATCTCTGCAAATTTAACAGCACTTTCAATATCATTCCAAGCTTCCGTTACAACTTCTTGTGCTGCAATAAGATATTTTGTTGGCTGTTCATTTTTTGGATGTTGCACATATATCAATCGTCGCCCAAACTGGAACTCACATTGCGAAATATATTCATTTACATCCCAATGCCCAAGCATAGATTTCAAAAGAATATTAACAACCATTTTGATAACTATCTCACTGCCTAACTAAAAACTTAACAGGCAATGCCCCGCAACAAAATTAACATATGCAAGGTTGCCAAAATAATCAAAAATTGCCCCGTAATTGGCTGGGTGCATGTCGCACTTGAGCAAGAATTAGGCTTTTAATCTAGTTTTAAACTACTAAAATGCCCTTTCAAATCTTTCTTTAACACCACAATATAATGCCTGATATGCACTTTTGTAGATATTTAAATCTTCATGCGTGAAATCAGCATAATCGCTCTCCTGAGCAGAAATTCTAGTCATATTTGCAAGCATTAAAAAAATTAAATACCCATCAACACCATTTGGGAATTTGTTAATACTTCCATACTCTTTTGCTACTTTTAACAATTCAGACATATATTTTTCTAGGTCGCTAATATTAAATTCCGCAACAGAAGATTGATTTGGATAGTTTTCTATAAACTTATCAATATCAATTTTTATTAGAGTATCCATTTGAAGCCTCAATAGCCTTATACAGCAGAAGTAACACATAAGATTCCAAATCCTGCTGCATAAGACACCCAATTAATTAAAAATTAAATAAAATTTATTGATTTGTGTTGAATGAAAATTATCATGAGGAAAACAAGGCGTCAACGATCATAAAATGTCAGATTACCCCCTATCTTCTTGATTTGATGAAGCAGCGAATACGCTAAAGACTTAAGAGCTATAAACTGAATAGGCATAAATTTTACGCACTGTATTGATTTCACATCACCTACATTCTTTTCTTGAACTTGGCGATAAGCTATAAAACTTGAATTGCAACATTATTGCCAAAAGGATAAAAGATGATGAAAAAAATACCTGTACTGTGTTTTGCGACTGCACTGATCGCATCGTCTTCTCTCTGGGCAGCCGAAACAAATACAACTACGACGAATGCAAATACTGCAACGGCTGAAAAAACACTTCCTTATGGTGATAACCCTAGCCTTGGTCGCGTATTGCTATATAAAACAGGCAAAGGCATGCAAAACCTAGGTGAATCCATCCAAGGTGCATCTGAAAACACCTCACAAAAAATGAGTGAGAGGTGGAAAAACACCAAAGAATATACCGCTGAACAATCTGAAATCGTTCAGGAACAAACGCAAAAAGCCAAACAATACACTGCTAAAAAATGGCAAGACACCAAAGATGCTGTAGTAGGTACAAATAATGGAAATGTGCCAATCGAACGAGCTGAACTTAGTCAACCCTCATCAAATTAATACGATTGAACAAAATTTATAGGAATGAATGAAACAATGACAGTTATGCCTTTTAAAACCATTTTGCTTTGTTTAGTCAGTAGTATTGGCTTTACTGCGTGTTCAACGCTCTCTTCTCAAACCGAGCAGCCTTTACAGCAACTGCAACTGGTTCAGAACATTGATGCCCTACCCAATACCAAGACCAATGCGGCATCCTTAAATAAATACAAGAATCATTGCATGATCCAATTTACAGGTTATTTTGATGGTGGGCAGAGTACGGAATCATGGGAATTTAAAGGCAATCAGTTGAGTCGGGCTTTTTCTGAGACCTATCAATATGTGCCGAATCGTTTGTTCAATGCGGCCACTGAAAAACCTGTATTAGATCAGAAAACGCGAAAAACCACAGTATTTGACATTCAGAAACCTGAGGTAAAACATAACTTTGACAAGTTAAAAAGCTACTTTAACCAAACCGTTTTGGACCAATGTAGCTAAGTTTGCCATCTCCACAATTTCTATCCAAAGTGTTTTTAAGCTGTAATCTGGTTGTAAAGTTTTGCTGAAATGCATACATTTCTGCTTTTTGCCCGCTATGATGCAGTTGCGTTGATGAAGTACCCCAAACGGTACATCGCTTAAGGAAATCGCAATGAAGAAAATGATCAAAACAGCTATCGTGACAACAAGTATTCTCGCTTCTGCCTCTATTTTTGCACAAAATGTTGGGGTCAATGCCAATGGCTCAGCTCAGGTTAATGTCCAGTCTGGTGGCTTGATTAGCGGTGTTGCAGGTGCGGTCAAAAATTCTGCTCAGGGCGTAGGTCATGCAGCACATCATGTTGGCCATGCTGCTGTACACACAGGTGTAAATATGGGTTCACAGGTGGTAGACAAAACCACGAAAGTGGTTAAAAACACTAAGGATTATGCGGTAGAGAAAGCTGCTGATGGCAAGGAGTTTGCTGCTGAAAAAAGAGCAGAAGCAAAAAAACGTCATCAGCAACATCAGGCTGAGCAAAAGTCGATTGGCCTGAATACCCAAGCAGGCGTTAACGTTGGAAACTCATCCATTCAGGCACAAACGGGCTTGAATGCAGACAGGAAACAGGCTCAGGCAGGTGCAAATGTTGGCGTGAAAGTATTAGGTGTGAATGCGAATGTAAATACCAATGCAAAAGTGGGTACAAACTAATTTTCGAACCCATCGTAAAAAGCCCTTTGCTTAAGCAAAGGGCTTTTGATTATGTGATTTAATCTATCAATCGTAGTTTGGTCTGCTCATCTGCATGATCTTCAATAAAATGTCCCTGCCCATGATCATCACAACTCAAGGTCAAGTTTTTATAACTGAGTTGATAAAATTCAGGATAGCGTTTAAAAATCAATAAAGACTGATCCAAAGCCAAAGCTTCACCGACTTTAACTAATTTATGAATCCCACGATCATTCATCGTCAAAACATAAGATTCTGCATTTAACTCAAGTTCAACAACAGCATTCGCACTAGCTTTCAATGGCAACAGATATTGTTGATTCGCCTGAATTGCTTCAGCGTTATAAGCCTCTAGCTTTAAGCTAACTAAATTAAAAACTAACCATGTATTTTGAATCGTGCGAATGGTCGGCACTGAGCTGTCCATCTGTTGCATAAAATGCGGATGAATACCTAACTTCCGTAAATTTTGCTCAGTACTCTGTTGTAGATTAAATAATTGTTGAACCAATTTTTGCTTAAGAACAGCATCAAAATAACGTTCATCTAATTCAAAATTGTTATTTTGCAAGATTCGCAATAAAGCCTGATGATGTCTACTCAATAATGCATCTAGTACATGGCGATAGTAGAACTTACTTTGCTTTTTAACCTCTCGAACACGCTTATAAAAATAAGTAATCTCAAAAGGTTGCTCAATAAAATCATTGAGTAATTGCGAACTTGCCAAAACCGAGAGTGCTTCATGTCCTGTAAAAGGCAAATGAATCACATGCATCTTTGGTAATAAGGGCTGTATTTTTAAGAAATGTTCTTTATCTTCTGCATAATATGGATCATAGACAATGATGTATTCACGAGATGAATCCACTTCATCTGCCTGAATCTGCATATTTTGATGAATAGATGCATCAAAAAATTCTGCAAAACGGCGATCATGAACCACATCAGGGTCTATCGAATATTGTGGTACAAAAGCAACGATTTTATGCATATTCAATAAATTAGAATATTTAATCGCAGCATAGCCCCCCATTGATCCACCATAACCCACAATCTGCTCAAACTGTTGTAAGGTCGGTTGAATCTGTCGCTGCATCTCAAGCATGCTGCTTTTAGGAAACCAAGATTTTTGCTTCGGCATAATGCCAATCACATTGTATTGATATTTTATGAGTGATTTTTCAGCATTAATTGACATTCCTTTGGCACGACTAATCAAATCGCCAAACGAAACCACTAAAGTGTCACTTGAACCTTTTAAAAAAATAACGCGAATATGTTCATCTTCAAATATTATTTGCTTATCCATGCTCACACTGAAAAATTAATCCTAGGCTTGTCGCAAAAAGCCATCAAATGATATCTTTGCCAAACCCTATTTGCGGAGTATCTTATTTTATAGAGATAAGACAGATTAAAAAGCGCAAAAAATGACACAATCCTTACATCCTTCGGCTCAAAAAGGCTTTAGTTTAGGGGCTGAACTGTATCAACAAGTTCGTCCCAGTTACCCACCAGAAATCGTCGTTTGGCTGCAAGATCAGCTCAAAGTCGGTGAAAATTCCACTGTTATTGACCTCGGTTCAGGGACTGGCAAATTCTTACCTTTCCTGCTTCAGACACAGGCAAAAGTGATTGCGGTTGAACCTGTGACAGCGATGCGAGAACAACTGGAGCAACGCTATAACACAGTCGAATGTCTACAAACTTCAAGCGATCAACTTCTGGTGAAGGATGAATCCATTAACGCCATTATTTGTGCCCAATCTTTTCACTGGTTCTCAAATATCGAAACGCTCAAGGAAATGTATCGGGTATTAATTCCTACGGGGCATGTTGGACTGCTTTGGAATCAACGTGATATTACTGTTGACTGGGTCAAAGCGTTGGCCGATGAAATCGTACCATTTGAAGCAGATACACCACGTTATCATAGTGAGAAATGGAAACAGGTTTTTGAGCAACAACAGCTCTTTCAATTCAACGGTCTTCAGACCTTTCAACTCAAACATACAGGCACAGTAGAACAAGTGGTCAGCAAACGCTTACTTTCCACGAGTTTTATTGCAGCAATGCCAGAACATCAACAACAGCAATTAAAAGCAAGATTTGAACAAATTGTATTTGATTTTACAGGCCAAACTGCTCAAGATCAGATTGATTTTCCTTATACAACCTTTGCCTACCATTTCCAAAAAATAGCAAAGTAACAATAAATCAGGTGTTTCTATGACCTTTAAATTTAAAACCACGATTGCACTCAGTTGCTTGATCAGCTCTACACTATTACTGAGTGCTTGTAACAAAGATCCTAAAGCACCCTCTCAGCAAGAACAGCAAACTCAAAATTCTAATGATGCCATTGGTCAGCTTAAGCAAATCCCGATTAAGCAGTTCCCTACAACGGCTGACGATGCGCATGATATTGCGATTTTAGATGACTATGACCGTCGTTTTACCGAAATGAGCGACAGCATGGAAATAGAGCTGGCAAAGATGAAAGAAGCAAATACGCTCACTCCAGCGTTTGAACAGCAACGCCAAACAGATAATGTTCAATCGGCATTGAATATGCTGAAAGAGTTAGAACTCAAAACAGAACAAGGTCGATATATTCAAGGACTTTTATATGAATACTGGGATAATCAAGCCAAAGTACTTGAGCAAAGTACCTTAGCGAGTACCATAGAAAATACTGATACGGCCAAACAAGTTGATCATTTAAATGAATATCTACATGCGCAAAGCCAACTACACCATTGGAAAAGTTCTCAACCAACAGAAACTAAAAAGGCGAGCGAGTGATATAAAAAATTGAGGGTCATACGACCCTCTCTTGTTCAACAAGATTAGATTTTTTGTTTTTCTATCCACTGAATTGAATTAACACGGAATAACTCACAAGCACCATCACCCGTATCCGTAGGTGTTAAAGAAGATCGCCAAACCAAATCTTTATCCCGAATCTCAACCAACTCACCTTTCAACTGCACCAAATCCCCACGCTTCACTTGTTTGATTTGCTGGGCAATTTCAGGATTTGCGGGAATAATATGCATATTGGAAACCATTTGCATGGCTTGATTTGCAGGAACAGGTAGCTTATCTATTTTCCAATTCAAATAGCGGTCATATTGATTTACTGAGATTTTACGTGCGATCTCGGGCTTGGCAAACAAACCCCAACTCACGGCATAATCAATCGGAGAAAATTTTGCTTGTTCGTCATCTTGGTACATTTTAGAACCAAGAATACGGAAGTTGCCATAAAAAGGCTGTAACACCGAAATAGACTGATCCTTTGCGATCGGCGATAAACCATTGGCAATGTTATATTCTATTCCGCTGGTCGATGCATGTGTCTGCCCAAGCATAACCACCATGCCTAAACTCATCCATAGACGTTTTTTCATGGCTCATCACCCTCAAAATCTAACTAAATTCTTAGAAAAGCGTATCTCTTCATAGTATGCTTAGACGATGAAAAAAATTACTTTTTTTAGTAACAATCAAACTTACTTTAGTCATATTTTTGTGGCTTTGTTACTGATTTCTCTAATCTGAATCAACGAATGGATCTCTATGATTTATCAATTCTATCAACGTCGAGTTTTCCCACATTTACTCAATCAAGTCATGCAGACTGCAAGTTTGATGGATAAGCGTCGTGAATTATTGGTTCCTATCGAAGGTGAAGTCCTCGAAATAGGTTTTGGTACAGGTTTAAATATTCCTTTCTATGGCAATGTTGACTCACTTTATGCTTTGGAACCCAATCCAGACATTTATCATCTTGCCGTTGAACGAGTTCAGCATGCGCCTTTTTATATTAAGCATGTACAATCCAGCGCAGAAAAACTTCAATTTGCCGATGCAAGTTTAGATCATATTGTTTCCACATGGACTCTCTGTAGTATTCCAAAACTTGATGTCGCCTTAGCAGAAATTTATCGAGTATTGAAACCTACAGGCACCTTTCATTTAATTGAGCATGTGAAACATCCTGACTCGATCAAATTACAATCCTTACAGACCCTACTCACTCCGCTACAAAAAAGGATTGGAGATGGATGCCATCTCAATCGCGATATTGAACGACACCTTGCACAAGCTAAATTTAAATTTCTTGAAAAAGAATATTTTGATGCAGATGGTATTCCTGCGATTGCACAAAAAATGCTATTGGCTCGCGTGCAAAAGTTATAAATTCAAAGCAATCATTAATTTTCAAAATCAATTCTTAGCGTTTCAAAACGAATACGTCCTTGACGTACTGCTTGAGCAATTGCCTGCTGTCCTTTGCTCAAGCGCGCACCGCCACTTTTAATATCAAGTAGAATCACTTCAATATCGTCTGCAGTCCCATCACCATCACGAAAATCGGTATAGCCATCAAAAACCACGTAATCGACAGGATCACCGAGAAATTTTGCATCACTGGGTAAATACTGAAATTCAGGTAAAATCGGTGCAAACTGTTCTGCCATTTTTCCTTTTAACACCGCACGACTGGTATTTACACTACGTTTCTGTGCATCTAGCAAAGCTTGCTTATGTTCTAATTCTAATTCAGCAATATATTTTTCATATTCCGCCTGAATACGACCATTTCGCGTATTGGACAAAATCAGCGTGGTAATCACAACACCAATACAACCACCAATTAACATTGCAAGCCAAACTGACATAAAACTTTCCTTTTTCTGAATCTGCTATTTAACTGCAACATTAAACTTTTGTCATGTGTCACACACTCTACTGAAAAAGATGCTAAGGTATAGTTGAATACAAAATGCTTGTTAAAAAATCTAATTTCATGAAAACCATATTAATTGCAAATCAAAAAGGTGGCTGTGGTAAAACCATGACAGCCATTACGCTTGCCGCAGCACTGTCACAAAAGGGCTATAAAGTTGCGTTGGCTGATGCTGATAACCAAAAATCATCATTACAATGGTTAAAACAACGCCCTGAAACTGTTGCTGCCATTCAAAGCCTCGACTGGAGGCATGAGAAATCAATTGGTGATGCACCTAAACATCTCGATTATTTAATCATTGATGCGCCTGGTGCACTGTCAGGTGAGCATGCAGAACAACTGGTCAGCGAAGCCCATGCGATTGTGACCCCTTTACAGCCCTCGTTCTTTGATATTGATAGTACGCGTCGGTTCCTAAAACATTTACAAGACATCAAACGAATACGTAAAGGAAAAGTACAAATTCTGTTGATTGCCAATCGCGTGAAAGCGAATAGCTCTAGTTCAAAAGACATTCAAGACTTCTTTAAGAAGATTGAACAAGAGCCTGTCGCATGGATTTCAGAACGTAGTGCTTATGGCACGTTGGCTATGCGAGGTTTAAGTATTTTTGATAAACCACAGAAAAATTTTGTGAATATTCAAAGCCAATGGCAACCCGTTCTGAATCAGTTAGTCGATGATCCAAGTGAATGGTTTTAAGCCGCCTTGCTCCATTAGCAGGATGGAACAAGGCATGAGGCCATTGATGTAACTGCATTAATAAAACTTATCTTTATTTAGGTTCAATGAAAGGTGCGGGATTTTGGCTAGGTTGGTCTGTGTCATCACCCTCATCTTTCAGGTTATGCCTCATTTCATCACTATCGAGGTTTTCCATAGCTTTACGAATGGTCTCGTTACCGTGACTGCCATCATTTGACTGGATTGCCTGTTCACGTTCCGCACCTTGCTCCTGTAGTGCATTTTCAGGATTTTTAGGAATATCTTCCCTTTCTATAGCCTGCTGTAATTGATCACTGTCCGTCAGTCCTTCCACTTGCTGATAACTGAGTTTATCATCGTTCAAGAGGGTAGCCACTGCGCTTTCGGCTTGTGTACCATTGCTGTTATTCGGTTGTGAATGATGGTCCTGACCTGTTTTTGGAGAGGTATTGTCCTGATTGTTTGAATGTGTCATCGAACTGCTCCTTAAATTCACTTTATGGATGTGTGATGAATTCAATATAACAATACGCTTTGTAACTCTTTGCCAACTCTTGTATTAAACTCGATAGCAAATGTTGCTATGGTAAGTTGCTGTATTGCAGTCTTAAAAGTTTCGTAAATGCTGAGATATACATATTGCCGATCACGGGCCACTCCATTGAAAATAATCGGCTGGCTGAAACATGCCAGCGGTTTAGCCCCTGATTCCATTTAGAGATTTCAACGTGAAATTACTGAATGAAAATTTTACTGGACGCATTTTTCAGTTAATATGATTTTATTCAACTTTTAGCCCTAGAGACGGAAGCTTGTGCAACAATACGCTCCCACATTACAACGTGTTTTATTGTTTGGACTGTTCTTTGTCTTAATGTATTTGGGATTCAGCATTCTCAAATACTTTATCGTCCCTGTTCTTTGGGCAGCGATTATTGCTTATATGACATGGCCTGTTTATTTATGGGTACAACGTCGCTTTTTCGGTGAAAATCGACCAACGCTAAATGCAACGATCATGATTACGTTGGTCATTTTAGTGATTGGGGTTCCCTTTGTTTGTGCCATTTTCATGCTGCAACTCGAAGGCCGAAATTTATATTTTAATTTACAAAAACAATTATTTTCAGGTCATATTCAAGTCCCCGAATTTATAAAAACACTTCCGATTGTTGGTAAAGATATCAGTCGTACAGTCAATGAATTAAGTGCCGATCCGAATAGTATTGCGAAGAATGTTGCCGAATGGATACAAGGTCATTTGAGCTATGGCCGTTTTGTACTGAGCGAGATTAGTCGGAATTTAGTTAAACTGACCTTTGCCATCATGACGTTGTTCTTTTTCTATCGTGATGGGCAAATGATTTTATCTCAGGTGAGCCGCGCCTTAGAAAAGATCATTGGTCCTCGCGTACATCATTATCTAGAAACCATTTCAGAAACAACACGCGCTGTAGTGTATGGCGTGGGATTAACTGCTGTGGCACAAGCCATTTTAGCAGGTCTCAGTTACTTTGTAGCAGGTGTTCCTAACCCAATGCTACTCACCATGGTAACGTTTATTTTGGCCTTAATTCCATTTGGAACTCCCATCTCCTATTTGGGGGTTGGTTTATGGCTATTTGCTCAAGGCCAAACTGTCGAAGCCATTGGTGTGATTACATGGGGTGTCTTGATTGTAAGTAGTTCAGATAATGTGATTCGACCTTTAGTTATCTCAGGCGCAACTCAAATTCCATTCATTTTAATTATGTTTGGTGTGCTAGGAGGAATCGCAAGTTTTGGATTAGTGGGCTTATTTATTGGTCCAGTCATCTTAGCTATTTTATTGGCAATCTGGCGTGAATGGCTGCATGAGAATGTTCAGGAGCCAATCGCTGCCATTGAAGCGCCACCTGAAACAAAGTCGTAATCTATTTACACGATTTACCATTTAATCTTACTGACAACTTGCGAGTTATCCCATACTTTATTTGAATCAAACAAATAAAGCTGATAGATAAGGATAATTTGCAATGACTTCAATGATTCAAAAGTTTTCCCTACTGAGTTGCCTCGGCCTAAGTATCGCCGCCTGTTCATCGGTTAATCTGGATAACAACGCAGATAAAATCCAGACACAGCCAACGACAACAGATCAGAAACAACTCATACAAGTTTACCAAGTCGATGCCAAAGGTGTAGGTGCATCCATTGGAACAGTAACATTTAAACAAACAGCAAAAGGTTTATTAATTACCCCCGCGCTTGGAAAACTTTCCCCAGGTGAACATGGTTTTCATATCCATGAAAACGGCTCATGTGAAGCAGCATTAAAGGATGGCAAAATGGGAGCCGCCCTTGCTGCTGGTAGTCACTTCAACCCAGAGAAAGTTGCCCATCACGGTACGCCACTGGATGGACATTTAGGTGATCTACCAGCTCTAACCGTGAATGACAAGGGTTTTGCAACAACGCCTGTGCTTGCCCCACGCCTGAAACTTACCGATATTCAGGGTCGGGCAATCATGATTCACGCAGGTGGCGATAACTATTCAGATTCACCTAAGCCTTTGGGCGGTGGCGGAGATCGGGTTGCCTGTGGTGTGATTAAGTAAAAAGTATTTTAGGCACTGTGGGTATCTAAAAAGATATCCACAGTTTCGTGGATATTTTATGCAGCTACAAATGACTACACTATTGGTTCAGCATATTATTAATTAATTGATCCCCTCGGCTTTACGTTCTTGCATCACTTGTTTGAGCACAGCTCTTGGTTGCATAAACCAAAAACCGATCAAACTGACACTCGCTAATGCAAAAGCCCAAATATGGAAATGCGTATAAAGTACACGCACCAATTCTATAATCACAAAGAAACTCATCATCAATAGCATTGAAACAGCCGCAGCGACTGTCCCTTTGGATACTTCTGAAGACATTAATGCAAAACGATATAAAACTGAAAAACTAATCCCCTCTCCTAAGCTTATTAAGGTCATACCGATCAATAAACACGGCACTAGATAAGTTTGCCAAATCACACCTAATACCAGAAATAAGGTTCCGAGCAACATAATGGGTAGACCCATCAAAATCGTTTTACCTAGAGGAAAACAATCAATAATCTTAATCAGAATAATATTTCCCGCAATAAGCCCGAAAAATACAGGAAATTGCGCTAAACCATATTGCACACTACTGAGCTTTAACTCATCGACCAAGATAATGGGTGATAACGCAATCCACAGCATTAATGGCATCCCAACCAAAGGTAAAGCAATGCTTAACCCTAAGAAACGGCGATTGGTGAATACTTTTTTAAAATCATTAAAAATATAAATAAAAGGTTGTCTCGCTCGACGCTCTGGGGTTGCTGGCATAAATTTATTTAGACCAAACCAACTCAGGAATGAAACGATTGCAATCGCAACAAAACCCCAATACCAAGAGACATAATCAATCAGAAATGCACCAAGAACAGGCCCAAGTAATGGCGCAAGCAAGGAAATATTGGCCATTAATGCCATCACTTTAATGGCATCACGTTCCTCAAATGTTTCCTGAATTGCAGCATAACCCACTGCCGAAATGACCATAAGGCCAATTCCCTGTAAGAAACGTAAAGTCAGGAATTGTTGGATATTCTGCGTCAATAAGATGAGCAAACAACAGATGGTAAAGAAAGCCACGCCTGCCAATAATACCTTCTTACGTCCAAGACGATCTGAAAGAGGTCCAAGCAACCAAGCAACGCTTGTTCCACCCAATAAATAAAAAGACATGGAAGATGGTGCCCATGTTGCACTAACACCGAATTGTTCCGTAATCGCCAACATCGCTGGCTGGATTAAGTCATTACCGATATATACTGAAAATTCGAATAGCACTAAAGCTAATGGAAACATGAGCGTTATACGGTTTAACGTCATGCTTTGATTATTCGTCATCATGTTCTATTCACAAAAATAACCAATTCGCGTGCATCCATTTCCTTGAAAAAAAGAAAATAGATTCCGCACCACGTCATTTTATGGTTCTGATTTAAATTAAATTTTGATTTTCATGCAGTGAGAGCGCATGTAATAAATGTGGAAACACCATATTCACAAGGTGTATAAATTGCGTGAGATTCGTAAATATTTTACCTATCGTAAAAATTTACAAGAGCAACTTTAGCACTTTTTAAAAATGCCTGCAATTTAAGCAATAAAATGAATTGTGTGGATATGTGAATAACCAAAAAGTTATCCACATTTTTGTCTGTATTTTATCCAATACCAAATTACAGCTCAGGTTTAAGAGCACAATTCAAACTGGAATTTATTGGTATTGTCCCCTCTCACACACTGATAGCTTTGTTTTTTATTTACAATCTTCCAGACTTGTTGATCACGCTTTAACTCATATTCGGTACGAATAGCTGCAACAGAATCATCTAACTGCGTTTGCTCTACGGTAATCTCAGCATCTGTAGGATTTTCAGCACGATTAAATTGCTGATCAATTTTGAGATTAGTTTCATCATGAAATAAATTTGGTTGATCGAGTAAAACCGCATGTATTGCTGTACTTTTTTGTACCGCTGCTTGTTGCTGTGACTGTGCAATCGGCTGATTACATGCGGCTAAAAATAAGCTACACCCTAAAACCATCCAAATTTTATACATTTTGTACCTTTCCTATTTACCACATGCATTTATGCTACTATGCAAAACTGGATTTCAAAGCAACAAAATGTATGTGACTTATGAGAGATTTGTTGTATTGATCAATCATTTGAACATCATCACAAGTCAATAAAAAAACAAATTTTATAACATAAACATCACCGCGGATTAGCCATCACCAATGTCAGATTTAGCAAAAAAATTAGCAATTATTTTAGTCCTCAGTAGTACGATTGTCGGCTGTTCGAAAAAAGAAGAAGGTGCTGCAAGCGATGCATCTGTAGCGACAGAAAGTGCGGCGCCCAATAGTGAAACAATTCGAGCAAATGCAGCAAAAAACCCCGAACAGCTGGTAAGCACACAACAAAGTGCTCTCGAACAAAATCGGCAATTAATTAAAAGTGCTGAATTAAAATTTGAAGTGAACGATGTATTAAAAACCACATCTACACTTGAGCAACAGTTATTACAATACAATGGCTATATTGAGAATAAGCAAATTGACTATCAAGTGAGTGACCGTTCTCAACATGATCGTATCGATGGAACCGTGGATATTTATGAAAAAATCACGCCGACAGTACAACTGATGGTACGTATTCCAAATGATCAGGTGACAACATTTCTAAATCATTTACTGCCTTTAATGTTGAACTTTAATACACAAAGCTACGAAGCAAAACGTTATGAATTAAAACTGTTAGAAGAGAAACTCAATACAGCGAACCAAAGTAATAGCGCATCTAATGCAGTAAATAATCAATTACAACAGCTCACTGATTTAGAAGTGAAAGATCGCCTAGCGTATAGCACCATTCGTTTAGAATTTTTCCAACAGCCAAAAGTGCGTAAGAGTCATGACCTCAATATTCATCGTATTGCATCACTAGACAGCGATCCATTACTCACCCGAATAGCCGAAGCATTCAAAATTGGACTATCCTATTTTAAAGAAATGCTCATCTGGTTGATCCAATTTTGGGCGTTTTATATAGTGATTATTGCAATTTGGTTGATCCGTAAAGCTTATAAAACACGAAAACAGAACCCATAATTATTGATTTTTAGTCAATAGTATTTTGCTTATTTATACATTTTTACTCATGAATAGATTCTCTAAAATATATCCAAGTTTTAGAAATCTATTTTTGAGTTTAATTTTATGAGCAATATTTTAATTATTAATGGTGCTAAACAATTTGCTCACTCGAATGGTGAATTGAATGACACCCTGACTGACTTTTCCGAATCACATCTAAAAGCTTTAGGTCATACAGTACAAGTGACACGTACCGACAGTGACTATGACATCCAAGCCGAAATTGAAAAATATTTATGGGCAGATGTAGTGATCTATCAGATGCCAGGCTGGTGGATGGGCGCGCCATGGACCATGAAAAAATATATTGATGATATTTTTACGATTGGTCATGGTTCACTCTATGCCAGTGATGGACGTAGCCGTTCTGATGCATCGAAAAAAT
This sequence comes from Acinetobacter sp. WCHA29, assembly GCF_002165335.1. Lineage (NCBI taxonomy): Bacteria > Pseudomonadati > Pseudomonadota > Gammaproteobacteria > Moraxellales > Moraxellaceae > Acinetobacter > Acinetobacter sp. WCHA29. Next base: position 139,305 of record NZ_NHRQ01000005.1, read on the forward strand.
ATGGTTCAGGTGGCTTGCTCCAAGATAAAAAATACATGTTGTCGTTGACATGGAATGCACCAATTGAAGCGTTCACTGATCCAGATCAATTCTTTCACGGCGTGGGTGTAGATGGCGTGTATTTAGCTTTCCATAAAGCCAATCAATTCTTGGGCATGGAATCATTACCTACATTTATCGTGAATGATGTAATCAAAATGCCCGATGTACCAAGCTACATCGAAGCGTACAAAGCCCATTTAGATCAGCTTTTTACGACGGCCCATTAAGAGAGAAATCCTATGTTGACGATTATTGCAGAAATTCAGACACATGCAGGTGCAGAACATCGCCAAGCAGTTTTAGATGCTTTCCAAAAAATCATTCCAACTGTACTGGCAGAGGATGGTTGTCATGGCTATGCGCCATTGATTGATCACCTGCCAGCGATTACTATGCAGACGCAAGATGAAAATAGCATTGTGATGTTAGAAAAATGGCAAAGTACTGCTCATCTCGAAGCACATATGCAAACTGCGCATATGCAGCAGCATTTTGAAGCAACCAAAGACCATGTTGCTGATGTGAAAATCCGTATTCTAAACAGTGGGATTTAATAGATAAAACCATTAACCTAAGTTCGACATTAAATATAATCTTCAGAAATGCGTTCACTGAATATTTAAGTCGAACTTAGATAATAAATAAGCGAATCATTTTATTAATAATAATACTGCTTCAAATGCCGACTATACTCCGTTAAATAACGCTCTAAGCCCTCTCGACGATCAGCTTTTTGCATCTCTTTAGTAGCCAATTGTTCAATCTTGGTTTCCAATAAATTCAGAATCGCGGCTTGTTCCACTTCAGGAAGTTGAGCTTTCTCTTTCTGCTGTTTTTTAATTTCTAAATAATCCTCTGCCCAATGACGTAATGGATCATGCTCAGAGACTTGCGCAAATAAATCGGTAATCAATAATTCAGGCATGACTTCTTGGGTTGCTAACTCTGCCGACATCAAACCACGAATTGAATAAAATACTTTCTTATAAGTAAAATTATCCGCAGTTTGCATCACTTTTATGCCACCTTTTGCCAGTGATAAATAATGATGATATAGCGCATTATAATCGATTCGCTCAAGTAATCCATCGCGAAAGGTTTTCCATTCTGGAAAAGCATTAAAATAAACGATATGTGCTCTGACCCATTCCAATACCGTTGGGTTACTTTTTGCCAATAAGCCAAACATTTTGTCGAGATCATAAGAAACGAAATCAAAATCACCGTCCATGATTTCAATCAAATCACGATACTTTTTATAATCAAAATATTGGTCTTTACTGGGTAAATGAAAACCACGCACATCATAGTCACTGTCAGGGCTAGCCATACCCCATAGACGACTCCCACTTTCAATATAAAATAGTGGAATATCTTGGCGTTGTTCGAATAGTTTTTCGATTTCTTGGTGAATGTTCATATTTCTCTCTAAGATTCGATTAAACAAGAATTTTATTATTTGTAACCTGTCAATTTGATTCTCTACCCTTAGTTTGTCCAATAAAAAATAGTATTTTTAATTTACTAGCTAAGTTAACCTATAACACATCAGTAAAATAGATAAGTCCTATCCGTTCATTTTTTAAGTTATGGAGCTCGTAATTCTTAAAGAAATTTAATTCTCCCTCATAACAAAGAAAATTTATCTCACAATGAATAAGCTCTCCTAATATCCATGAAGAGAAGTCTTTGAATATAAATGAACCGGAGTAAAATAAATTTCCAATTTTTACTCTCAACATAATACGCATACACTTTATATTATGTTCATTATAAAAATGATCAATATAGTCTCCATATACTTGATCACTCTCTAGATAAATATAAGCTTGAATTTTCATATTGGTTTTATAAAAAAAGCGCATCTTTCGATACGCTTTTAACAGAAATTCTTTTATTTAATCAAGCATTAAAGATCAAATAATTTCCCTGGGTTCATAATCCCATTCGGGTCAAACGCCAACTTCAATGCTTTCATATATTCAATTTCTTCAGGCGAACGTGAATATTCTAAATATGGTTTCTTAGTCATCCCTACACCATGCTCGGCAGAGATCGAACCATCATATTTTTTCACCGTCTCAAACACATATTTATTCACCACCTGACACTTCGCAAAAAACTCATCTTTAGTTAAGTTTTCAGGTTTTAAAATATTTAAGTGCAAGTTACCGTCACCAATATGACCGAACCAGCAGATTTCAAAGTCTGGATAGTTTTGTGAAACGATCGCATCAATTTCTGAGATAAACGCTGGTACATGCGTAATCAACACTGAAATGTCATTCTTATAAGGAATATACGGTGCAATTGACTCTGAAATATCTTCACGTAAACGCCATAAGCTTTGAGCTTGTTCTAAGCTTTGGCTCATTACGCCATCAATCACCCAACCTTGTTCCATACAATGCTCAAAAATCTGCATTGCTTTGTCCATGATCGGCTCATACGGCGCTTCAAATTCGAGTAATACATAAAATGGGCAAGTTGTTTCAAATGGACGTTGTACATGACCACGATCCAATACTTTTTGCATTGCCACTTCACCAAAGAACTCGAATGCAGTTAAGTCGATTTCTTTTTGGAAAGCATGTAATACAGGCATTACCGCTTCAAAGTCGGGCGTACCCAATACCATGACTTGTAGATTTTGTGGTTGACGCTCAAGTTTAATCTCAGCCTCAGTCACTAAACCTAATGTGCCTTCACCACCGATAAACAAATGCTGCAACGCATAACCCGTCGCATTCTTAATCATGCCTTTGTTTAAACGTAAAATATCGCCTTTACCCGTCACAACCGTTAAGCCAAGCACCCAGTTACGTGTCATACCGTATTTGATGACTTTAATACCGCCTGCATTGGTTCCGATATTTCCACCAATTTGACTAGAACCTGTAGATGCAAAATCAACTGGGTAATACATGCCTTGTTGTTCAGCATAATTTTGCAGTTGTTCAGTCACAACACCCGCTTGAACGCGAACCATACGATCTGCTGGCAAAAATTCTAAGATTTGATTCATCTTGTCAAAACTAATCACGATTTCGCCATTGTTCGCTACCGCACCAGCAGATAAACCTGTACGTCCACCCGATGGCGTAATCGCAACATTGAATTGATTGGCAAGTTTTACAATCGACTGAACTTGTTCAGTGCTTGATGGAAAAACGATGACTGATGGGTTCGGATCAAAATGTTTAGTATGATCTCGCCCCCAATTTTCTAAACTGTCAGCATCGGTTTTAATACGGTTTTCACCTACAATTGCCGTCAATTGAGTCAATAATTCAGGTGTCAAAGCGACTAAAGCATTCATCGTTTACAGGCCTAGCAAGAAGTAAATATAGGGCTTTTGGATGACAACATAATATCTTTCAAAACCTTACAAACAAAGGTCTGGAAACATCCAAAATATAGAAACGCTAGCGAAAGCATCAAACTTTCAATTGATCAGTTTGATTATCGTATTTCTTTATTTTACATGTAAGCAAGCGAGGGATAAAGCACAGGATGGCAATAGTGTCATAACAAAATGTGTATAAACCCTAAAATTCATTCGAAACTGAAAAAATTCTCAACATTTATGCTGAGCTAATTTTAAACGAAATATCTATATCTCAAAGCTCTATGCTATGATACTGCAACTAAATTTTGGCCTTTGTAGCGGAGCCGTAATGAGCCAACATCTATCACTACCTAAAGACAAAATCCGTTTCCTTTTGTTAGAAGGTGTGCACCAAAATGCCATCGATACATTAAACGCTGCGGGTTATACCAACATCGACTACCACAAAACTGCACTTGAAGGTGAAGCTTTAAAAGAAGCGATCAAAGATGCTCATTTTGTTGGTATTCGTTCGCGTACTCAATTGACTGAAGAAATCTTTGAAGCAGCGAATAAATTGATTGCGGTAGGTTGTTTCTGTATCGGTACCAACCAAGTCGATTTAAAAGCAGCGATGTCTCGTGGTATCCCTGTTTTCAACGCACCATATTCAAATACACGTTCGGTTGCAGAATTGGTTCTTGCTGAAGCAATTTTATTACTTCGTCGTGTACCTGAAAAATCAAAAGATACACATGCAGGCGGTTGGAACAAATCTGCGGTTGGTTCTTTTGAAACGCGTGGCAAGACTCTAGGTATTATTGGCTACGGTTCAATTGGTTCACAACTTTCAGTTTTAGCTGAAAGCTTAGGTATGAAAGTTTGCTATTATGATGCGGTAACTAAATTACCGTTAGGTAATGCACGCCAAGTGGGTTCATTGGATGAGCTTTTAGAAACTGCTGATGTAGTTTCTTTACACGTTCCAGATGTTCCTTCTACACGTAACTTCTTCAAAAAAGAACAGTTCGCAAAAATGAAAGAAGGTTCGATCTTCATTAATGCTGCACGTGGTACATGTGTCATCATTGAAGATTTGGCAGATGCGATTAAATCTGGTCACATTGCTGGTGCAGCGGTCGACGTATTCCCGAAAGAGCCAAAAGCAAATGGTGAAGAATTCCAGTCTCCACTTCGTGGCTTAGACAACGTGATTTTAACACCACACGTGGGTGGTTCTACGATGGAAGCGCAAGCAAACATCGGTTTAGAAGTTGCTGAAAAATTCGTTGCGTATTCAGATAAAGGTATGACACTTTCTGCGGTGAACTTCCCAGAAATCGCATTACCACTTTCTGATGGTCAACATCGTTTACTTCACATCCACAAAAACGTTCCTGGTGTATTGTCTAAGATCAATACATTGTTCGCTGAACAAGGAATCAACATCTCTGGTCAATCTTTAATGACTAAAGGTGATATCGGTTACTTGGTAATGGATGTTGATGCTTCTGCATCTCAAGAAGCTTTGGATACTCTACATAATGTAGAAGGTACAATCCGAGTACGTGTATTGTTCTAATTTAGACAATTCACTCAAAAGCCACGGCACTTGCTGTGGCTTTTTTATTCGCATTTGAATTATTATGTGAATAATACACCAATTGTTCAAATAATAAGTTGCTTCTCTAATGTTAAAAACCCCACTTCATGCCTTATTGTTATTAATGATTGCCATGTTGTGTGTACAAGGAAGCGGTTCTTTAGCCAAAATTTTATTTCAAAGTTTTCCAGTATTGACCGTATCCGCAATCCGCCTATGTTTTGGTGCGATCATTTTGGCAATTATTTTTAAAATTTGGACCATCAATTTTAAAGCTGTTCGTTGGAAAGCCATTCTCAGCTATGGTTTTGCACTTGCTGGAATGAATGCCTTGTTTTATTTATCACTAGAGCGTTTACCTTTGGGCTTAGCGGTTGCCTTTGAGTTTATCGGCCCTTTAAGTGTTGCACTATTTCATGCACGACAGCGCTATGATTTTATTTGGGTGGGTTGCGCCATTCTGGGTTTGGTATTGCTATTTCCTCTACGACAAGCACAACAACATTTAGATTTAGTCGGTGTATTTTTCGCTGTGGCTGCGGGTGCATGTTGGGCGCTATACATTATCGCAGGTCAAAAACCATCAGGTATTTCAGGTAATCATACCGTTTGTTTAGGCATGAGTATTGGTATGCTGTGTTTATTGCCCTTCGCACTCGCTGCTGGTGCCATCGATCGAGTGTTTGAACTGCCCAATTTATACTATTTTATTGGGCTTGCGATTTTAGCCAGTGCCTTACCTTTTACGCTAGAAATGATTGCATTACGCAGTTTAACCCCACTCAGCTTTGGTACTTTGATGAGCTTAGAACCCGCTGTCGCAGCACTCTCAGGCTTCATCTTTTTGGGTGAAACTTTGCTTTGGAATCAATGGCTGGCTTTAGCAACGATTATAGCTGCATCGATCGGTTGTACATTTACCACTCAACATGCTCGACAGCAAAAAGTGAATAAATAAAATGAAAGCGTTCCATCACGATGTACCGTCTTCAACTTATAATCAAACCACCTATCTTGTAGGTATTTTTTACTTTGCTTTTGTAGATCTTCCATGAAAAATATCCAGTTGGTCGCGGTGCTGTACATGGTTCTTTCCATGGTGTCTTATCAAATCAGTGCTTCATTTGCTAAACAACTGATTGCAACACTTGATCCGCTTACAGTCACAATATTACGCCTGTGTTTTGCGACTATTCTAGTTACCATCATGTTCCGCTCATGGAAAGTGATCGCTAAACTGAAATACCTAAAATGGCGAGATTTACTGCTATATAGCGCTTCTTTGGGCTGTATGAATATCTTGTTTTATAGCTCTTTAGGCAAACTACCTCAAGGGATTGCTGTAGGTCTAGAATTCATCGGTCCTTTAGGATTGGCACTACTATCAATCAAACAGCGCAGTGATTATATTTGGGTGGTTTTTGCTATCTTAGGAATCGCATTAATGGTTCCTTGGCACGATGCGAACTCGGAAAATTTCTCCTATTTTGGAGCTGCTTGCGCTTTAGGTGCTGGACTCTTTTGGGCCTTGTATATTTATTTTGGGCATCGCGTGGTACAACAAAATATTGGGATGCATGCGCTTACTATTGCGATTGGTTTGTCTGCACTGACCTTATTACCATTCGGACTTTGGAACAACACGCCTGCCTTAATCGATACGCAATATTGGGGCAAAGCCCTAGTGATTGCAGTATTAGCCACCGCCATTCCCTATGCACTCGATCTCATGGCACTAAAACGTTTAAGTAAACTCAGCTATGGTACGCTTTCAAGCCTTGCACCTGCGCTTGCTGCTTTAGCAGGACTCGTGTTACTGCATGAACAAATTAGCTTCATCCAGTGGATCGCACTTGCATGTATCATGATTGCATCGATTGGCGTGACCTTACGTGCTGAAAAATCTCGAACACAGTAAGAGCACTCCTTTCTGCTCATTTTCGTTATAACGAAAATGAGCGATCTGCATTTTTATATTTCTGATATTCAGTAAGATATTTTTTACCTAGTTTTTCCTTTTCATCATCCTCTAATATTTTTCCAGCCTGTTGGAAAAATTTATGTTCCTCTTCCTTTAAATGATGATGGACTTTTTCACTTAATTGTTTTGCTGTCGCTAACCAACTCGGATTACTCATATCAGTTTCTTCTAATTTTTCAAGCAGTTCATCCATTTCATGATGCTCAGATAAAGCATGGCGGGTAATGTCTAAACCCACATCATCAAACATTAGAGGAATATATAAATAACGGTCTTCGGCAACTGAATGCGCATAGAGTTCATTCTTAAGCTGTTTAAATAAATCTTCCCTTTCTTGAGTATGTCCGCTGGTCTGAATTAATCGTTCAGCTAAGTTACGTTGTTGTTCGTGGCTTTCTCTGAGTGCCTCAAATATATTCATTCTTTACCTCTGCGATGGCTAGCATAATCAACACTTACTTCAATTCTTATCTAGTTGATCTGTTTGGCTGAGCTTTCATATTAAAAAATGATACTTTTTTAAACAGCGATGTTTGCGTAGGTTTTTGTATGGAAAATTTATTTTTATAGATTAAACTGCAACAAAGATTTGATAAGCCAACCGACAAATTAAAATACTGACCAAAATCAAAAATAAAATACGAATAAAACCACTACCGTATTTCAAAGCCAAACGTACACCCAATAATGAACCTGCAATATTGGCAGCCGCCATCATAAAACCAAGCTGAAAGAAGATATGCCCTGCGGGAATAAAGAAGCTCAGTGCCGCCAGATTAGTCATAAAATTGCCAATCTTGGATAATGCAGAAGCATGTAAAAAATCGACTTGAAGAAAGCGAATAAAAAAGAAGATAAAGAAGCTACCTGTACCTGGACCAAAGATTCCATCATAGAAACCAATCGCTAAACTACCTAATGCGGCAAAAAATAATAATTTTGGTGTGATGTGTTGATCAACATGTACTTGCCCAAATTGCTTTTTCATAAAGGTATAAATCGCAATCACAATCAGCATGACTAAGACAATCGGTCTTAATATATGAGTAGGCACCAATGAAACGCAGGCTGCACCTACATACGCACTGACAAAAGCAAAAATTGCGATCACCCATAATAATGACCACTGCAACTTTACTCGACGTACAAATGAAAAAGCTGCTGAACCCGTTCCAAAAATAGAGGCAAGTTTATTTGTTCCAAATAATGTTGCAGGAGCCGTTTGTGGTAATGCACCCATTAATGCTGGAATCTGAATTAACCCACCACCACCAACTGCCGCATCAATGGTTCCCGCACAAAATGCAAAGAACACTAGACTCAGAATCAGCTCCCATTCCATCAACACTAACTCTATAAATTCAACAAACGTTTTGGCACAAGACGCTTTTTATCTGTAATTTCAGCTAAGCCTAAACAACGCTCACCATCGAATACCAATACTTCAGCAGCAGCTTCGTGCTCAATATTACTTTCTTGACCATTACCAAAATATTTTTCACGCCCTTCGGGTAATTGAACCCGTGGAAAATGCTCAACAGGTGCATAAACAGGCAACAATAATGCATCCCGCTGTTCCTGAGTAAGCCCTTCTAAATATTCGATGGTATAACTTGGATTAATCTCAAAATGACCTGTTTGAGTACGATGTAATTTTGTTAAATGTCCACCGCAGCCCAAAGCTTCACCAATATCTTCACCTAACACTCGGATGTAAGTTCCTTTAGAACACGTCACATCTAAGGTCAAACTGTCTTCTGTAAAACTTAAAAGCTTGAGTTCATAAATAGTGACTGGGCGCGCTTCACGCTCAATTTCAATTCCTTGGCGCGCTAACTCATACAAAGGGCGACCTTCTCGTTTCAGTGCCGAATACATCGGTGGCACTTGCTTGATATCACCACGAAACTGTTCTAGAACCTGTTCAATATTAGCTTCAGTTAATGCGGGCACATCTCTTTGTTGAAGAATTTCCCCTTCAACATCACCCGTAGCAGTTGTTTGTCCAAGTTTTACTGTTGTTTGATAACGCTTGGTAGAATCCAATAAATAATGCGAAAACTTGGTTGCCTCCCCTAAGCAAATCGGCAATAAACCTGTTGCAAGCGGATCTAAAGCACCTGTATGTCCTGCTTTCTGTGCATTAAAAAGTCGACGTACTTTTTGAAGTGCGGAATTGGAACTTAAACCCAAGGGCTTATTAAGCAAAAAAACACCACTCAGATGGCGATAAGAACTTTTTTTCATAAATGAAAAGTCAAAGTATAAAACGGTATTTTATCAAAACTATTCATCGGATTTTTAAAAATTAAACGCTCAAAAAAACAACATTTATGATAAATTCATATTCGTTTCCGAAATTAAAAGCAAATGGATTATGCTTAATGAATAAAAATGGAAAAAAAATAGCATTATTATGTAGCTTATTGATCATTTCAGCAGTCACGCTGAGTGTATTGTATTGGTTATATCCAAATCAGTCTCAGCAATCACTTGATTCAACTGATGAATATAGCAACAACAGTAATCCATCACAGCTGCATAAGAGTCCAAAGAATATCAATCAACTCGATACTTCTTTTAATAGCACCAGCCAAATGGATACTGAGATTGACTGCAAATTACAATTCAATAGCGCTCAGCATTTAATTGTGAATGAACGCACGCGGAATTGTTTTGAGTATTTTATTTCTCAATACGGCGAGCGAAATATTGATGAAATTCGGCATAACTTTCAGCTTTATATCGCTAAAACATTTCAAGCTTCACAACAACAGCAGATTTTAGCCTTGTGGTCACGCTATGTAGATTATCGCAAAGAGCTGAGTAAGTTACAGGTGCAACAGCCTGCTCAGGAAAGCTATCAATATTTTCAAACTATTTTTAATTCGATGCATGATTTAAAGCAGCGTTTTTTTTCAAATACCGAAATTGAGGGACTGTTTGGATCAGAGGATATCTATCAACAATACACCCTTGATCGCATGAAAATTCTAGAAAATAACGGATTAGATGCATCAGCGAAAGCAAAACAACTACAACAACGTTTTGAGCAGCTTCCTCAAGATTGGCAAGATAACCTCAGAGATTTATCTAAGCTCGATGATTTACATTCATTAACTGCACAAATCAAGGCCAGAAATGGTTCAGCGCAGGAACTTCGGGATATGCGGGTCAATCTGGTTGGAGAGGCAGCCACCCAACGTTTAGAGCAGCTTGATCAACAACGTTCTGACTGGAAGCAACGCGTACAATCCTATCTTGATGAGCGTAAAACCATTGTAGATAGCAATATGAGCACTTCAGCCAAGGATCAAGCCATTCAACAGCTCAAACAACAACAGTTCCAGTCTCCACAGGAACAGCAACGTCTACAAACATTTGAAACGGTTCATGACCAAGGAGGAACCTTACCTTTTAGCAACTAGGAACACGTAATACAAGACATTGAAATAATGCGATTTAGCAAGGATGCAATGTCAGTTCGCAAGAACATCAAGACCCTGATGAAAACAAAAATCGAGAGAAATATCATGCAAAAACTAATCCGCTGTCTTGCACTATCTATGATAGCAATGAGCGTATCAACAAGCTACGCATCAAACGCAACACAAGTTACAGGTACGGCCTCCTCTACTTATGCAAAAACCAAATATCCGATGGTCTTTGTACATGGTGTCGCAGGTTTTTCACGTGTAGGAAGTGATCCTCTAGGAGTTGATTACTGGCATCAAATCCTACCTGACCTTGCTCGTAATGGTGCAAATGTCTGGGCGACAAGACTTTCACCTTTTAACTCAAATGAAATTCGTGGTGAACAACTCGCGCAACAAGTTGAAGAAATTATTGCAATTACTGGACAACCTAAAGTTAATTTAATTGGTCATAGCCAAGGTGGTCCAACGATCCGTTACGTGGCTGGCATTATGCCAAATAAAGTTGCCTCATTAACCAGTGTAAGCGGAACCCATAAAGGCTCACCCGTTGCCAGTTTGATTATGAATGTAGATGGTACTATCTTAGGTACAGCTGGCTCTGCCGTCGTGAACTTTTTCTCAGGAGCGATTACATGGTCACAAGGACTTAATCCAAAAAGCTATCCTCACGATGCTTTAGCCGCTGGACGTAGTATTTCAGTAGAAGGTTCAACCAAATTCAATACACGATTCCCAATGGGCGTACCAACTACAACATGTGGCGAAGGTAATTATCAAGAGAAAGGAATATATATGTATTCATTCTCAGGGACTCAAGCCGTCACAAACATTCTTGACCCTCTTGATCCCCTATTTGCAGGTACGAGCCTAATTGTCGATATTAAAGGAGATAATGATGGTATGGTAAGCCGTTGTAGCGCTAAGTTTGGACGTACAATTAGAGATAATCTCCCTTGGAATCATGCAGATGAAGTGAATCAGGTTTTAGGTTTGAAATCACTGTTTGCACCTGATCCAATTGATATTTATCGTCAACATGCCAATCGACTAAAATTACAAGGACTATAGAGCAGACATAAAAAAATGCGCCAAAGGCGCATTTTTTGCTTTACAACAAAGTTAAAATTAACCTTGTTTACGAGCTGGTAACTTTTCACGAATACGTGCAGCTTTACCAGACAACTCGCGTAGGTAGTAAAGTTTAGCACGACGAACGTCACCACGACGTTTCACTTCGATTTTAGCAACGATTGGAGAGTGAGTTTGGAAAACACGCTCAACACCAACACCGCTAGAAATTTTACGAACTGTGAAAGCAGAGTTCAAACCACGATTTTTCTTCGCGATTACAACACCTTCAAATGCTTGAAGACGCTCACGGTCACCCTCTTTTACTTTTACTTGAACGATAACAGTGTCACCAGGAGCAAAAGCAGGGATATCAGTTTTTAACTGTGCATTTTCAACAGCTTGAACTAAAGGATGTTTACCACTCATTGTGGAATCTCCAATATGTGCGGGAGAGAAGAGGTCTCTTACACCGCTGAGGATAGAGGCTAAAACGCATATCGCTCGTTTAACTTTCCCTTTAAAGCAAAATTACCCTAAAGAGCCTATTTTCAACTTAAACTCAGTTTAAGTAGTAACTCGAAGCAAAGCTTCTCGTTTGGTATGAGGGAAAACAACATTTATATTTGTTTATCCCCCTGCAAAAGCATAGCTTTTGCCTTGCGCTCAGGCAAAGCGTCGCTTTCCTAATCTTTGCTCATTAGCCATTTTTTTTGCTGTTTAGTCAACTCAACTTTTTCCACCAACTCTGGTCGACGATCTAAAGTTCGTTGATAACGCTGTAAAAAACGCCATTTCGCAATATTGGCATGATGTCCTGATTTAAGTACCTCAGGCACATCCAACCCTTCGAAATGGTCTGGCTTGGTATATTGTGGACAATCCAGTAAACCATCCACAAAAGAATCTTGGATCGCAGATTGCTCGTCAGACATGACATTTGGCAATCGACGAATAATACTATCAAGCAACACCATCGCTGGCAGTTCACCACCCGATAAAACGTAATCCCCAATTGACCATTCTTGATCAACATAATGCTGGATTAAACGCTCATCAACCCCTTCATAACGCCCACACAATACAATCAAACCGTCATAATCAACGAATTGTTGTACTGCCTGTTCATTTAAGGTTTTGCCTTGCGGTGACATATACACCACTGGCGCTTGAACACAGCCTGCTTGTATTGCAAGTTGTTTAGCATGGGTAATTGCTTTTGCCAAAGGCTCAGCCATCATGACCATACCAGGACCACCACCGAAAGGACGCTCATCCACTCGTTTGTAGTTGCCCTCTGCAAAATCTCTTGGATTTATGCAAGTGACTTGCACAATATCTTTTTTTGTTGCTCTTCCGCTAATGCCATATGCCGTAATTGCTTCAAACATTTCAGGAAATAATGTGATGACTGCAAAAAACATCGCAGACTCCTCTATTCCTGCTGCGCTACTATTCCAAAAAGGATTAGTAGTCTACGCCCCAATTGACGTAAATACGACCAGCTTCAAGATCAACGCGTTGTACCACATCTTTATGCCAAGGAATCATTCGCTCTTCAGCATCAATGCTATCAGGTGTCGCTTTCACAACCATGACATCATTAGCACCGGTTTCAAACAGTTCGTAGATTTGACCGAGATTCACTTCTTGTTCTTCATCATCAAGACCTAAGACTGTTAGACCTTTAAGATCAGACCAGTAGTACTCGTCTACATCTGCTTTAGGAAGCTGTGATTTGGCAATCCAGATATTTGCACCAACTAAGTTTTCTGCACCTGTGCGATCATTCACGCCTTTTAATGCAACAACCAAGCCTTTGCCATGTGGTTTCCAACGTTTTACATCTATGGTTTGCCAACCTGCCTTGGTCTCAATATACCAAGGAAGGTAGTCAAACATATTGCTCATAGGTTCAGTATTGGAGTAAACCCAGAGCCACCCATTCAATCCATAAGCTGAACGTAACTGTCCAATCTGAATACGATCTTCTGGCACATTCTGTGTTGATGTCATGGGCTACCTACTACAATTATGCAGTAGTTGCAGCTTTTTTAGCTTGAGCAGCTAAAGAAGCAACACGTTCTGAAGGTTGAGCACCTTGAGAAATCCAGTGTGCAAAACGGTCAGCATCTAAACGAACTTTTTCAGCTTTACCTTGTGCAGTTGGGTTAAAGAAACCAATACGTTCGATGAAACGACCGTCACGTGCGTTACGGCTATCAGTCACAACGATTTGATAGAATGGGCGTTTTTTTGCACCACCGCGCGCTAAACGAATAACAACCATGAGAACAACCTTATAATTTTTACGGATTATCCCTGCGCCGACCATCGGCAACACTTCAAACCCCTTTCATAGAGGGCGGTATTTTACGTTATATTTGCTCTGAAAGAAAGATTAATTTTAGACTTATCCACAACCTTGAATTTAATCTTTATGGTATTTGCATTTACCAGTCTTCCGAATTGCTGCCACAATCATTGGCCGTAATACTGGCTGCTGTCTTGGTTTTGCATTTAAAGCCTATACTTGTTAATAATGCAGAATAATTTCGGGGGCTTTCGCGTACAGCTTTTAGTGACCAATTTTGTGAGTTTATAGTGAGGGTCAATGTAAATTTCTGATCGCTCGTTAATTTGTTCAATGGCAGCAATAAGTCGTATTGGTCGCATTCGGAACATCAAAATAAGACCCCTTGTGGTCGATGTGCCTTTTAGCACAAAGCCATCATAGCTAAAGTTACGTGCACGGTGCTGCTCTAACAGGGCAGAAATTTTTTGCATTTCCTGTTGTGCCGTGGATAAGTCTGCACGGCGGATATAAGTGTCATAACTTGGGATCGCAATCGCCGCGATAATCGCAACGATTGCAACCCTGATCATCAACTCTATCAGGGTAAAACCTGAAGCTTGATTCAATCGAAGCATGCTCCTATCCAGTGAATTACGCTCATCAGGACAGAAGCACTGTTCGAAAGAGTAATTCTTATTCATTACAGAGAGCTACTTAAAACTAACTTTTCGACGAACCTGTATTTTATTCCAGCTCATAGCCCTGAGTTAAATCGAATCGAGATGGTATGGAAGCAGATGAAATATTATTGGCGAGATTTTCAAGTCATGACAGCTGATAAAATAGAGCAATGGGTGCAGAAAGTATCAAACCAATTCAGAAAAGAATACATGTTTACTTTTTAATGACAATTTACTGGCATCTGTTAGATAATCAGGTGTAATTGCTTTCAAACTTTTGCTTTCGAACAGGAGCACTTAAATTTGCTTTACGAATGTCATCAATAATATAGTTTAAGCCAAAACTTGCAAGAATCCCATTAAAATGAGAAAGGCGAATATTTATAAATACTCGCCTTTCTCATTTTGATAGAACCTTTTGAATTCAACACTTATAAATTAGCGACCGTCCCAGTTGGATGTTGCGGATAAACTGCATGAGTTTACACCTTTTGCCCATGATCTTTGTCCTTGGTCGTTTAGACAAATCCATCCATTATTTGCTTGTGCAGTTCCAGTTTTGGGCTTAGCAATCAACAACCATGTCCGCACTTCCGCAGTAGCTACTGTAAGTGCAGTTCCATCTGCATCTGTCAAGGTAATATCATATAAAGGCTGTGTTCTAGGTATGGTTGTTGCCCCATAGACATTCAGTGCTGTTCTTCCTGCATAATTATTATTTGCCATACGAAAGTTTGCCAAAGTACGTGCGATCCCGATCATTTCAGCCTGAGCGTCTGCACGATCTGTTCTAACTTTATAAGCGACATATGAAGGATAAGCAATTGCTGCTAAAATGCCAATAATCGCAACCACAATCATCAGCTCAATCAGTGTAAAACCTTGCTTATACATATTTACCATTCCTCCCTACCTGCTGAAACTGAACCACAACCTGTATAAGTTACGAGCGATTTGGTTTTATTTTTACAGCGTAATCCAGTACTTGTCATTAATAAGTCATAATTTCTGGTATCACTTCCTTCTGCTTTCATCGCCCAGGCCCGTGCTCTTATAACTGGGGGAATAGATGCATCTGTTAAAAGTTTGGTTGGATCTTCAGCATCCCGAATGGTAATGGTATATTTAATAGCTGAACCTGTTGCCCCTCTGGGCAAAGTCACTGAATTCAATGGGGTTCCTGCTGGTACGTCGTAAATATAATTAGGATCAAAGTCCCTATAAGTAAAGTTTTTTGATTTATGTCGCTCCAACTGTTCTGCAATTTTCTGCATTTCTTGCTGCACCGTTGAAACATCTGCTCGTCTAGCATATTCCTGATAGCTAGGAATGGCTATCGCAGTAAAGATTGCAATGATCACCAAAACAAACATCAATTCAAATAGAGTAAAGCCTTTGGGTTGATTACCCAGCTTACTTGCTTTGCAAGTAGGCTGGGTAAATAATATGGATATTTTATTTACTTGATCCATTTTTCATACCACCGTGTTGGGTTAATCTGTCCTATACAATCCCACTCACCAGGACCAGCAGACAATCCTTTCTTACAGACACTTCCACTTCCTGTTCCTCCTTTTGGAACTAAAGCAACACCGCGAATCCCTCCACCAATTGGTGTAGCATTACATTCTGCAACTCCTAGTGGGCAATCGGTTGTTTTTGTCAAGAAACCTGTATATTGCTCTCTACTGCTATCAGGGGTATTGTCTGACTTCAAATACACACCAAATGGAATACCAAATATCTGACGATCTGTCTCACCCACCACACGAGGTAAGCATGGATTCTGTGGTGTAATGCCTGTACCCTGAGGATCATAGACGGGAACGATTAAATTACCTGCAATTGCAAGAGGCTCTTCAAAGGCTTTCATCCCCCCTGCAACACGGAATCCAGGTGTTGTTTCTGTGCCATCACTCTTACTTGATAATGAACGATACCATCCATCTTTGGTTGCCGTTGCCCCAACAAACACCGCAGGAATATTACCTGTAAGTTTTTGAGGATCTTTTTGTAGATGGGATAAAGTTTTGTCTTTTGTTGATAAAGCAAAAGCCGATCCATCAGCATTATTTTCTTCAGTGATCAGATTATTTTTAGCAAAATCACGGTCAATAATGCCATACACATTGTTCACTAAACGATCTGTAAGTGCACTACTTGGCAGCATCCCATCACGTCCAACAGTTGGATAAACGTCCAATGGCGTACTACGATTTCCTGATGCCACGCCTACCAGCATAAAAGTATATGCATCCTGACGATGAATGGTGACCGTTGGCGCTTCATAGAAACGTGGATTTTTTCCAAGTGTTAAAGCAGCCCCTGTATCAGTTGTTGCTAAATTTGCCAAACGTACCACGCGCTTACCAAAGTTTGCAGTTGAAGTTCCGATTGTATTATTCAGATCTGCACGGAATACTTGGCCACCCAAATCACCAAAATAGAGGTGATCTGTTAAGCCATCACCATCACGGTCAATGGCACTGATACGACTCACAATACTATGTTTCATATTACTATTCGAAGTATTTGCACCTGTAGAGCTACTCGCCCACCATAAACGCGCACCCGTTTTTGCATCAATAATATAAACAGCATTTCCTTTTGCCTCAGTGCGATTATCACAAGAAGCATCAGGGAAGTCACTTGGTACTGTCGCGCCACTTGCATTGGTCACAGTAGACAATACTTTACCAAACTCAAAACGTGGGTTTTCATAACATTGATCATAGCCTCCACCCACAATCATGACACGGGTAATTTTGTTGTTATAACGAATATTAGTCAGTACTGGTTTGGACCATGACTGTCCCATACGATTAAAATTTGTTTGGTCTGATCCCACTCTAAATAACAACTTCGGCGTTTTCGGATCTAATACGTCCAAACCATAATAGCTTTCACCACTCATTCGTAAGCCACCATAGACATTCATTTGACGTGCTTTCATCAAACTGTCACCTGACCCACTCGACTTTTGGGCTTTATAGGCAGGATCAGCAACCCATGCCCCATCCAGACCATGTACAGGTGCATTCACATCATCTTGCCCTTTAACCAAAGCTTTGGAAGCAATGGTATTGTTGAGCAATTCAGCAGGAACGAAGACCATTTGTTCCTCACCCGTTTCATTGTCCACAATATGCAAACCACCATCCATTGTGCCATACAACACAGATTGGCTACGGATATTAGTCAGTTTACCTGTAGCATCCAATGTTCCCGAATAGGTTAATTGAATAGGGAAAGAGTGAATACTTCCTCCCATTGCCAGATTAGGGGTATTTGGAGTAACTAGTGAGGTTGGCAAAGCGGTTGCCGTTTGATCTAATGGCACGGCATAACCCAAATAATTCAGTAATTTTTGTTTTACCAGTAATGGGAAATCTTTGAGTATGGTTTGCGTACTAAATTTACCTAGAACATAGGCAGCCACACCTGTTGTTGGCGCGCCACTTTCTGGAATACGTAACAGACTTGCACCATTTGCCGCACCTGTCAGTGTTGCGCCATCTGTTGCAGCGACATCCGTAAATAGCGTACGTAAAGCATTAGGCGTTTCAGTGAGTGCATATTCTTTCGGATTCTTGGTTAAATCCTGATTCTGCCCATTGATTGGCATTGGAACTTTGGAATAAGCCCCCCCTAAATTAATAATGCCCCCATCATCATAACTGGTGTTTTTATAGGCACTCGCACTATTCCATAGGTCTTTGGTATTGGTCTTAAATGCACCATATTTATCATAGACCAAGGTTGTACCGTTCGCTGCGGCGAATTTACCTGCATCTGCGCCTGTTAAAACCACTTTATATTTTTTTAGGTTTCCCGTCCAAATTGCCTTATTACTTTGTGGATTAGGTTCTAAAGCACGTAAGTAACCATAAGGTTGCAAACCTGATGGATTTAAGTCATCAAGCGGGACAGAAATGGCTCCTGTAGTCAATGGTTCTAAAGGCGCCGCCCCCAAGTTATTAATAAACGCAATAACACTATCGGTGACACCCTGCGCTGTTTTAGTTGTAAAGAACCCACCATTTCCATAGCCTGGAGCATTTATAGCATGAGTCCCTTGTCCTGGTGAACAAGAATCATTACCTGTACGATCACTTTGAGTACGTGAACTCAATTTACATGCTTGCTGAACATGAGTTGCTGTTAAACTATTAAAGTCACTCCCAAAACCTACAAAAGCTGTTTGAATAGAAACTCCTGCTGGGTTTGTAGCTTTATCAAATAGTTTTTTTGCAAACTCGCCCATACAGTTCCATGACGCTGACTCACCCGTATTGAGGCCTCCACTACTTGGACAGGTAAAACTAGCACCATCAAGAGCGGCTGACATAATTGATTTAGCACGTGCGTTACTTGAGTTGTTAGCTTCACCATCAGATAAAATGTAAACACCTTGCCCATCACAACTAACACGATCAGTTGCAGGAGGTAGAGGTGAAATATATTTCAAACCATCTTTAGAATCAGCAATTGATTTATCAAAACCACTATCAGCATTTGGCCCAAGTTGCATTTCTAAAGTATATGAATATAAAACACCAGAAACAGTTTCTGTTCCATCTCCAGCAAAGTCAGAAGGCTGCGTATTTCCTAGATTTTGCCAATAAGAAGTACTCGTACTTGTTCTTTGACTTGTTGAACCAGTGCCACAATATTGAACACCATTGGTAAAATCTGTTGTCCGCCAAGTCAAACATTTATAATAAGTATCTACAGGTAAATAGACCGCTGTTGCATTCTCGGTATTACCAGAAAAATTCTTGTATTGATAACACCTATTGGTTGTTGTATCTAAATATGGATAGGAGCTGCTATTACATACCTTAGGCCGCGTAGCAGTTATATAACTACCACCACTTGCTCGGTTATAACATCTATTTGTACTCCTTAAATAAAGATATGGGGATTGTGTACACTCGTAACTCCCATTTGAAGCAGATTCATAATTACCAGAAAAACCTGTGTTGTATTGATAACAAATATTATTTGCAGAATTCAAATAAGGTCTTGAACTATTTTGACATTCATATTTATCCAAAACCTGGGTCGTGATCTTTTTATATAAATCTTTTTGTATTTCCGCTTCACTTCGTGTAGAGGTCCCCATCAAATATGCAGCGGCTTCAGCATAGGCATGGGCTGTTGGTGTTCCACCTGTTGCAGTCAACCCATTCACTGCATTTTTCAAAGCAGTACGTTGAGCAGACCCTACTGGGCCAAGTTTTTCTGCCTTTACTAAAATACGACTTGATTTACCATCTCCACCTACAGAGTAATGTCCTAGACCAACACGCACTTCGTCTAATGTAGGATTATTACTATTAAGAAAAGTATTCATACCTGCTTTTAGGCTAGCAATTCGATCCTCTCCATAACTGTTTTGGCTTGGATTCATCGACCCAGAAGTATCCAGCATCATGACAATGGTTTTCTTTCCTGCGGTCGGCACTGCATAAATCTGCAAATCACTGGCCTGTGCAATGGATGAAGCAACCAACATCGTTCCTGTAAACGCCCATACAAACGATACACCATACTGAACATGGTGAGCATGATTCTTTGAAATTAACCTATTTTTGAATTTTTTCATTATCATTCTCCAATTTTTATGATCATGGTGACCATGCCGATGCTGGTGAAGTGTTTTCAGGTTCAAATTGACGTAAAATAATTTCCTGTACTTGCACATTGACAGGAATACCATAACTCGCCAAACAATCTGCTACCGTTCTTTTACCAGTTGTACCTGCAACTCCCTCGTCCAAGGCATCATTGATATAACCTACAGATGAAGCATCACCAATACAGTCTTCTTGCACTTTCGCCAAATCAGCACTGGCATAATTAGGTAGAATAGAAGTCGTTGTTACTCGCACCCGTGTAATTGGTGCCTTACTACTTTGTGCAACTGAATTGAGAGACAAATCACCGCCTGTTTCTAAAAGTGCGCCAGCTTCCAAACTTTTGTCTGCATCAGTCGGAATTCTGACAGCGACCTGAGTGACTACAGCTTCACGTGCACTACCGAAATCCTGCTCCAAATTACAAAAACCATTTCGACTCGTCTGCGTTGAATCTATAGTCGCCTTAGTATCCCACGCAGCATTTGCATCAGGAGGAATTAAAACAGTGGCATCCATAGTTGCTGCTATTTGTTGGTTCGATGTTGGCTTATAACAGAAAATATATTCTTTGCCTGGTGTATCCAATCTGGCTGCACCAATTACCAAATCAGCTGCCATTAATGTTTCGTAACTTCCCACATTAAGGAATTGATTGGTTGGGGTATCACCTGTCTGTACAAGCAGTTGTCCAATTTGACTATTGGTTGCAATGTTGAGTGAAGTTATCGCTGTACGTATAGCCATAATACCCACAATCGTAATGAGCAATAATACAAACAGCACAACAATCAGGGTTGCGCCTTGTTGTTGATGGCGAGGTGTTGTTATAGACTTCATAGTCTTTCTCCCAAACCATTGCGAAGAGCAACCGTGGTGCTATATACACGACGTGCATATTTGGTATCTTTATCTTTTAACTCAACTTGTTGGTTTAAAATATCAATTTTCTTCGTTGGATCAATTGCGTTATTTCGGGTGTTATCCATAGAACGAACCAAAACGCCCAGTTTTACGGAAACAATTCGGGGTGGAACTGTAGGTGGTGCAGCCGTACGTGCTGCGTTTGCAAGGGTTCGATACTGGTTCACTGTATAATAGGCAAGGTTACCATTTGCTGCCCGTGTACCAAGCTGTATCGTAAAGTGGTCCACTCGAGGCATAATCACCTGACCTGCATCACCAAGACCTGTAGGTACGGTTTTTAGTGGATCTGGTTTTGATAATGGTGCTGGGGTATTTGCATCACAGGCCAAACCATACTCTTTACTTGTTGTACTATCAGGATTATCAGCAGGGCGTAAAAAATAACGCTGAATCACATAATCGCCCTCTTGCACATTTGTCCCTTCACAATTCACCATCGCATTTGGCGCAATAAATTGAATCGTAAGTTGATCACTGGATACGTCAACATTTGACAGACCACGCCACTCATTCTTGACTGTACTGACAGTTTCAGTTGACCCCACGCTATGTGTGAGTAAACCATTTGAAATAAAAGGTGCTTTATCTGGAATGGGAAGATTAACATTTGTCCCCGTACCAGTACGGGCAGTTAATACAATTCCTCCCCACGGTGTTTGCTCAGTTAGTGCTGGATTATTAATGTTGGTATAATTCGCCAAACGAATATCACGAGCCACATAGTCCAAACCGAATACACCACTATTTTGTAGTTCCGCATTTGCTTCCTGCATTCGGGCATTCAGAAAGCCACCTGTAAATAGTTGTATTGCCGCAGCAGTAATGATTAAACCTAGTACCAAAGCCACCATGAGTTCAATCAAGGTAAAACCTCGTTGCTGCATTGGCTTATGAGAAACAGCATATGGAGCTTTCATTAATATGCCTCCATCATTAAACATTTAGAACCATTTACATATACACCCGTTGCGCTCATGCATGCGCTTACATTCGCAGCTGTATTAGTTGCACTAATTGCAGTGCCCCCCCAAGCGGCATATAGGCATTGTCTTTTTACTGGCGCAGACGCGACTCCAGGACAATTATCCATCGTAATATTCATGCCAAGATCAAAGGCAGATTTTGCAGCCATAAAGGCATCGTAAGTTGCCATTTGTGCTGGTGTACACGTTGCAGTGGCTGCTGGATTAAAACAAACTCTTGTCGGGGCTGTAGGTGTCGCAGTTATATTGGTATAGTTTCTTACAGCAGCAGGATAACTATTCTGAGCAGCGGGGTTGGCTCGCATATTCTCACTAAGTCCACGTAATACCATAATCCCCTGCGAACGCATTAAAGCCTCACTAGAAGCATCAACTGCCCGAAGTTGTAAAATGGTATATCCCAATACCCCTACGGCAAGCAGCAATAAAGCAACCAACACCTCAACCAATCCAACACCTTTTTGATTTTTATAGGTATTCATTAGCATGTCCCCGATGTTTTTGTAACATTTCCAAACCTTTCAACCTGTATACTTCTTTTCTTGGCCGATTTGCAAAAACTAAATGTTGGTGTTGTAGTCGCACTGCCTATTTCAGTAAACAAAACCCCTACCGCACTTGCAGATTCAACGACGATTTGCGGGTCAATCTGCACAGAAATTACACGATTTTGTTGAGCTTTTACTTTTTCTGCTGCTGACATGGCTGCATAACCAGGAAGCACAACTGCTGTTGCACATTCGTCTTTGGTAAAATCATTATCTGTATTGGTTTTATTTAGGCAGAGTGCTACAGTTGTTTTCATCATTGCAGCTTGGGATTTTGCCTGATTAATGGCAAGTCCCAATTCACGTGTTGATGAATTTAGTTTTTGCTCTGTCATCATACCGCTAAAGGATGGAGCGGCCATCATTGCAATAATCGCAAAAACAGCAATCGTCACCAACAACTCAATTAAGGTGAATCCCCGATTTTCCCCCATCACTTACACCCAACTCTTTTAAAATTCCTTACTCTATATTAAATTGTATTTTTACAGAACCAATACAAAGCAGATAAGCACCCAAAAAAAACGGATGGAGTGTTATCCATCCGTTTTGAGTTCACATTTTTCTATACAAATTAGGCCTGTATCACCTGTATTCGTAACTCTTTAGGTAGGCTAAAAGTAATATTTTCCTCTCGTCCCTGAAGTTCTTTCGGTGGGGTTGCACCCCAATCTTGTAACCGTTGAATCACTTGTTTGATTAGTATCTCTGGTGCAGATGCACCGGCAGTCACACCGATTTTACTTTGCTGCTTAAACCATTCTTTTTCAAGCTGATCAGCATTATCCACGAGATAAGCAGATTTACCCATCCGCTCGGCTAGCTCACGTAAGCGATTTGAATTCGATGAATTCGGAGAACCTACTACCAACACTACATCACATTGTTCCGCCAAATCACGTACGGCATCTTGACGATTTTGAGTGGCATAACAAATGTCATCTTTCCTCGGACCTTGGATATTAGGAAATTTTGTTCTTAAGGCATCGATGACCTTAGCCGTATCATCAATCGAAAGCGTCGTTTGAGTGACAAATGCAACTTTATGAGGATGCTCAACCACCAAAGCTTCAACATCTTCTTCATCTTCAACCAAATAAATCTTTCCACCACCAGATTTATCATATTGCCCCATTGTGCCTTCAACTTCAGGATGCCCCTCATGCCCAATTAAGATTGCTTCCGTTCCTTCTCTGGCATATTTCGTGACCTCAATATGTACTTTAGTCACTAAAGGACAAGTTGCGTCAAATACTTTTAGACCTCGACGATCTGCTTCTTGTTGTACCGCTTTTGAAACACCATGAGCACTAAAGATCACAATAGAATCATCAGGAACCTGATCAAGCTCATCTACAAAAACAGCACCACGCTGACGTAGATCATCAACCACAAACTTGTTATGCACCACTTCATGACGGACATAAATTGGCGGATTAAAACATTCTAGTGCACGATTGACGATTGCTATCGCACGGTCAAC
This sequence comes from Acinetobacter sp. WCHA29, assembly GCF_002165335.1. NCBI lineage: Bacteria > Pseudomonadati > Pseudomonadota > Gammaproteobacteria > Moraxellales > Moraxellaceae > Acinetobacter > Acinetobacter sp. WCHA29. Next base: position 163,320 of record NZ_NHRQ01000005.1, read on the forward strand.
ACCAGCACAGAAACCTCGCGGATTGGCCAATACAATTTCCATAACATCCTCTCTTATCACCTGAATATTTATGCCAAACTATTTCGTTTAATAGCACGCTACACTACAATAGCCAAGATATTTTATCATATCAGGAAAAATATCATGTCGGGTCTATTGTTTGTCGTTTCTGCGGCATCAGGAACAGGCAAAACATCTCTCGTTAAAGCCCTACTCGATCGAGTCAGCAATTTACACGTTTCTGTCTCTCATACTACACGTGGTCAACGCCCTGGTGAACTTGATGGTGTTCACTATCATTTTACTGATACTGAAACTTTTTTAGCTCAAGTAGAACAAGGTGGTTTTATTGAGTATGCAGAAGTATTTGGTAATTACTACGGTACATCTCAAGCCAAAGTCAAAGAACAATTACAACAAGGTCATGATGTGTTACTCGAAATTGACTGGCAGGGTGCCGATCAAGTTCGTCGACTTTTTCCTGAATCAAAACAAATCTTTATCTTGCCGCCAACTCAATATGATTTAAGACAACGATTGTCTAATCGCGGAACAGATTCAGTTGAAGTAATTGAACATCGTTTAAGTTGTGCTGTAGAAGATATGCGTCATTTCGCAAATTTCGATTACATCATCATCAATGATGATTTCAATAAAGCTGTTCATGATTTAGAAGCAATTATTACAGCAAATCGTTTAGTCACCTTACAGCAAAGTGCTCGTCACCAGCAATTAATTGAAAAGTTAATCACCCTTAATCGCGAATAACTTGAGTCTTATTTAAAAGCCTTTTATACTATTTAGTCTTTTCAAATGTAATGTTCAAACGAGACAACTTATGGCACGTGTAACCGTTGAAGATTGTTTAGACCACGTAGATAACCGTTTTGAGTTAGTACTGGTAGCGAGTAAACGTGCACGTCAATTGGCACGTCAAGGTATGGAACCAACTGTAGAATGGGATAATGATAAACCAACAGTCGTTTCATTACGCGAAATTGCGGCAGGTCATGTCACTAAAGAAATTTTGAAACAACGCGATCAAGATTATCAGACTTCAAATCTTGATATGGTGTTGTCTACAAACTCATTAAATTTAGAAGGCTTCTCTTTCTAAATTTGATTTGCTTTGTCTAAAAGCCCATTGTGAATACACTGGGCTTTTTTGTTTGTTGAAAATTTCAGTGCTATATTGGTAAAAACAATATATTTCATTGAAAAAATTTACGAGTTTTTCTAATGAACAAATTGACAAGTTTCACAATATGCTTTTCATTAGAAGCTAGTCTTATTTATTCCTGAATTCATGTTATAAAAGGTGTTTTATGCCAGGCGAAGAGGTCAGCCAAGCCAAGCAACAACTCAAGGTCATTATTGAAGCCTATCTCAAAGATAGTGATATTCAGAGTGTACTTGCTGCCTGCGATTTTGCTGATTTAGCACATAGTGGTATTACGCGAAAAAGCGGTGAACCCTATGTTCTTCATCCTATTGCTGTGAGTTGCATTCTGGCGCATATGCGTTTAGATGCCGAGACGCTTATGGCAGCTTTATTACACGATGTCATTGAAGATACCGAATTTAGCAAAGATGAGATTGGTGAAAAATTTGGATCTGTCGTTGCCGAACTTGTTGATGGTGTGACTAAACTCAGCCACTCTAGTGATAAAGAATATAATAAGGCAGCATCATTCCGCAAAATTCTACAAGCCACCTTACAAGATCCACGTGTCATTATTATTAAATTAGCAGATCGCTATCATAATATGACGACTTTAGGCGCATTACGTCCAGATAAACGAGCACGTATCGCGCAAGAAACCTTTGATATTTTCGTACCTATGGCACGTTTAGTCGGTATGAATGAAATGGCCGATAACCTAGAACACTTATGTTATCAAAATCTTGATTTGGACATGTTTAATGATGTGCAAGCCGCATTATTAGAAACCAAACCCAAACGTTGTGAATACCAAGCAGTATGGGAGCAAAAATTATCAGATTTGCTTAAAAAATATAATCTACAAGGTCGTATTAAAAAGAAAAATAATAATATTGAATTACTACGTCATTTCGTAAAAAGTGAAATTGATTTAAATGAGCTCAGTCATAGCCATGCCTTTGAAATTATTTTAAATAGCATTGCAGACTGTGATCGTCTCGTTGAAGCATTAAAAGATAATTTCCAAGTTTTACAATATAACGATTATATTCGCCGCCCATTACCGGGTGGTAATCAATCATTAATGATTAAGCTAAAAGGTGAAAAAACAACATTATCTTTGACGATCCAAACCGAATTAATGCGTAAAGCTGCTCGTTTTGGTGTAGTACTCGGGGAGAATGCACCTCAAGCATGCCGTTCGGCAATTCAAGCTTCGATGCAGAACCTAAATACGCTCATAGACAGTGATTGTGCAAAAACCACTTTTAGCGATTTACTTGATTATTTACATCAGGAAAAAATTTGGGTCTATACGCCACACGGCCAATTACATGAACTTCCTCAAGGCGCGACTGTCGTCGACTTCGCCTACTCAGCCAGCCTGTTTTTAGGCAATCATGCCGTTGGCTCAAAAGTGGATGGTGAAATTCGTCCTCTTTCAACCCCATTGCATAGCGGACAAGTAGTTGAAATTATCACAGACGTATTAGCAACACCGAATCCAGATTGGCTCAGTTTTATTAATACTCAAAAAGCACGCCGTGCATTACAGAATTTGTTAAGAGAACAAGACATTGATGAGCAACGTCTTGTCGGTCAACAAGCACTTAATCGCGCTTTAAAACTATTTCATCGCTCTATAGATGACCTTTCAGCAGAAGACTGGATTAGTGTACTTGAGTGGCGACATTTAGCTAATAAAGATACGCTATTTGAACAAATCGCAGTTGGGGATTTATTACCTCAATTGGTTGCAAATCATTTATTTGCTCAAGATTACCATTCTCAGCATCATGAAACTTCTGATCGCTTGATTTTAGGAACTGAGGGTGTTGATGTAAAATATGCACACTGTTGCAATCCTGTGCTTGGCGATCCAATTCAGGGACATTTATCTCGACGTGGTTTAATCGTACACCGTTCACGCTGCCGTAATTTACTGCATGAACAGCACCTCCATCCTGAAAACATTATGCCCTTACACTGGCAATCAGAAGAAATTGATGATGTTCGCTTTAGTGCTTTCTTATGTATTCATATGACGATGAGTGACGAACAAATTTCTGACCTGATTTATCAATGCCGAAAGGCCAAAACAGGCGTAGAAATGGTCTATTCACAAGACCAGAAAACCTATGTGAATATAGTCGTGAGCAATCGAAATCAAATTGCCCAAATTATTCGTGATTTACGCATGCATTTTGGCTTCCCACGGATTGAACGATTAAATATGCCAATCGCCCAACCAGAGGTTGCAAAAGTCAGTTAATCGTTTAATAGACGATGTTCACCCAGACCTAAAATTGAAAGATTCCTTATTCTTAAAGCTAATGAATCATTTGCAAACAATTGCGACTAAACAGTATTCGACCGTTTCGGAGCCAAACTTTTGTGTTAAAGTCACATTGTTTAAGATAGAAACAATGACATAGGAGAGCTTAATGTCACGTCAAGTTATTCATACTGAACACGCCCCTGCTGCTATCGGAACATATTCTCAAGCAATTCTTGTTGGCAATACGCTCTATCTTTCAGGTCAAATTGGCTTAGACCCATACAGTATGGAACTTGTAGAAGGTATTGAGGCTCAGATTCGTCGTGTATTCGACAATCTAAAAGCAGTATGTGCAGCCGCAGGTGGCAGCTTAGCAGATATCGCTAAATTGAATATCTTCCTTACAGATCTTTCTCACTTCCAATTGGTGAATCAAATTATGGGCGAATATTTTGCCCAGCCCTATCCAGCTCGTGCAGCATTGGGTGTCGCAAGCCTACCTAAAGGTGCATTAGTCGAAATGGATGGTATTGTTATTATTCCAACACAGAATTAAATGCGATATTTATCAAATAGATAAAATAAAGAAAGAATACTACCGATCAGGTGGTATTTTTTTATTCAAATTCTCAATAAGAATATATTCACTCTAAGAATGAAATTCATTGACAAACGATAACAATTATCAATAATATCAATTATCGCATTAATATTTGTGGATCACTCCCATGTATGTCTGTTTATGCCGTGGAATCACAGATCAAGATATCAAAGACGCTGTTGCAAACGGCGCTGAAAGTTATCGTGAAATTCGTGATTTACTCGACTTAGGCACTTGCTGTGGTCGTTGTGCACCCGAAGCCCGTTCTATTATTAGTGATGAGCTCGCAGAAATAGCTGCTCGTATTTCAGTTGCTGCATAATCTAAATTAATCCAATATCTCAACAACCTCATTTAACGATCTGTTTACGACTACGCCGCTTCTTGTCGAACTTTAACCATTCCTCAGATAAGCGGTTTTTTTATTTCAGTGATTCACTTTAGTACGAATCCAAAATGCTTTTCGTATTTTGATTGTGATTTTCATTTGCCGTTCTATAATTTACTCGTCAGATTATTATTTGTTGATTAAAATCATATAAATTGCCTTAAAAACTAGGGCATCATGGTGTTATGGAGTAAGTGCAATGAAAGGCAATCGAGACGTGATTAATCAACTGAATCAGGTGCTTTATCACCATTTAACTGCAATTAACCAATATTTTTTACACTCTCGTATGTTTAATGACTGGGGAATTGAAAAACTTGGCTCCGCTGAATATAAAGAATCAATTCGTCAAATGAAGCATGCGGATAAGGTCATTGAACGAATCTTATTCTTAGAAGGCCTACCTAATTTACAGCATCTAGGTAAATTGTATATTGGGCAACATACCATCGAAGTCCTCAATTGCGACATTCGTAAAGTAAAAGAAAACATTGAAGCGATTAAACAAGCTGTTGAACTTGCTGAAGCACAACAAGACTACGTTACACGTGATTTAGTTCAGGAAATTTTAGAGAAAGAAGAAGAGTATTGGGATTGGCTCGATACACAACTTGATTTAGTTGAAAATGTTGGCATCGAAAACTATATCCAAAGCCAAATTTAAAGCATGTCATCTACTTTATCCCTTAAAAGATAAAGTAGATGAATTTTACAAGTTTATTTATTATTTAATTCCATAATTTCTGCCAAGCTTATTTTTTGCTTATACAATTGTTGTAAAACAAATAATTGTTGCTCCGCTTCATCAAGCTTATGATTGTAAACAAGTAATTGTGCATATTTTTTTAAATTATAAGGTGTAGCCTTATTTTTAACCATTTCGCCAATTACGCTAAGATCTGAATCAGACATCAATGTCTGAGGCTTTAAAGCAATCCAATCTAATCTTTGCTGAAATTGAGTAAGTATCAATATTTTAGAACTTCCCAATATTTCTTCTGAAACTGGTTTTTGCTTAAAAACCAATTTACTATTCTCTTGGAACAGTTTGTAATCTCGCCAAATCAACAGTAAGACAATCAGAGAAACGAGCCATACACAACGAATAATATTTCGATGTAAGCTAACACCGTTTAAATTTGGCGTTTGAGCTTGAATTAACCCCAACAAAAAACCCATTGGCAATAAAAAGTAAGCATAACGCTGCGGAAACTCCAACATCGCATGCATCAAAATTGCACTCACCATCAATATTGCCACAATCGAAATTGTATCTTTTGCATTTTTACTTAACCAAAATAACCAAATCGCAAAGTACGCAATAATTAAAAAGCCTAATGGCAAACCATTCCAAACCAACAGATCTAACAGGATATTATGCGCGCTATTAAACCAAACTTGTACGGTATTAAAATGAATACTTTCCACAACCGCGACACTTGTTTGATTCCAGCCATAACCAAACCACGGACGCTCACCTATGGCATGTATAATTTGCATCCACATCCCAAGACGCTCATGCCCTGAACCTGCACGTTCTGCTAGTGATGCTGTATGGGTTACTGCCTCTCCAACACTTGTCGTCATGACTTGTGCGATAATAGGCAATAAATAGCCTGCAATTAGAAAATAAGTAGCAGCCCAACCAAATAATTTAATAAAATTAAGCCTTGGTTTATTCTTATATTGCTTAATCACCCAATAGATACAAATAAAAATACAGACTAGCCAAGAAGTCCGTGACTGCGTTAAGCAAATCGCAAATAAGATAGATAAGCTTGATGGAATAAGTAGCCATAAAGATGCTTTATGCTTTTCATATAAGAACAATGCACCCATTAAACCTATAATCAAAAATGTAGCTAAATTATTGGGTTGACCAAAATTTGCATATGGGCGGTTACCTTTGAGCTGAATAACCCAATTAAAGTTTGACTCTAAATTCAACCATTGAACAATCGCAATCAAACTACTTATAAAAGCAACGCTCAGTACGATATAACTCAACCCTTGCATAGAGCGTTGACGATTTTCAGATGTAGAGGACAGGTTATATCCACCTATCATCATCAACCAAAACATAAAAACATATGAAAAACTGAGCAATGCCACACTAAAATCTGGAACGAGTCCAAATAGCCATTGAAATACAGGAATCAAAAGCAACGGCAACATCAAAAGTTGTGGTTTAGGAATTCTAATATTTTGTTTGAGCAGAACACCCAGTAACGCCAAAGCAGCTCCGAAGCTTGCTAGCTCACTGGAAAATGTCACCCAGGGATAGGTATGAAATGGTGACAGCCAAGCAAAACTAATCAGCAAAGCTGCAACTACACTACAAAGAATTTGCATATCGACATAAAAAAATGAGCTTCGATAGATTATACATCGAAGCTCATTTAAACAAATTTTCAAAATCGAATAAATTTAATTTAATTTCCAAGGTCGTAAATCTACAATTTTTACAACCTCACCTTTCTCTTTATTGATGAGAACCGTCATGTCTACTGTATTAGCTTTAAGAGGTACAAATGCGTTTGCTTGGGGATATTTAGCTAAAGTTTCTTTTACTACTCTTGGATCATTATATTGGTTTAATAAGGTTATGTCTTGCACTCGCTTCTTAATTTGGTCAGTTACTTTCGACAACTCAACATAACGTTCTGGACGTTGTGATATTTCAATTTTCCCTAGAATTTCTTCAAACATATCCTGATTACGTTGCTTTTGATCTTTTGCAAACTTTATTGCAACATATTGAGGACCAAACCAGGAGGGGTGTTGATACATTTTATTTGCTTGTTGAATATTCTTAGTATAAATTTCATTATTTCGGACGACTTCAAAACGATCTACACTATACACCAACCATACCGGTCGACCTTCTGTAATATGATAAATTCCATAAAAAAGAGCAGAGATTTGAATGAGAATAATGACCGTTAAATCAAATTTAAGTGTTTTCTTCCCCTCTTTGTAAACCAACCACGTCAATAATGGACCAAGAACTAAATCAATACCTACCATCATCAGAAAAATATGGGTAACTCCTGTCGCTTTATTTAATGGCAAGGGATACCAACATAAAAATACAACCACAACTACCAGTAAAGCAATAAGAATTGAAATACCTAAATGTATGGTAACAAATGTAGCCTTTGCAGATCTCATACTATGTTTAATTCCCAATATCATGAGCGGAATATTATCATTCACCTACATGCAGATGGTACATATTTTGGCTGAATTGTACCCAAAGTTGCTCCTAACATCCCCATCGCTTTAGCGGTTTCTTGCGTTTTTGAAGAACATGCCCAATCCACCGTTCCATTATCACCATTTATCAAAGCATTCTTTAGAGTCACAACTGTAGTATCATTCAAATGGATATAAGGACTGAGAATAAGTGTATTTTCCGTTGTTGCAATTCCAACCATAGCACTTGTGAAAGTTGTGCTAATTTCACCACTTTGCGAATCAATTAATACACTTTCGACATATTTACTTGTTGCTCCCTTATTATTTGCCTGCTTATTCCATGAAGTTGCAACTACTTGTAAATCGAGTGGAGAAATGACAGCTTCAGCAGCAATAGCTGACTTTGCACTATTTGCAAGACTTAAGCCTTCTAAAACACGAGTACGAATCGTATAATCCTGATATGCAGGCAATGCAATTGCCGCTAAAATACCAATGATTGCCACAACAATCATCAGCTCAATTAATGTAAATCCCCTTTCCACTGTATGTCTCCATCTCTCACCTCATTCAACTTACTCATTTATATTCAATAACTGTACCAACTTATTTTTTCAATTAGAACAATAACCTACAAAAAAAAAATATCTAGTATTGTCAAAAAATGTCATATAATTCTTATTTTAACCAATATATACAAACCATTAGACAAAAAAAAGCAACCCTTAGGTTGCTTTCCTTTAAATAAATATTAACGGCAAGAAGCAGGAGCGTATTTAGCTAATAATGTACCTGCAGTCAAACCAGTGAAGCTTTGAGCTGTTGCTGTCGCATTAGTATTAGATGCACACGCCCAGTCCATAGAACCTGTTTGACCAGCTGCCAATGCTGTTGCCAATGCCACAGGTGCTGTTGCAGTACCAGCAGCACCTGTTTGGATGTATGGATTTAAAGTAAGTGTATCTTGACCAGCTTTAATACCAACATTAGCTGCAAGATACTTAACAGTAATCACACCAGTGGTATTGACTGCTTGAATTTCTTCTACATATTTACTTTGAGCACCACGACCATTTGCTTGCGCATTCCAAGTGTCTACTGCAACTTTTAAGTCAGTAAGAGAAGCTGAAGCACCAATTTGCTTTTGCAAATCGCCTGCCATTGTTAAACCTTCAGTTACACGAGTACGAATCGTATAGTCTTGATATGCAGGAAGTGCAATCGCTGCCAAAATACCAATGATCGCTACAACAATCATTAATTCGATAAGAGTAAAACCCTTTTGCATTGATTTCATAACATTTCTCCAATGTATTAAATTTTTATAAGCCTTTTCAGCTACTTTGTATTTAGCATATTGTATGCCAATCCTTAGCTTAGCCAATTTTAGCTCAAAAAAACAGAGACTTAAAAGAATATTATTGCAGATTAGTTTTAATGCAATTATCACTCTTTATGGCAAAAAATGACAAAAAATGTCAACTTTCGCTTTTTATCTTTAACGTATTAGGGGTTCAACCTTGATTATTTTCTACTTGTTTTAAAAATGAGCGAAACAAATCACAAAAAAAATCTTTATAAAGCTAAAAATTTAATCAACCGTTTATCGGAATAAAGAGAATATTCTCTAGGGTTTGTTGAGAATTACCGAGAGTTAATTAAACTCGCGCACAATTGAATCATGGCTTCAAAACTCGTATCTGTTTTACAACTACGCATCGCTATACGTTTAAATTCTTTTAACTTACAGAAATAGTTTTCAATGAGATGACGC
>NZ_NHRQ01000060.1:0-460 GCF_002165335.1 Acinetobacter sp. WCHA29
TCTCTGTACACGACAAATTTCATAGGGCCCTTGTCCTATCAGGCTTTTTCTTCCTTAAAATTGCGAGCACTTTCTTAAATTCTTCTTTTTTCCCAAAACCAATCAAACGTAGAACAGCCATTTGAACATAGTCCAAACCGTAGTGAAATAAACTTAGTGAAAGTCGTCCATGCTTCTTTATTTTTATCGCTTTTTTTCGATCATGTTGCCATTCACCTGTTAAATAGCACCAACAGAAACCGATAGCTAGTACTGCTATCAATTTCTTGACTCGTCTAGGGTCTGTTAAACGAGTATTTTCAAGATTGAATCCACGTCCTTTGAGACAACTAAATAAGATTTCGATTTCCCAGCGTAATGCATAATCACGAATAGCTGAAGCATTAAACATAGGAGAAACAACAAGTAAAAGTTCTCCATCTTCTAATCGTAGCGCACTAATATACAGTTTCACTCGACC
>NZ_NHRQ01000061.1:0-437 GCF_002165335.1 Acinetobacter sp. WCHA29
TTTGACGGTTCAAACGCTCGCCGTCCGAGTTTCGGTGTAGCTAAAGCAGGTGAACAACCACGTGTGTTCTTTGCTGGTTTACCGATGGGACATGAGTTTACCTCTTTGATCTTGGCTTTATTACAAGTATCAGGTTACGCGCCTAAAGTCTCTGATGAAGTCTTGAACCAGATCAAAGGCTTAAATTTAAAAGCAAACTTTGATGTGTTTGTTTCATTGAGCTGCCATAACTGTCCAGATGTGGTTCAAGCACTCAACTTGATTGCAATCTATAACCCGAATACAACGGCGACCATGATTGATGGTGGTTTCTTCCAAGAAGAAGTCGAAGAACGCAAAATCTTAGCTGTACCGATGGTGTTTCAAGACAATGAACATATTGGACAAGGTCGTATGACTTTGGAAGAAATCGTGGCGAAGCTAGATACCAACTCAGC
>NZ_NHRQ01000062.1:0-356 GCF_002165335.1 Acinetobacter sp. WCHA29
AAATCAGTTCTTGCACTTGTTGAAGCGCTTGACTCTTACATCCCAGAACCAGAGCGTGCAATCGATAAAGCATTCTTAATGCCAATCGAAGATGTATTCTCTATCTCTGGTCGTGGTACGGTTGTAACTGGTCGTGTTGAATCTGGTATCGTTAAAGTTGGCGAATCAGTTGAAATCGTTGGTATCCGTGACACAGTTGTAACGACTGTAACTGGTGTAGAAATGTTCCGTAAACTTCTTGACGAAGGTCGTGCGGGCGAGAACTGTGGTGTTCTTCTGCGTGGTACTAAGCGTGAAGACGTACAACGTGGTCAAGTACTTGCTAAACCAGGTACAATCAAGCCACACACTAAATT
>NZ_NHRQ01000006.1:0-147826 GCF_002165335.1 Acinetobacter sp. WCHA29
CTCTTGAATTAAATAATTTTGCTGATTAATTTAAGATCAAATAAATTGTACGTTTTTTGATTTATGACGGAAGTCTAATGAATAAGGAAGTGATTTTTATGCTAATTAAAGAATAAAAAGCCTTCCGAAGAAGGCTTTTGTTAATTAACCAAAGCTTATTCTGCTTTTTCACGTGCAATTGCGCGATAACCAATATCACTACGATACTGCATACCTGTAAATGTCACTTGACCACATACTTCTAGAGCATTGATTTGAGCTTCTAGAACTGTCTCTCCAAGCGCAGTCACGCAAAGAACGCGACCACCAGCAGTAATCACATGACCATCTTCAGTCGTTGCAGTACCTGCATGGAAAATCTTAGTATCTTCTGGAGATTGACCAATACCTGATATCACATCGCCTTTGCGTACAGTTTCAGGATATCCTTCAGCTGCAAGTACGATACCGATTGATTTGCGATCATCCCATTCAGCTTCTTTTGGAAGATTGCCCGCAATACCTGCTTCAACCAAATCTACTAAAGATGATTTTAAACGCATCATAATCGGTTGAGTTTCTGGATCACCGAAACGACAGTTAAATTCAATAACGCGTGGTTGACCTTGTTCATCAATCATTAAACCAGCATATAAGAAACCTGTGTAAACATGACCATCTGCAGCCATACCATCAACAGTAGGACGCATAACTTCATTCATTACACGTTCAAATACTTCTGGTGTAACAACTGGAGCAGGAGAGTACGCCCCCATACCACCCGTATTTGGACCTTGGTCGCCTTCAAAAATACGTTTATGGTCTTGTGAAGTTGCCATCGGTAAGATGTTGTTGCCATCAATCATACAAATGAAACTTGCTTCTTCACCTGCAAGAAATTGTTCAATTACAACACGTGAACCAGCGTCACCAAACTTGTTGCCTGCAAGCATATCGTCTATCGCAGCAAAAGCTTCTTCGTTGGTCATTGCAACGATTACACCTTTACCTGCCGCTAAGCCATCCGCTTTGATCACGATTGGTGCGCCATGCTGTTCGATATAAGCTTTTGCAGCATCTACTTCAGTAAATACATCATAAAATGCTGTAGGGATGTTATGGCGTTTTAAGAAATGTTTAGCGAATGCTTTAGAACCTTCAAGCTGTGCAGCGTACTGAGTCGGCCCCCAGATTTTTAAACCTGCTTCACGTGCTGCATCAACCACACCATTTACTAAAGGTGCTTCAGGGCCAACAATCACCAATGCCACATAATTTGCCTTTGCAAATTCGATAATTGCAGGATTATTTAAAATATCGATGTCAACGTTTTGACACTTATCTTCGGTTGCTGTGCCTGCATTACCTGGCGCAACAAAAACTTGTGTTACTTTTGAATCTTGTGCGATTTTCCATGCAAGTGCATGTTCACGGCCACCGCTACCCAAAACTAAAATATTCATTATTAAGTTATTTCCTTTTTCCGTATTTAAGAATATACCTGTTCAGAATAAAAAAGTCCCCCTAGGATGCGATTTAGGTGTCGCAAGAAAGAGGGACTTAGGGGTATTAATGACGGAAGTGACGCATACCCGTGAACACCATTGCAATACCAGCTTCATCAGCAGCTGCAATTGTTTCTTCATCACGCATAGAACCACCCGGTTGGATAATACATTTAATGCCAGCTTTAGCCGCATTATCAATACCATCACGGAATGGGAAGAATGCATCAGATGCCATGACCGCACCTTCAACCACTAAGCCAGCATGTTCAGCTTTGATTGCAGCAATACGAGCAGAATTTACGCGGCTCATTTGACCTGCGCCTACACCAATCGTTTGACGATTTTTAGCATAAACAATCGCATTTGATTTCACATATTTTGCTACTTTCCAAGCAAAGATAAGATCATCAATTTCTTGTTCAGTTGGTGCGCGTTTAGTTACTACTTTAAGATCATCTTTGGTGATCATACCTAAGTCTTGATCTTGAACTAACAAACCACCATTCACGCGTTTATAGTCAAGTTGAGCGGTACGTGCATCGATTGCAGGAAGTTCACCACAGACTAACACGCGTACGTTCTTTTTCGCGCCAGTAACTTCAAGTACGCCTTCAGCAATACTTGGTGCAATAATCACTTCAACAAATTGGCGATCCACAATGGCCTGTGCAGTTGCAACGTCTAATTCACGGTTGAATGCAATGATGCCACCAAATGCAGATTCAGGATCAGTTGCATAAGCAAGATCATAAGCCGCTTGGATACCATCTAATGAAACTGCAACACCACATGGGTTTGCATGTTTAACGATGACACAAGCAGGTTTTGCAAATGATTTAACACACTCAAGTGCTGCATCTGTATCTGCAATATTGTTATAAGACAATTCTTTGCCTTGTAATTGTTTCGCAGTTGAAACTGATGCTTCTTTAGCATTTGCTTCAACATAGAATGCTGCATTTTGATGAGGGTTCTCACCATAACGCAAATCTTGAGCTTTATTGAGTTGGGTGTTGAACGTGCGAGGGAATAAATCTGCTTCACCCTCAGCTTTGCCAACACGTGCTCCTAAATAAGATGCGATCATGCCATCATATTGAGCAGTATGTTCAAACGCTTTTACCGCTAAGTCGAAACGAGTTTCGTAGGAAAGTCCACCATTTGCTTTTAACTCAGCAACAACTGCATCGTAGTCAGCAGCATTGACGATGATACCGACTGAAGCATGGTTTTTTGCCGCTGCACGCACCATGGTTGGACCACCGATGTCGATGTTCTCAATCGCATCTGCAAGTGAGCAATTTGGTTTAGCAACTGTTGCAGCAAATGGATAAAGGTTTACTACCACAAGATCAATTGCATCGATATTGTGTTCTTGCATCACAGCTTCGTCTAGACCGCGACGTGCCAAGATACCACCATGAATTTTTGGATGTAGTGTCTTAACACGACCATCCATCATTTCAGGGAAACCTGTATGTTCAGAAACTTCTACTACAGCGATATTGTTGTCTTTAAGCAACTTATATGTACCGCCCGTAGATAAAATTTCTACCCCTAGAGCTGCAAGATTTTGAGCAAATTCAACGATTCCAGTTTTATCGGAAACAGAGATTAAAGCACGTTTGATAGTCATGATTTTAGTCAACAGTTTGAAGTCTACAGATTAAAAATAAAAGGCAAAAAAAATGCCCACGAGAACGTGAGCATTTTATCAATTATTCACTCATTAAACCGTGAGCTTTTAACTTTTTACGTAAAGTTCCGCGGTTAAGGCCTAAAATCTCAGCAGCGCGCGTTTGATTGCCACGAGTGTATTCTAAGACCACAGATAAAAGAGGTTTCTCCATTTCTGCTAAAACCATGTCATAAACTTGAGATGGTTGCTCACCTTGCAATTGTGCAAAATAATGACGAACTGCGCGATCTACATGGATGCGAAGAGCGACATCAGATTGAGCCGTAAAAATAGGAGATTTGCTATTCATGCGTGTTAATCCGAAAAATCAAAATACCACTTGGATAAAGTGATATGTAAATGTGGTCTAAATTACTGAGTCCTGTTTTAGATCCTAAAACAGTGACTCTAAAACAAAGGGACTATTAGCTTGCCACAAATCCTCGATTTGTGTAAAAAATAAGCGTAACAATAGTTAAATATTTGTTACAGCCTACTTTCAAAAACAAAAAAACCAACAATGCGCTTATGTGTTAGAAGCACAGTTCGTTTAACGATTTTATTGTCTATAAATAACGAGGAGTAAGTGGGTTAAGCATTCGTGGCGCGTATCATACCACTGTCTGCGAAAAAGTGAGCAAATTAACTGCACTTTTTTTTATTTTTTTGTCATTTTTCTACGCTTTTAAGGCTGTACAATTTCTAAACTATAATCATCGAAGCTATTTTTACTCTTTGGCACTATAAATTCGAATCTAAAAGGGCTATTCGTTGGGATTCTTTGGATGCTTTTTAAACTATCCACTAAATAATCCTGTGGCTTTAGCGTGATATCGGTGATGACTTCTCCATTTTCTTTTAGAATCACTTTAATAGAGGGGATCACAAGACTATCTTTGTGACGGTTTACTAATACACCCGTGAAGCTTGTTTCATCTTTTCCTACACGTTTAATTTTTACTTTTTCAAAACTAAGAAATTTATATTGTTCATTCTTTATTTTGCACGTTACTACACTGCAAGCATAGTTAAAGATGTGATTCAATGCTGGACTATCATGCATGAGTTTTGGATTGAACCATAAAATCTGAAAAGCAAAAACTAGAATTAATGCAATATTCCCTAATCCCCACAATGTGTAATAAAGCCAGCCATGTTGTTTATGATTTTGTTCATGGACGATTAATAAGTTATCTTCTGATAAGTTCAAATTAGGCAATGCCGTAACAGGTTCAGTATTAAAGTAATTTAAATTATTTAAATAAGTCAATAAATCAATATTTGAGTTTTCAATTTTCTGATCAAAAATACTCAAAATTTGCATTTGCTTCTCAGCAAAAGAACTATCGGGTTGAATCGAAGAAAATAATGAACGATTTGGTGGTGTTAAGGTCGTGTCAGCCGTTTCAGAATCTATTAGATTCGTTAAAGCATTAAAATTAATGATACATTTTGGGCAACAAACCATGCCCTGTGCAACGCTAAGTTGTGAAAGGCTTACTTTATACACGGTTGAGCATTTAGGGCAGCGGGTTTGTTTTTCACTCATAAGGAACAAATTTCTCAAATTGTTGTTTTACGTTTTCCTGAGATGCGACACCAGTTCTCTTCACGTTTTTCGATCTGTAATATATCAAAAAATTCAGAATAAACACTAGAAACATCAGCAACTTGCTCTTCGATTACGCCAGCAAGTGCGAATTCACCCTCATTTTTCAATAAAGTTGAGAATTCAGGCGCAAGTGCCATGAGCGGTGCCGCTAAAATATTCGCGACAAGTATATCCGCTTGTTGTTGTTTGAATTCTTGCTCAAACTCTTCAGGTAATCCTACATAAAGACGCTCAAGTACACCATTTAATTCTGCATTTTGTTTTGTAGCCAATACTGCTTGAGGATCGATATCAGTGGCATAAACTTTTTTAGCACCAAGCAATAAAGCTGCAACGCCTAAAATGCCCGAACCACAGCCATAGTCAATGACGATTTTATCTTTTACGTCGGTTTTACCCAACCACTGTAGGCATAAGAAAGTGCTTGCATGGTTACCTGTACCAAAAGCAAGACCTGGATCAAGTTTAATATTTGTTGCATCAGCTTCAGGTGGTTCTAACCACTCAGGTACGATCCAGTATTTCTCGCCAATTTGGATTGGTTCGTAATAGTCCATCCATGCGCGTTCCCATACTTGATTTTCTAAATATTCATGACGCATCGGAACGTTAGGAAGCTGCGCCTTGAGGAAAGCTTCTAAGGTATCAACATCGATAGGATCATCTTCTTCTTGTTGATAAATTCCAGTAACAATAACTTTATTCCATAGTGGCGTTTCACCCGGTAATGGTTCAAGAAGTGCCTGATCTTCAGCATCATCCAAAGTCACACTCACAGCACCTAGAGAGAGAAGCAGTGTTTCAGTAAGCTCAACTTGATCTTGATCAACGGTAATATGAATTTGTAGCCAGTTCACAGGAAAACCTAAGTAAATGTATTTGGGGTTATTGTAATAGATTCAGCTAGTCTAAAGGGATTATAAAATAGGCAGATTACAATTTTAAGATCTTTTTTTTGAATTTAGTGTGTTGATCACATCAAATAGGATAAAAGAATGTGCTTAGGTCACATTCTTTTATCATTTTAAATATTTATAACTTTCCTATTTGATAAGTCTATGGTGTTTGGACTGAACTTACTGGACGAGGTGCAGACTGAGTTTCTGAAATTTTGCTTTGAGTTTCAGGTGTCGCGTTGTTAGCAGGCATCGGTGGCTGGAATGCTAGTTTTCCAGCTTCATTCGGTTCACATGTACCGTTATAAACAACACCTTTATAAGCAAAAGAAACCATATCACCTTGTTTTTTGCTTTTACAAACTTGTTGATACTTTTGAGTTTGAGCATCAACAGTCGATTTAGCATTTACTTGTGCAGTTACAGCTAAACATAGGCTACAAAGAAACGATGAAATTAAAAGCTTTTTGTTCATATCATTTTCCTAAAGTATTTTATGCATTAACTAGAATAAGAAATTCATTCACAAAAACAGTGGTGATCAGGTTAATGATTGTGTGGCGCTTTGTTAACCATTGGAGAAAAATGCAACAGAAAGTTTCTTTTTGTGTGTTTTGTATACAGACCATTGATTTCTAGTGAATAAGAATATTGACGGTTTTTGTCAACTTAATATGAAAAATCCTGTATAATACTCTGTCATTTTTTGAATACACATTTACCACTATGCACTATCCTAAAGTTTACGACGTTATCGTAATTGGTGGCGGTCACGCTGGTACGGAAGCGGCGCTTGCTGCTGCTCGTATGGGAAGACAAACATTATTGTTGACGCATAATATTGAAACTTTGGGGCAGATGAGCTGTAACCCTGCAATCGGTGGTATTGGTAAATCACACCTTGTCCGCGAGATTGATGCACTCGGTGGTGCAATGGCACTTGCTGCGGATAAAGGTGGTATTCAGTTCCGTATTCTAAACTCTCGTAAAGGTGCGGCTGTTCGTGCAACACGTGCACAGGCTGACCGTGTTCGTTATAAAGCTGCAATTCGTGATACTTTAGAAAATCAAGCGAATCTAGATATTTTCCAACAAGCTGCGGATGATTTGATTGTTGAAGGCGATACCGTTAAAGGCGTTGTAACCCAAATGGGCATCCGTTTTGATACCAAAACCGTGGTATTGACGACAGGTACTTTCTTGGGCGGTGTGATCCACGTTGGTCTACAAAACTCAAGTGGTGGTCGTGCGGGCGATCCACCGTCAATTGCATTAGCTCATCGTTTGCGTGAACTTAAATTGCCAGTAGGTCGTTTAAAAACAGGTACACCACCGCGTATTGATGCCCGTACAGTTGATTTCTCTGTTATGACGCCGCAGCCAGGTGATTTCCCATCGCCTGTAATGTCATTTATGGGTGATGCATCTATGCATCCTGAACAGGTGAATTGCTATATTACCCATACAAGCGAAAAAACCCATGAAATTATTCGTGGTGGTCTAGATCGTTCACCTATGTATACGGGTGTAATTGAAGGCGTAGGCCCGCGTTATTGTCCATCAATTGAAGATAAAATTCACCGTTTTGCTGATAAAGATTCACATCAAGTGTTCTTGGAGCCAGAAGGCTTGGATACCCATGAACTTTATCCAAACGGAATTTCGACTTCTTTACCATTTGACGTACAGTTCAATTTAGTTCGTTCGATCCGTGGTATGGAAAATGCGCATATTTTGCGTCCGGGCTATGCGATTGAATATGACTATTTCAATCCACAAGCATTGAAATTTACACTTGAAACCAAAGCGATTCAAAATCTGTACTTTGCGGGTCAAATCAACGGTACCACAGGTTATGAAGAAGCGGGTGCTCAAGGCTTACTTGCAGGCTTAAACGCTGCACGTCGTGCTTGGGAACAAGAGGAATGGACACCAAAACGTGATCAAGCTTATATGGGCGTATTGGTTGACGATTTGATTACACTTGGAACTAAAGAGCCGTACCGTATGTTTACCTCACGTGCGGAATACCGTTTGATGTTACGTGAAGACAATGCTGATCAACGTTTAACATCTATTGGTCGTGAGCTTGGCTTAGTGGATGATGAGCGTTGGGCTGCATATAGCGAAAAAATGGAAGCAGTTGAGCGCGAAACTTCTCGTTTACAACATTTATGGGCTGCGCCAAACAATCCAATGGGTAAAAAATTCGTTGAAATGACGGGTGCTGATCTTAGTAAAGAATGTAGTGCGATTGATTTATTGAAACGTCCAAATATCAATTTCAGTCAAATTGCAGAATTAACGGGTTCTGAAGTTTCAGAGCAAGTGGGTGAGCAAATCGAAATTGCGGTGAAATACGAAGGTTATATCAACCGTCAACATGAAGATGTTGCACAATTGAAACGTCTAGAAGAAACCCGAATTCCTGCTGATTTTGAATATGATGGAATTTCAGGTTTGTCACGTGAAATCACCTTGAAGTTAAAAACAGTTCGTCCAGAAACTTTGGCACAAGCGAGTCGTATCCCAGGTGTGACTCCTGCAGCAGTACAATTATTGATGATCACCATTCGTAAAAATAATATGGCGAAGAAATCAGCATAATTCTTGTATAAAGTTATGTGTTAAAAATACCCTCTTTTTATAAGAGGGTATTTTTTTAAATTTTGTTCTTAACCATTTATCTATGGGAAATTGAATGAAGAATTGGCTCATTTTATTTATCGCAATTGTTGCTGAAGTGATTGCTACTTCTGCTTTAAAAAGTAGTGAAGGGTTTACAAAGCCGATTGCATCTATTGTTGTTGTACTCGGTTATATGATTGCATTTTGTTGTTTATCTCTCACATTGAAAACAATTCCCGTTGGTATTGCTTATGCGGTATGGTCGGGTGTCGGGATTGTCCTCATTACGACTGTAGCTTGGATTGTATTTGATCAGAAGTTAGATGTTTGGGGAATTATTGGGATTGTACTGATTATGAGTGGTGTGCTGATCTTAAACTTATTGTCGAAAAGTAGTTCACATTAATTTGCGGCAATAAAAAACCGAACGCAAATCTTGTTCGGTTTTATTCTTAAAGCGCCACTTCAATCCCTTGTTTTACATTCTGCTGATCTAGTTTAGTATTCGCATCAATTTTTCCATAGGCTTTAGGTAATACACGGCGAGTAAGAAGATTCACTTTTTTTTCTAACCATAATGGCATTTTGATGGCTAGAGGGTTTGTTTCCGTATGCGATACATCATTTAAAACACGCGTTCCCATAATATAATCGAACCAAGGTTTAGTGACACACCAATTCGCATTTTGGTTGCTAGTCATGTGATGGCGAATTCAAACATGAGGTGCGACAGTTTCAAAAGCCTTATGATAATCAAAAAGCTAAGAACGAGTTTTAAAACAATATACGCTGTTCTTTTCAAGATAGAAATGCATTGAGTTTAAATCTAAAAGGGAAGATACTTAAACTCGTTCTTACAGGCTGAAAATCTCAAACTTAGTTAATGGTGTCTAGGATTTTACCCCCATAAAAGCAATTTAAGTATCTGTTTTTATTTTATAATGCCTCATAGAGGGATGTTGAATGAGCAAATTATTAAACTATTTAGCAATGTCTAAATTTGTGGTTTTTATTGCCTGGATCGTTTTATTAGTACCTGCTTTGGCTGGAACTATTTATGGAGATCCTTTCTTCCTATCACTATTTTATTTTTTTAGCTTGGCTCTTTACTTAAGAAAAGTTCGTAATCACTTATTTTTACCAACGATCATTTATATTATTTTTATGTTGTTCCCGCCTTATTTTTATTTTATTCGTTGGTTTATTCCATTTTTGAATGGGGAAATTTCTTTCAATGAGTATAGAGCACAAGAGTATGCTTTGTTTGAATGGAGAGCAGCTAATTTTAGGCTGTCAAATATATTTTATGTATTATTGATGCCACTATCCATTTACCTGATTAACATTAGAAAGGAATTGGCTTTAAATAAATCTAGCAAGAGCTTTTAGACTAGACAGGTTACATAGTAAACGTAGGCTGCGTATTTTTTCATTCCCTGTATAGTATTCGCCTAGATTGTTATTGTACGGTGAAATGCCAAACTGGTTAATCTTATATTTCGTAAAGACCTCAATCAATTCTTCATCCACGAGTAATTGTTTTTTTATTTTTGTCCACGTAAAAAGAATTAAAGTCTATTGCTTATGATGAAACACACTATTTATTCGGAGAGTAAGGTTGAGGGAATATTTGTTAGAAATGGCCGCTTAAAAACAACCATTTCCAAGATAGATTTTAATTATTCAGTTACTTCGACTGTAACACTATACGTATATGTTTGAGCAACAGGTGGTTTGGTATTGTCACTATTCGCTTCTGGATAAGTCGCGGTAATTAAATAAATGCCTGCTTCGCTAAATTTAATCTCGACTTCACCTTTTGCATTGGTTTTCACGTGCGGTTGTTCACGTTTAGCATTGGGTTGATAGCTGCTCGCACCTTTAAAGACATCAACTTCTAAGTTAGGAACAGCTTTGCCATCCATTAAAACTTGTGCTTTAAGGGATTCACCAGCAAATAATTCATTTGGGTGTGTTAAAAACTTAAATTCAAAACCTTTATTTTCAACTTGTGGAATTGGGCTTGGTTTGCCTTTTGTCACAAAGCTTTCAGCAAGATAATAGTTTGTTGTTTGAAGTGTTTTTGCATTAGCCGTGATTTGATCCTCTGTCACAAAACGTGGTGGTTGGGTTGCTTGCTGAGGTGCTTTTTGTTCAGCATTTGCTTGAGGTTGCATAGGTGCAGCATTTGCAGGTCGTGATGGACGAACACGTAACCAACGCCCATCAACTTGAGCATATTTGGTTGGATTACCAGTCGCTTCTTTTGTGCGAATGCGATAGGTACCATCATTGGTTAAATTGAATTCAGCGATATTAAACTTTTTGAGTTCAGCTGCTGCATTGAAAGATTCAGTTTTACCTTCAGGTGTTGTGACTTGATAGCTGGTTTTAAAATTTCTACTTGCGACAAAGAATTTTTCTACTGTAATACCACTTTGAAAGCTTACACTGTCAGATTTGCTATCGAAGACTTCAGGCAGTAAAAATGGGCTGGCAGTATGAGCAAAACTCAAGGTTGGTAACAGCGCGAGTAATCCAGTCGTAATCAAATGACGCATGAAAAATTCCTTAAAAGAGAAATATACAAAAATGCAAAAGATTTGCCACAATCTACTTGATAACGAGTATCAATTGCAATATTATTTCGATAAATTTTTAATCGTCATGTTCAAAAACTAAGTTGATGATTAAAAAGTTATTCCTTTCTTTTAACTTAAGTTTTTATGCAGATTAATATTATTGATTTTATTGAAAAATTTGATCAAATTATATCGTAGTCTAAGTTAAGTATTGAGATAGAAGAAGAGCATTACTTTAATTGAGCGACCAGTAGATTTTAAGTAAATCTTGGAAAATGGAATCCCCGTATGTCATCAACTCAACAAATTTTTCGTCCAATACAGATAATTTTTCGTTTATCTCCGTTGATGGCTGCGTTAACAGTTTTGATGTCCCCATTTACGGCGACTCAAGCAGATGAACTAAGTATAAATATAAAAGATGCACATCAATTATCCGCGCCCATCCAATTACCAAGTTATCGTTTTCATCAAGATCATGTGTTAGGCACATCTTTAGATGTTGTAGTCACTACATCTCAGCAACAAGATGCAGAAAAAGCTTTACAAGCAATTCAAATAGAAATTGCGAGGCTTGATCAGATTCTTTCTGTTTGGCGTGATGATAGTGAAATCAGCCAATTAAATCGTGAGCAGCAAATTTTTGCTTCATCTGAGCTTTATGATGTTATCGCAGCTTGTGAACAGTGGCGCAGTGCAACGTGTGGCGGTTTTGATGCACGTTTGGGGCAATTGATCCAATTATGGGAAAATAGCAATCAAGTCCAACGCTTGGATGACAATACTCAAGAATCTTTATTGCGACAGTTACAGACGCAAAGTATTGAACTGAATCCTGTAACCAAACAAATTAAAACGGCATCAGCTATTAAAATCGCCCCTGATGCTTACGCTAAAGGCTATGTGATTGACCGTGCTTTGTTAGCAGCTAAACAAGCAGTGCCACATTTACAAGGTATTCTGATCGATATTGGTGGCGATATGCGTGTATGGGGGCAATCACCTCAACAAGCGGGTTGGAAAGTTGGTGTACAAGACCCAAATGAACGTTTTGATAATGTTGCACCAACTCAGGTACTCAAACTGAAAGATCAAGCTGTAGCTTTTAGTGGTCAAGGCTATCGTGGGTTCGCAGATCAATCACATTTGTTAAATCCACATACAGGACAACCGATTCAAAACGTTGAACAATGTGTTGTGGTTGGACAATGTGCTGCTGATTCAGATGCTTTAGCAACAGCATTAACCGCAATGCCTGCGCATGAAGGGATGCAACTGATTGAACAACTCGTCGGTTATGAAGCTCAACTTGTTGCAACTGACGGCACACGTTATCAAAGTTCAGGCTGGTCATCATTATTAGATGCCAATCAACCTGCTCTAATGCGTCATGTTGCGGCGAATGGCGCAGCAACAGCTTGGCCAAAAGGCTACCAAGCTCAGTTAGAAGTGAATATTCCAAAAATCGCAGTAGATAACTACCGTGCACCTTATGTGTCAGTTTGGGTTACAGATAGCGATAAAAAAATTGTGCGTACACTGGCTGTCTGGGGTAAAGATGAGAAGTGGATTAACTCTAACTATGTTTGGTGGCGTCGATATGGTCGTCAAATGCCAAACTTAGATGCTGTTGCAAAACCTTCACGTCAACCAGGACAGTATAAGTTGGCTTGGGATGGTAAAGACGAAGCGGGTAAAATAGTGAATGCAGGTAAATATATTATCCATATTGAAACCTCGCGTGAGCATGGTGATCATTCTTATCAAACTATTGAATTGAATGTCACACCAAAAGCTGCAACACAAACGCTGCCTGCTCAAGCAGAAATTGGTACAGTTAAATTGAATTTCCAACGTGGTGCTTAATTTCTAGCATCACTCCATTTATGAGGCTAGTCCCTTGTATCAACGCCGTGATTTTTACCGCCATGCACGCTATGTGCATGGTTGGCTTTCTGCCTTTGCCTTTATCGTTTTGATCTTCTTTGCTGCTACAGGTTTATTTCTCAATAATCCTGATTGGTTTAAATCAAAAAATGAAGAGCAAACCACCACATTCACTTTACCGCCAACACTGGTTGTGTCTCTGCAAAAACAAGAGAATCCAAGCCAAAGTATTGTGGAATACGTTCGTTCGAAACAGCCTTTGATTGGTCGTTATAAAAGTAGTGAAGTGCTAGACGGTGAGGTCATGATTCGTCTCGAAAGCCCAGCAGGTTCAACAGACTTATGGGTGTTGCTCGACAATGGTGATGTTGAAATGACACAGAAACCAGCCACTACTGTTTCATTATTGAATGATTTGCATCGTGGAAAAAATGTTGGAACAGCTTGGCATTGGTTGATTGATATTAGTGCGATCATCATTATTTTATTATCTTTGGCAGGTTATATTCTGTTCCTGACCATTAAAACCCGTTTAGTGACACATCTGCTTTTAACGGCATGTAGTTTATCGGCAATTATTTTGCTCATTTGGTCTGCCATTTAAGGGTGAAAGGATGACTCAAGCTGTACTGACGATTATTGTGATATTGGCAATATTATTGAGTCTACATCTCTTTATAATCGTTTGGTTGTTATGGCAACAACGTCATGTGAAGCAAAAAGCCAAGCAAGATCATCCTGCTTATTTAGTGGTGTATGCAAGTCAATCAGGTCATGCTGAATCTTGGGCAAATCACACCGCTGAACAATTGCGTTTAATTGATCATCACACTGCAATTCGAAATATTCAAGAACTGAGTATTGCTGATTTAATGCAACATAAACGTATTTTATGGGTGGTGAGTACCTATGGAGAAGGGGATGCACCTGATACTGCTCAGTCATTTGTTCATAAAATATTGTCCCAATCTTTAGATCTATCGCATTTATCATTTGCAGTGCTTGCATTGGGTGATCAACGTTACGCGAATTTTTGTCAGTTTGGGAAAACACTAGAACAATGGTTATTGAAGCAGCAAGCTCAAGCCCTATTTCCAACAGTTTGTGTGGATCAGCTCAATAGTCGTGATTTAGAACAATGGTTGCTTAGCTTGGAGCAGTTAACCACCACTCAATTTTCTGCGCTATCCATTGAAAAAGAGCGCGTGGAATTAAGATTTGCTCATCGCCAATGCCTGAATAAAGGCAGTATTGGGGAAGCAATTTATAAAATCCAATTGATTTCTGAACAAGATTTAGTTTGGTCATCAGGCGATATTTTAGAAATTCAATGTGAAAATAATACGATTGATATTCAGAATTTTTTAGTAGCACAACAGCAAGAAGATGCAGTGGATTTCATACCTCAACTGCGCCGCTTAAATTTAAGAAAATTACCACCTCGCGCATCACTTTCATTTGCTGAATGGATTACACAATTTGAATCCTTAGCTCAGCGTGAGTATTCGATTGCAAGCTTACCTGAAAACGGTTTAATTGAATTGGTGGTGAGACAGCAACAGACTGAATCAGGTTTAGGACTAGGCTCAGGTTGGTTGACAGTGGGGTTGGAGCAAGACCAATCGCTGCAAGCCAACATACGTCATAATCCAAGTTTTCACTTAGTTCATGATGATCGACCACTGATTTTAATTGGCAATGGTACGGGAATCGCAGGTCTAGTTGCACATTTACGCCAACGTGAGCATTGGGGATATAGACGGAATTGGTTGATTTTTGGTGAAAGACAGCAGCAGTTTGATCATTTGTACCAAACAGAGATTCGCTATTGGCAGCAGCATAGTTTTCTGGAGTATGTGGATTATGCTTTTTCACGTGATCAAGCTGAAAAAATCTATGTTCAAGATCGTCTAAGAAAACAATCGGTTCAATTACAAGCATGGATTGCACAAGGCGCAGCGATATATGTCTGTGGTAGTTTACAAGGCATGGCGAGCGGTGTTGATCAAGTTCTAAAAGAGATTCTAGGGTATGAACAGGTAGAACAGCTTAAGCAGCAACAGCGTTATCAACGCGATGTGTATTAAGACGTTTGATTAATCGGGTTGGGCTAAGACTAGTGCTTTGATCTTGTCAGCTTTTTCAAAATGATCAAGTCGATGTTCAATGATCCACCAATGGGGCAGCTTCCATTAAGTGTTCAGGATCACCATTTTTATTGGCAAAAAAGCATAGAAAGAAAGTCTGACGTTACTGCCTTTTTTTGCAATTTTTTCATCGCAGACCTGTAGGATTTTGGCTTTGAGTTCGGTTCTCATATTATCCTCTAAGCACTGATGAAAGTAGGATGAAGATCATAGTATTCCCAATATCGAAAATTTTCATAGTTAGATTTTTAATATCTATTTTGAAATCTAAAAAACCAGCTATTTTCATAACTGGCTTTTGTTAATGATGAATCAATTTAGCCTAGGCAGTAAAGTTAGAACTTTTTCTCAACAGAGAATTGGAAACTCGCCATACCTTGATTTGTTCTTGCTTGATATAAACTACCGTCAGATTGATTGGTCAGTCGTTCTTTATAATCTGTACTGAGTAGATTGTTGAGATTTAAACTTGCCGCCCAGCCACCAGTGAAACGCTTGGTTGCACTGAGGTCTAATCCAAAACGTTGATTGGTGGTTCGATCATAAGGTTGACCATCTAAACCACGCGTAAATTCAGGTGTATAGCTCACATTGATACTGGTAGAAAGCTGCCAAGGCTTAAAGTTATAAGATAACCCTGCACTTGCATTATATGGGGCAACATCGCTGACTAAACGCTCATTGTGCTGTTCATCTTCAACTTTTGCACGAATTGTTGATATTTGCCCATTCAGCATAAATGAATGACCTGCATCCGTTTGTTTCAGCGCATAACGTCCAGAAAGTTCAACACCATAGGTCGTTGCTTGATTTTGGTTTTGTGGACGTTCAACATAACGTGACCCTTCAAGCGCAATCACCTTTTCGATGTAATCTTTAATTTCGCGATGATATGCAGTTAAACTCATACCACCATTCGCTGAGTCATATGCCAGAGTTGATTCTACAGCGCTTGTTTTCTCTGGTTTTAAGTCAGGATTACCACCGCGATCAGGATTATTCAATGAACCAGCATCGCTATCTGTAGAAACAGTGACATTCGGAATGAGACGATCAGTTTTTGGACTGTTAAATGCTTGGCTCAGGTTGGTTTGAATCGACCATTGTTCGTTTAGATCAAAACGATAAGCAAGTACAGGGCTAAGATGTTGGTCTTGATAGTCAACTAGACCAGAGCGATTTAACCATTCTTGGCGCGCGCCCAACGTAATGGTTTGTCGATCTGTAAAACGCCAGCTTCCCTCGGCATATAAAGCATAACGTTGCTCATCTAAACTATTGCTCACATTACTGTCTAAATTACTACTCCGTGTATCAACACCAAATTTGATTTGACGAGTCGGATCTAATTTACGCATCCCATCATAAGCGAGGCCATATTCATGAATGGTTTCATCGGTATAAATGGTATTTTGAGGTGAGCGGGTGAGTTGAGTTTCGGTTTGACGTTCAACGGATAGCCGAATCTTATCGCTTAAGTCTTTGTCTTTTCGTTCATAACGTGTATTTAGACGAATGCTATCATTTTTATCATCTTGCGTTTGATTGCCTGAATAACCATCCATTTTGATGTTGCGATAGAATAATTCGGCAATCAATTTTTGTTGATCATCGAGATCGTATTGCAAGCGAGGTGAAAACATTTGCATGCTTCGATTGACCGTGCGCGATTGTTCACGTGTACCCGCTGATGTTTCTGTTTTGGTTAGGGATGTGTTATCAACCCACATTTGATTTGCAGAAACGCTATATGACCATGCGTTGTCACGACCATCTGCTTGTAGGCTGATTTTTTGTTCGCTCTTTGATTGTTTCTCAGAATCCTCATACTTACTATAACCTACTTTTATCGAGCCACTGATACGACTATCGAGAGGTTCTTTCAAAATAATGTTGATAACAGCTGATGATGCAACAGACGCTTGAGCAACACTTGGCTGCTTCACGACTTCAATTCGTTCAATCATTTCAGGGGTAATCGTGTCAATAATAGACATCCCTCCACGTGGTCCACCTTGCACAGGTTCACCATTGATAAGGAATGTTGGACCAGCTCCACCACGGAAACGCATTCCAGAAGCGCCGCCACCACCGCGTGGACCTTGTCCAGGTGTCGGAAGTTGAAATCCAGCAGCTCTACGTAATGCATCCATCACGGATTGATCGCCGTACTGTAGCATTTCATCACGGGTGATAATGGTTTTAGGTACAGCACTTATATCATCATCTTTTGGTTTCTGTGGCTCTGCCGATGCTTTAAACGATAGGGTAGGTAAAACCTGCGTTGCTGTTTCTGTAGGTGTTGTTATGTTGCTATCAGCGGCGAAAACTGAAGTGCTGATACTCAGTAATGCCGAGCTAAGTACACTCAATTTCCCAGAATAGAGTGGATATTTCATTCAAGTACCCCAAAAGAAAGATCAAATTATTTTGTGTAGCCTAATGTAAAATTGTGTAGAAAAATGGAATTTAGCTTAAATAAGCCTCAGATTTAAAAAAATTTTTTAATTATTTATGCGCTATTAAAGAGCATGATTTCGTAAAAATTGACTGCTTAATAAGCTATGAGAAAGAAATTATGCAAAATATGGTGAAAATAAGAATTATTTTCATTAATATTGTATTGTTTTTTATATTTTAAGTTTTTCTTAATATTTGTCTGATTTTTTGTTTGGAATTTTTATGACATCTCGATATGTTACGCTCTCTCACAAGCCTATTTTTAGATTTAGTGCATTAAGCTTAATGCTCTTACAAGCGCAGTACCTACTTGCCAACGAAAACAATATTCAGGCTGCGGTTATGCCAACGATTAAAATTGAAGCAATGAGTGAGCTTGATCCAATTAAAAGCTATATTGATTATGATCAAGCCAGCGTGACTCGAAATGGGCTAAAGAAAAAAGATATTCCTCAAACGATTGATACCATTGATGTTCAGAAATATAAAATCTATGGTGCAAATGATTTAAGTGTCATGTTACAGGGAACACCTGGGGTATCAACGAGCTATGATATGCGTGGTGATGGCATCAACTTGCGCGGATTTAATGCAGATACTGGCGATATCTATCGTGATGGTGTCCGTGAAAGTGGTCAAGTTCGCCGTAGTACTGCCAATATTGAGCGCATTGAAATATTGAAGGGTCCAGCATCAGTCTAAAGGGATGGAGTTTAGCTTTATTGGACGTGCTTTAGATAACTTGTTTGTACGGGGAGGCTATAGCTATATGGATACAGAGATTTCTAAAGACAATAAAGCGGCCAATGTTGGTAAAGTACTCAATAATACTCCATGCCATACTGGAAACTTATTTATACGCTATTTACCAGTCGAGAAGATCTATGGTGAAATTGGCGCAACTTATGTTGGTGATGCGAAGATATATTCCAATGGCAATTTAGATAATACGCCTATCGATTTTCAAGGATTCACGCGTTTAGATGCTGCAATTGGTTATAGCGCTGATCCTTGGAACGTTACGCTTGCTGTAAATAACCTAACTAATAAAGACTATTGGCGCTCAGAGTCAATGCCTGGAACACCACGTAATGTTCTAGTTCGATTGAATTATCAGTTTTAAACTTGTTTAGATCGCATATGAGTAAAAGCGTCTTTAGTTAAACTAAAGATGCTTTTTTATTTGATTTTTGATAATAATCCTTCTTTAATTTTAACAAATGTTATAAAAAATGCTTAAATTTCAAGCTATCTAATTGAATTATATAAAATGCAATTGCATTAAGAATATAAATAATTTAAGATTTATTTGGATGAAAAATATACAAAATCAATTCATAAACAATCATATAATTGTGAATTATTTCTAATTTTTGATTATTTAATGTTAATTAATTCTCTTTTTTGTTTATTATTGTTAATATTCAAGAAAAGCATACAATAGAGATAATAATAATGAAGAAATTCCTTCCATTGCTTGTTGTCTGTTCGATTGTTGTTTTAGGTTACGCTGCATATGTAGATGCCCAAGATAAAAGACACCAAGAGCTTACGAACATTGTAAATGATGCGGAACAGAGTTTGCATATGATCCAGAATAATCCTAATTATACCAAGCATACACATTTGTCATCGTATAAGAACGATCAATAGTCATTGATATTAATCAATAATTATTGCAATTCAGTGTATGTGTCTTTCTAGAATGTATGATAACTAGCCTTTTTTTGATTTGAAGCCGTCAAGTTTTGCTTAAAATCTGTTAAAATATTTACCATTGAATAAAAAGCTGCATCTCGTTATGCAGCTTTTTACATTTTGATAGCGGGTCACATTTATACATCTTGTTGGTGTCACAAGTATTCGGCTGGCATAGAGATTGCTTTGTCGTTGTGTATGCCATTTCGCAAATTCAAAAAAGATTGAAATGCAAGTGTATAGATTTCAATTCCTAAGATCTCAGATTTTAACAGGTGCTATGTTATGACAACGCCTAATGCTTCGGTTGGTGTTTTAGAACGCTTATTTAAATTAAGTGAGAACAAAACCAACTTCAGAACAGAAGTTCTAGCGGGTGTAACTACATTTTTGACGATGTGTTACATCATTATTGTAAACCCACTTATTCTTTCCGAAACTGGAATGGATCATGGTGCCGTGTTTGTTGCAACCTGTTTAGCTGCTGCTATTGGTTGCTTGGTAATGGGGATTGTTGCCAATTATCCAATCGCACTTGCACCGGGGATGGGCCTAAATGCCTACTTTACCTATTCGGTCTGTTTAGGCATGGGTGTACCTTGGCAGACGGCGCTTGCGGCTGTTTTTGTATCAGGTTTAATCTTTTTGGCAATCAGCTTTTTTAAAATTCGTGAAGCGATTGTCAATGCCATTCCTATGTCGCTTAAATTTGCGATTGGCGGGGGTATTGGTTTATTTCTTGCCCTCATTGCGCTTAAAAATGCAGGCATCATTGTAGACAATCCAGCGACTTTAGTTGGTCTGGGAAATATCAAGCAACCTACGGTTTTACTGGCTTTATTTGGCTTTTTAATGATTGTGGTTTTACACCAGTTAAAAGTTCGTGGTGCGATCATCATTAGTATTCTTGCTGTGACTGGAATAGCGACAGCTTTAGGCTTAAATGAATTTAAAGGTGTTGTTGGACAAATTCCATCGATTGCACCCACCTTTATGCAAATGGACTTTGAAGGTTTATTTACTGCAAGTATGGTTGGTGTGATTTTTGTCTTCTTTATTGTCGATTTATTTGATAGTACAGGGACTTTAGTTGGTGTATCGCACCGTGCAGGTTTACTACAAGATGGTAAGTTACCTCGTTTGAAGAAAGCGTTGTTTGCTGATTCAACAGCAATTGTTGCAGGCGCAGCATTAGGTACATCTTCAACCACACCTTATATCGAATCTGCATCTGGCGTTGCTGCGGGTGGTCGTACAGGTTTGACTGCCGTTGTCGTTGCATTCTTATTTATTGGCTGCTTATTCTTGGCACCATTAGCTCAATCTGTTCCAAGTTTTGCAACAGCTCCTGCATTATTATTTATCGGTGTGTTGATGATTCAAGGAATCACACATATTGATTGGGATGATATTACAGAAGCAGTACCTGCATTTTTAACGATTGTATTTATGCCATTTACGTATTCAATTGCGGATGGTATTGCAATGGGCTTTATTAGTTATGCATTAGTCAAATTATTTACAGGCAAAGCAAAAACAGTTCCTTACATGGTTTGGATTATTGCTGCACTGTGGGTATTTAAATTTATTGCATTTGGTGGTTAAGCCATTTAAAAGTTATTGATAAAACCTTTAGAGGGTGTACCGAACAGGCAACACCCTTTTTTTATTTAAACGTGGAGTTAATATGAATCAAATCGAGCTGATTCGTGCTTTACCCAAAGCCGAATTGCATGTGCATATTGAAGGGACTTTTGAACCAGAACTGATGTTTGCAATTGCACAGCGTAATCAGATTCAGATTCCGTATCAATCAGTTGAGGAAGTAAAGCAAGCCTACAACTTCCATAATCTTCAATCATTTCTTGATATCTATTATGCTGGTGCGAACGTGCTGGTGCATGAACAAGATTTTTATGATCTAGCTTGGGCATATTTCGAGAAATGTGCTGAAGATCATGTCGTGCATACAGAGATGTTCTTCGACCCACAAACACATACTGAGCGTGGGGTTGAATTTGCAACGGTACTGGCAGGTTTAAAGCGTGCTTGTAAAGATGCTCAAGAAAAATTAGGGATTAGTTCTCAATTGATCATGTGCTTTTTGCGTCATTTAAGTGAAGAAAAAGCATTTGAAACACTTGAGCAAGCCTTGCCATTTAAAGATGACATTATTGCAATTGGTTTAGATTCAAGCGAAGTAGGGCATCCTCCTTCGAAATTTGAACGTGTTTTTGCTAAAGCACGTGAAGCAGGTTTCTTGATTGTGGCACATGCAGGTGAAGAAGGCCCACCAGAATATATCTGGGAAGCTTTGGATTTACTCAAAGTAAACCGTATTGATCATGGTGTTCGCTCAGAGGAAGATGAGCAGTTAATGGTACGTTTAATCGCAGAAAAAATGCCATTAACAGTTTGCCCTTTAAGTAATTTAAAGCTTTGTGTTGTCAATGACATGGGCGAGCATAACATCCGCCGTTTATTACAAAAAGGTGTGCATGTTACTGTAAACTCGGATGATCCTTCATATTTCGGTGGTTATATGAATGATAACTTTGTAGCAATTCAGCAGGCTTTAGATTTATCGAATGAGGAGCTTAAGCAACTTGCAATTAACTCTTTTGAGGCATCCTTTATTTCTGATGATGAGAAACAGAAATGGATTGCAGAAGTAAAAAAGATTTAAATGTAAAAAAACCGCGTTAAGCGGTTTTTTTATGTGTCAGGATTTATTTAGGTTGGCGCAACATACTCAATAAGACATTATCTTTATCAATGATGTGATGTTTTATTGCTGCTAAAGCATGACCAACAATAAGTAAACCTGCAAACCAAGAAAGATAAATGTGTAATGGTTTCACTATTTCAAGCAGGTCAAAATTATCTTGAACTAGGCGAGGAATTTCAAATAAATATAAAACAGGAGCTGGATGTCCAGCACTCCAGCTAAATAAACAGCCGGTAATTGGTAGCGCAAGTAGCATGAGATACAGTAAGAAATGGCCGATATGAGCCAAAGTCTTCATCATAGGTGACATGGTGTTTGGTAGTTTAGGGACTGGGTGGGTATAACGCCAAAAAATTCGAATCACAACCAGAAAGATAATGGTGGTGGCTATATTTTTATGTAGTGTAATAACATTGCCTTTGAAGCTTCCATCAACGTCATAGCTGAGAAAATTCCCACTGTAAAAGCCGATCAGCCAAGCTGTGATAAAAATAGCCGCCATCAGCCAGTGTAAAATTTGCGCTGTGCGAGTGTAATATTGTGCTGAGGTTGACATCGCAACATCCTAGCGGTGAATATGAGTTTTACGATTTTAAATAGCTCATTTTTCTTCATATACAGTGTATATGTAACAGAGCGTTTTACGTGTAGAGCAGTAAGTAAAATGCAACTTGATTGTTATATTATGTAAAGAATCTACACAGTCATTTCTTTCAAGTCATCCTTTAGGCACAATACGCGTGCTAAAATTTTGGATACAGGTTTGAGTTCGTGAAAAAATTATTCTTTATCGTACCTATGTTATTTGCTTTAAATGGGTGTGTTGCGCCAAATACTAATAATTCCACTGCAACAACATCTCAGCAGCTAGGTATGGCTGCATTAAAAATTGCTGTGAATGCAAAATGTATTAATGAGATCAATACATTACCAGCATGGAAAACAGCGACACGTTTAATGACATCTGAGCAACGTGAAAACATTCAAACGAATGTATGTGGATGTGTTAGTGAAAAAGCACCAAATAGTGTAACGACTGTTGAATTGGCCACAGCTGCGATTGATCCTACAGCGCGTGCAACGATTGTAAATCAAGTTGTTTCTAAAACAGTAAATGCCTGTGTCGCAGAAGTGTTGAAGAAATAATTCTGATGAAATACGCTAAGCAGAGCTAAGTTTGACTTGGTTCTGCTTTTTTACATGAAATTGATATGGTCTTGTAATTGGAGATCGTGTTAATAGACTTATATGATTAAATTGTAAAAATACCTACGTTTAGAATAGGTTTTGTATGAATAAGAACAATTTTTTTATTCTTTTCTCTTTCTTTACCTTATTTGTAGGTGTTGACGCACAAAGTGCTGAACCAACTAAACTGAAAATGGGTACGTCAGCAATACAATGTGCAGCACAAACCAAGTGTACTCATGATATCGATGATTTCGCGGCTTAGAAAGTTGCAAGTAAATTAATGACCAAGAACCAAAAACAACAGAAGAAAAAGCAAATTTGTAAATGTGTTGGTAAAAATGCACCTACTGTATTATCTCCATCAGAGCTTGCTTTAGCGGCAGTTGGTTCAAAAGCTAGAACAGCATTAACAGGAGTTGCTGTCGCAAAAACGATGAACGCTTGCGTATCAGAAGTGATAAAATACAACAGTTTAAATAGGTTGTAATTAGTTGCTCTGAAGCAGCTAATCTTTGTGAGTAATATCATGTTTGTTGCTGGTGTAGATGAGGCAGGGCGTGGGCCTTTGGTCGGTTCAGTTGTTGCTGCTGCGGTAATTTTAGATCCCAATAATCCGATTGATGGTTTAAATGATTCTAAAAAATTAACTGAAAAGAAACGTGAAAAACTTTTCTTAGAAATTCAAGAGAAGGCCTTAGCTTGGTCAATTGCAGAAGCTTCCCACTCAGAAATTGACGAAATTAATATTTTACAGGCAACTTTTTTAGCCATGCGTCGTGCTGTAGATACCTTAAACATTCAGCCTGAAAAAGTGATTGTTGATGGCAACCAAATTCCGAAAGGAATTGAAATATTGTGTGAGGCGATTGTTGGTGGGGATGCGAGTCATGCTGAGATTAGTGCAGCAAGTATCTTGGCTAAAGTAACACGTGACCGTCAAATGTATGAACTAGATCAGAAATACCCGAATTACGGTTTTGCAAAACATAAAGGCTATCCAACCAAAGCACATTTTGAAGCAATTGCAGCGTATGGGGTGATTGATCAACATCGTCGTAGTTATGCGCCAGTAAAAAAAGCACTGGGTTTATAAATATATAAATGAGTCTCCATAAACAACTAAAGCGACTAATGATTAGTCGCTTTAGTTGTTAGAGAAGAATTCTGTACATTAACGATTGAAGTTATTATGTCGAGTGAAATCGTTATTATCTTCTTCAAAAGAAAGTTGATAATCTTGATCAAGATGTTGTAAATGCTCATGCATAGCACGTTCATGTTGGATACGTTGGTAAATTTCCTCACGATGCACGGAAACTTCTTTTGGAGCATTTACACCAATACGCACCTGATTACCTTTTACGCCAAGCACAGTAACACTGACTTGATCCCCAATCATTAATGTTTCTCCGACACGACGGGTCAGAATCAGCATGTTTATCTCCTTGCTAAACGCTTAAACTTGCGACAGGGAATTCATTATTTGAAAGCACAGCCTTAATATACAGAAAATTTTAACAGAAATATGTAAAAAACAGCTTTTTTTCGTAAGTTCTGCCGAGTTTTTCTGAAAAACCTCACAACTTAATATAACAGAGCCACTGTAATAAAAACTATAGTGGCTCTGTATTTTTTACCATTTACTTGAAAGTAAATATGTTTATTGTACTATGAATTAAGCACGTGCACTGCTTTCGCCATGTTCACGGTCTAAACCAAAAGCAGTATGTAGGCAACGTACAGCAAGCTCTAAGTAGTTTTCTTCAATGATGACAGAAATCTTAATTTCTGAAGTAGAAATCATGAGGATATTAATGCTTTCATCTGCAAGAGCTGTAAACATTTTGCTTGCTACACCAGCATGTGAGCGCATACCTACACCAACAATAGACACTTTTACGATGTCATCGCGAGTGACAACTTCACAGCCTTCAATGCTGCTTGCTGTTTGGTCCAAGATTGCTTTAGCTTTAGCAAGATCATTGCGATTTACAGTAAAGGTAAAATCAGTAGTACCATCTTCTTCAACATTTTGGATAATCATATCCACTTCAATGTTAGCATCACTAATCGGTGATAAGATTTTAGAGGCAATGCCCGGTTCATCTGGAACACCCAAAATCGTTAATTTTGCTTCGTCACGGTTAAATGCAATGCCTGCAATAATTGGTTGTTCCATGTCGTCTTCTGCCTCAGTAGTGATTAATGTGCCTACGTTTTGTTTGAAATCTTCATCAAATGCGCCGTCATTGTCATTATCAAAGCTTGATAATACACGTAATGGAACTTGATATTTGCCTGCGAATTCAACCGAACGAATTTGTAAAACTTTTGAACCTAAAGATGCCATTTCAAGCATTTCTTCAAAAGAGATACGGTCAACTTTTTTCGCTTTAGGTGCAACACGAGGATCAGTGGTATAAACACCATCCACATCTGTGTAAATTTGGCATTCATCTGCTTTTAATGCAGCTGCAAGTGCTACACCAGAGGTATCTGAGCCGCCACGACCTAATGTTGTAATATTTCCTTCAGCATCAAAGCCTTGGAAACCTGCGACAACAATCACACGACCAGCATCTAAATCAGCTGTCATGACATCGGTATCAATAGATTCGATACGCGCTTTCGTAAACGCGCTGTCAGTTTTAATACCAACTTGACGTCCAGTGTATGATTTAGCTTCTACACCAATAGAATTCAGTGCCATAGCTAACATGGAAATCGTTACTTGCTCACCCGTAGACACCATTTGATCAAGTTCACGTGGGTTAGGGGTGCTAGTAATGGCTTTAGCAAGCGCAAGTAAGCGGTTGGTTTCACCACTCATTGCCGATACAACCACGACCACTTTGTGACCGTGATCATGCCAACGCTTGACACGATGAGCAACATTTAAAATGCGCTCAGGAGTACCCATAGAGGTACCGCCATATTTTTGAACGATTAATGCCATAGTTGTTCCATATAAGCCATGACCCTGAGAGGCATCAGGGTCAGTTACACAAAAGTGAAGTTGTTATTATTGCTCAAGCCAAGCAGGCAATGCTGCGATTACTTGATCAAACTTCTCGTTAAGTGGCGCGCCACCTTGTGCTAAGTCAGGTTTACCACCACCTTTGCCACCAAGCTCTTGAGCTAAATGTTTGATGATGTCACCTGCTTTTAGAGTTGCAGCGTATTGTTTAGCGACGGAGGCGATTAAACTCACTTTATCACCATCAACACCAGCTAAAATAATGACTGCATCTTCCAATTTTGATTTTACGCTGTCATGAAGATTGCGTAATGATTTGGCATCTAAACCTTTTACTGATGTGATAAGCGTTTGACGACCAGCAATTTCTTTGACTTGATCTAATAAATCAGCTGCTTGGAAGCTGGCTAATTTTTGATTCAATTGTTCAATTTGCTTTTGCAGACTTGATGCTGTTTCAACAATTGATTCAACTTTTTCTACAGTTTGATCTTTTTGCGCTTTCAATAAAGCATTGATCGTCTGAATATCAGCTTCCGCTTTTTGAACAACTTCAAGTGCTTTGGTACCCGTTACGGCTTCAATACGGCGAACACCAGCTGCTACACCACCTTCAGAAGTGATTTTGAATAAACCAATATCACCTGTGCGCTTAACATGAATACCACCACAAAGCTCGATAGAGAAGTTTTTCTCTTCAATAATAGAACCCATAGAAAGTACGCGAACTTCTTCACCATACTTTTCACCAAAAAGCATCATTGCACCTTTGGCTTTCGCTGATTCAATATCAAGTAATTCAGTGCTTACTGTCGTATTGGCAATCACTTCAGCATTGACCAAACGCTCAATCTGTTGCAATTGTTCAAATGAAACAGGTTGGTCATTAGCAAAGTCGAAACGCAAAATATCACTTGCAACCAAAGAACCTTTCTGTTGAACATGTTCACCCAGAATTTGACGTAAAGCTGCGTGCAGAAGGTGAGTTGCAGAGTGGTTGCGTGCTGTTGCTGCACGAATATCCGCTTTAACCGTTGCTTCAACATTTTGAGTTGCTTTGAGGCTACCCATTGTCACGACACCTTGGTGTACAAAAGCACCACCAGATTTTTTGGTATCTTGAACTTCAAAGATACCGGTGTCGTTTTTGAAAATACCAGTGTCACCAATCTGACCACCACTTTCTGCATAGAAAGGGGTTTGGTTCAATACGATCAGTGCCTCATCGCCTTCGTTGATTTCATCAACTTGAACGCCATCTTTATAGATCGCAACAATTTGACCTTGACCTTGAGTTGCATCATAACCGTCAAATTGAGTTTCGCCTTCAACTTTTACAATGCTGTTATAATCAACTGCAAACTTACCAGCATCACGTGCACGTTGACGCTGAGCAGCCATTTCAACTTCAAAGCCAGCTTCGTCAATTGTAAGATCACGTTCACGCGCGATATCAGCAGTTAAGTCAGTCGGGAAACCGTAAGTATCGTAAAGTTTAAATACAGTTTCACCAGCAATCACATTGCCTTTTAGCTGAGCCAATTCACCTTCAAGTAATTTCAAGCCTTGTTCAAGTGTTTTCGCAAATTGCTCTTCTTCTTTCAGCAGTTGCGCTTCAATGCGTGCCTGTTGTGCTGCAAGTTCAGGATATGCTTCACCCATGACTTCAATTAGCGGTTGCAACATCTTGTAGAAGAATGAACCAGTCGCACCGAGCTTGTTACCATGACGCACTGCACGACGAATGATACGACGCAACACATAACCACGACCTTCATTTGATGGGTTAACACCGTCAGCAATCAAGAATGAGCATGAACGTGCATGATCTGCAATCACTTTTAAAGAAGCTGGGTATTCAACTGGTTTATTTTGAGCTTTCGCTTCAGCTTCAATTGCAGTGGTATCCAAACCAATGATTTCAGCTGCTGCTTTTAATAAATGCTGGAACAGGTCAATTTCGTAGTTCGAATTGACATGTTGCAGAACTGCAGAAATACGCTCCAAGCCCATACCTGTATCTACAGAAGGTGCTGGAAGAGGGTGCATTACACCATCCGCAGTACGGTTAAACTGCATGAAAACGTTGTTCCAGATTTCGATGAAACGGTCGCCATCTTCTTCAGGTGAGCCTGGTAAGCCACCCCAGATATGATCACCATGATCATAGAAAATTTCAGAACACGGACCACAAGGACCTGTATCACCCATTGCCCAGAAATTATCAGATGCGTATTTTCCGCCTTTGTTATCGCCAATACGAATGATACGTTCAGCATCGATTCCGATTTCTTTGTTCCAGATATCAAATGCTTCATC
This sequence comes from Acinetobacter sp. WCHA29, assembly GCF_002165335.1. Classification (NCBI taxonomy): domain Bacteria; kingdom Pseudomonadati; phylum Pseudomonadota; class Gammaproteobacteria; order Moraxellales; family Moraxellaceae; genus Acinetobacter; species Acinetobacter sp. WCHA29. Next base: position 28,291 of record NZ_NHRQ01000006.1, read on the forward strand.
ATCGGTATGATAAACCGTGACATATAAACGATCTTTCGGTAAGCCTAACCATTGTTCGCTGGTTAAAAATTCCCAAGCAAATTTCAGTGCATTTTCTTTAAAATAATCACCGAAAGAAAAGTTACCTAACATTTCAAAGAAAGTGTGATGACGTGCGGTATAACCTACATTGTCGAGGTCATTGTGTTTGCCGCCTGCTCGGACACATTTTTGAGATGAAACAGCACGAACATAATCACGCTTTTCTAAACCTAAGAAACAATCTTTAAACTGGTTCATACCAGCATTGGTAAACAGTAAAGTTGGGTCGTTGGCAGGAACGAGAGAACTCGAAGCAACACGTGTATGCCCTTGCGATTCGAAGTAACGCAAAAATGCTTCACGGATTTCAGCGGATGTCATAAAACGAGTACTCACAACCAAGCGTCCATAATTTTTAAAAGTGCTAAATTATAACGGAAAATATGATCCTAACCAACGATTTTACAAGCAATATCATATAAAACTGTGTTTAAGCTAAAAATCTATATTCAATAGCGCTGTTCATGTTTTACCATATAGCATAGAAAAGATGATGTTTTGATGAAAGGGCTCTGCATGCAACGTATCGCTATCAATGGATTTGGTCGAATTGGTCGAAATGTATTACGTGCGTGGTTTGAGAGTCCAAAACAATTTCAATTTGATATCGTTGCTATCAACGACATTGCTGATGTGCAGACTTTGGTACATTTGTTTAAATACGATACCACGCATGGACGTTTTGCAGGTCAAGTTGAAATTCAGGTTGAAAATGAACAGATATTTTTAAATATTCAGTCCCATCAACGACAATTAAAATTACAGGTATTTAAACAGGCTCAACCTGAATTACTCCTTTGGGCAGATTTAAAAATAGATGTTGTATTGGAATGTACAGGTCTATTCCGTTCACGTGCTGATGCAACTCGGCATGTCGAAGCAGGGGCAAAGCGCGTGATTATTGGGGCTGCACCTTTTGATTCGGTCGATGCTGCAATTGTCTATGGTGTCAATCACCATGATGTGAAAGTAACTGATCAAATTATTTCGAGTGTATCTTGCACTACTCAGGCCTTGGTTCCGTTGGTCAAAATTATTGATGATGCCTTTGGCATTGATACCGCTTTAATGACAGAAATCCATGCAGTCACAGCAGATCAATCGGTATTAGACCATGCACATCGAGATTTACGTCGTGCGCGAGCTTCAGGACAAAATATTATTCCAACCACATCGAGTGCATTAGGGGCATTAAAACAAGTCATGCCAAAAATGGAAGGTCGAATTGATGGTTATTCGATTCGTGTACCGACCATTAATGTCGCAGCAATTGATTTAACTTTTGTTTCGCATTCACCCATTACAGTACACAAAGTCAATGAGGTTTTGAGTAAAGCAGCTCAATATGATTATGCGCAAATCATGCAAGTGACAGATGAAGATTTGGTTTCAAGTGATTTTAATCATTCGCCCTATTCTTTAATCGTCGATTTAACTCAAACCATGGTGGTGGGTCATCAAGCTAAAGTGTTTGCATGGTATGATAATGAGTGGGGATATGCGAATCGACTACTTGATTTATGTGAGTCATTTGATTCAAAAATATTAAATAAATAACAAAGGCTTTGGAGAACGGAATGACATTGATGTTGATTTGGGGTTTTCTGATTGTTTTATTGATGGCTGTTGCTTTTTTATTTTGGTTTCAGTTTAAAAATAAACAGCAAGCTGTTGCTGATCCGCAAGTATTTTATCTGGAGGAAAAAGTCCTGCATCTTGAATCCCACCTTAAAAAGAGTCTGGAGATTATGCAAGATTTGGCAAAGAAAATGCACGTTCAGCAGGAAGTGCTGGATCGGACCGTTGCAAATATTGCTGCATTAGAAAAGCAAAATGTTGAGTTGGTCAATGTTTTGGAAGTGATTGTTAAAAACGGGAAAAATATGCCCTAAAGTTGCCCCCCTGAACAGGGGGTTGACAAAATAAAATTAATAAGCATTTGTTTTTGTTAAATATTTTGATACAAATTTAAAACAAGAAAAGACTCTATACAGAATTGTAAAATTTATGCAAAACAATGATTAATTTTTGTTAGATGGTTAAATATTTTTTAATTATTATTTTGACTGAAAACTAACTTGAAGTGTGTTTTGGCTGTTGCTTATTATAAATCGTGCTTCACAAAGCATTGATCACTAAACACATAAGGATAATTGATAATGAAAAAAATAGTTTTAAAACGTACAGCAATCTGCTCAGCCTTATTTAGTGCGATTGTAATGGTCACAGGTTGTAATGATGATAATAGTTCAAATAACAATAATGGTGGGCAACAGCAAACAACGACTGAAAAATTGACAGGGACTGTTGCAACTGGAGCTGCTCTGGCTGGTGCGAATATTGAAGTGGTCAATAGAAATGGCACAACTAAATCAGTTGTTGCGGGGGCAGATGGTAAATTCAGTATCGATGTTGAAAAGGGAGCACCTTATTTATTAAAGGCAACTAAAGGTACTGGTGAATCCCAAGTTATCCTATATTCTTATGCTTCGGCTGCTGGTAATGTCAATGTAACCCAATTAACCACACAGGCAATTTTGGCTGCCAACAAAGCGGATGAAAAACGTGATTACAACTCATTGGCAGAAATTTATACCAATTGGGCAAAACTGGCTAAAGACAGTACTAGTGATGAAATAAATGCTGCTATTGATAAAGCCGCAAAAGAAGTTGTTGCGAACTTAAAGACCGTATTTGATGCAAATATAGATACGAGTAAAGGTTATCCAAACATTTTTAAAACTGCGTTTAATGCAGATTCTACTGGTCTGGACAAGGTTCTGGATCAAGTTAAGATTAATGGTTTGAATAGTAAATGTACGGGTATTGGTAGCACATATACTTGTAATGTGCAGTATGTCGTCAATGGGCAAAACTTTGCATGGAATTATAGTGTTGATACAACAGGTCTAAATGTCGTTGTTGATCTAGGAAATAATCCAAATATTCCTTCAGGAAATTATAATTTGAATGTTACAACTTCTGTGATGGGGCAAGGTGCAACAGTAACAGTGAAGAATGTTCCAAAACCAGCTAATCAAAATGAATTCTGTGGTTCTAATGATGTCACAGCACAATTACCAAATGGTCAGTTTAAGATTAATAGCTGTAGCTTTAATGGTACGGTAGGTAATATCAATGCGACAGTAAATGCAAACGGTTTTAATGTTACCTATGATGTGAAGTACGAGTATAGCCCAGCATAATCAAATCTAAAAAACTTGGAATTGATTTTAGGCAACCATTTTGGTTGCCTATTTTTATGCGGGATTTACTAAAATTCTCAGGTGCATCATATAAATCTTCGTGCTACACTACGCTGAATCGGGCATTCACCCGATTTTTTTATGTGGTTGCTTTTTGTGTGGATGCCTCCACATTGAACAGATTTTAGGTTTGAACATGACCATTTCAGAGACATGGTTGCTCCCTGACGGGGTAGCAGATGTATTGCCCGAACAAGCGCAAGTTGTTGAAGCTTTGCGTAGACAAGCATTAGATTTTCTTGCAGTTCGCGGTTATCAATTGGTATATACACCATTTATTGAATACATCGAATCGTTATCTTCACTTTCAGAATCAAATCAAGATTTAGATTTGGTTACATTTAAAGTTATTGATCAACTTTCAGGTCGTTTGCTTGGTGTCCGAGCAGACATGACACCACAAGTTGCTCGTATTGATGCGCATGTTCGTCCGATCGAAGGTATTGCTCGTTATTGCTATGCTGGTACAGTCTTGCATACAAAACCACAGAATTTTAATGCAACACGCGCACCTTTGCAGTTGGGTGCGGAGCTTTATGGCCATGACAGCATCGAAGCTGACGTCGAAATGATTGATGTTATGCTTGGTTTGTTGGAAAAAACAGATAGTTTACAAGGTGTTCACTTAGACTTAGGTCATGTTGGTTTATTCCGCAGTCTGGTGAAACGTGCTGGTTTAAATAAAAACACTGAAAGCCAGCTTTCTGATTTATACCAACGCAAGGCATTGCCAGAACTGGAAGCGTTTACCAAAGACTTGGTAATGGGTGCAGATTTCTATGCGCTTGGTCGTTATGCGAGCGATCTAGAAGCTTTGCGAGCACATTTAAGTCCAGATGTTTTAAATGATGTTGATTTTAAAAATGCGTTTGATGCATTGAGAACAACTTTTGCAGAAATAAGATCTCGTTGGTCTAGTCTTGATATTGGTATAGATGTTATTGAGCTGCGTAGTTACCACTATCATACGGGTTTAATGTATGCCATTTACGCGCCAAATCGCGCTGCGCCACTTGCTCAGGGTGGGCGTTATGATGGTATTGGTGAGCACTTTGGTCGTGCTCGTCCAGCAACAGGTTTTAGTTGTGATTTATATGCTTTAGGTGCTACACAATTTACTGAAATTGAAACAGTTGTCGCTCCTAAAGGCAATCAACAAGATTTATTGAATGCAATTGCTGATGCACGTACTCAAGGTTTAAGTGTAGTGCAATTGTTAGGTAATGATGATTTAAGCTCTGTACCTTATGCGACGCATCAAATGGTGTTGCAAAATGGGCAATGGTTAATTGAAAAAATTTAATTGCTAAGTTGAAAAAGCTTAGCTTCCAATTTTAACAGCATGATGTAATGAGGCTATTATGGGCAAAAATGTTGTGGTACTGGGTACCCAATGGGGCGACGAGGGTAAAGGTAAGATCGTCGACCTGCTCACAGATCAGGCGGCTGCGGTCGTACGCTATCAAGGTGGACACAATGCAGGTCACACACTTGTCGTCGGTGGTAAGAAGACTGTATTACACCTCATTCCATCAGGTATTTTACGTGAAAACGTATTGTGCTTAATCGGGAATGGTGTTGTTCTTTCTCCTGAAGCATTAATCAAAGAAATGGCAATTTTGGAAGCGGAAGGCGTACCTGTTAAAGAGCGTTTACGTATTTCACCAAACTGTCCTTTGATTTTGCCTAACCATATTGCACTAGACCAAGCACGTGAGAAAAAACGTGGTAATGCCAAAATTGGTACAACAGGTCGTGGCATTGGTCCAGCTTATGAAGATAAAGTTGCTCGTCGTGCTGTACGTGTAGCTGATTTGATTCGTGGTGGCGCATTACTTGAAGAAAAACTTAAGGAAATGCTAGAGCTTCATAACTTCCAACTTTCTCAATTCTATGGTGTTGATGAAGTGAAGTTTGAAGATGTACTTGAGCTTTGTAATCAATGGCGTGAAGTGCTTGCACCATTAGTGATTGACGTGACCAAAGTGTTACATGATTACCGCAAAGAAGGTAAGTCAATTATGTTTGAAGGTGCTCAAGGTTCGTTACTTGACATCGATCATGGTACTTATCCGTTTGTAACAAGTTCGAATACAACCGCTGGTGGCGTAAGTTCTGGTTCTGGTATGGGGCCATTACATTTAGATTATGTATTAGGTATTACTAAAGCATATACAACACGTGTAGGCGCTGGTCCATTCCCAACTGAGTTGCATTACGATGCTGCTACAGATACAGGTGATGCGATTGGTCGTCATTTAGGTACTGTGGGTCACGAATTTGGTGCATCTACAGGTCGTCAACGTCGTTGTGGCTGGTTCGATGCTGAAATTCTACGTCGTTCAGTTGAAGTGAACTCATTGTCTGGTATTTGCTTGACTAAGCTAGATGTATTAGATGGTTTAGAAGAAATCAAGATCTGTGTAGGCTATGAAGATGTGGATTCAGGTTGTGCAGGTTCTTCTGATGCAATTTCATTTGAAAGCTTAAAACCAATCTATGAAACAATGCCAGGTTGGAGTGAGTCTACAGTAGGCTTAACTCAAATTGATCAACTTCCTGCAAATGCGTTAGCTTATGTAAAACGTCTTGAGCAGTTAATTGAATGCCCAATTGATATTGTTTCTACAGGTCCAGACCGTGCAGAAACCATTATTTTACGTCATCCATTTTCAGCATAAGCTGATGTGACGATTGAAAAGCTCCTGTATGGGAGCTTTTTTATTTTATAGATTTAGTTATTCAAACGACCTAGCAAAAAATCAGCTTTTGATTTCAATCTTTATTATTTCACAGCTTAAAAAATCCTCGTTATATTAACTATACATTCAAACAAAGAGGGCTTTAATGATGACGAAAAAGAGAATCCGTTACAATGGATATGAATTAGCATGCCAATGTTAATTCATGTCAAAAAGAGCAAAAAGGTACAGACCAATTTTAATCAGGCGGGGAGAGAAATTGGTTTGACTGTGTTTAATATAATAAGAACCAACCTTAAGCTTAAATATAAGACTGATAAAAGATTTAAGAGAACTGAAAGGTTCTCTTTTTTTATTCAGTATTTTCCTCAACCTCTTTCACTGCATTATAAGCAGCAGTAGGTTCAATATTTAGTAGTTTCTTGCCAAAGCTTCTGAGCCACCAAACTAGTTGAGAGGTAAAAGCGACTGTTGCACTAACCTCAACAATATTTTCTTCTAACGGCGTAATCTTTTGGTCTTTACTTAACTGACTTTCATAAAAGCTTTTTGCTGTACTTTCAGTCATCGTTAGTTTGAGCTGAATTTGTTCGGTCGGTTTGCTGTAATCTACACGGAAGCCCAACGCGCCTGATTCGATATAATTATCAATATCAAAATTTACGGGATGTAGAGCACGGTTATCAAGTACAGTTGCTGCTTTAAAACGGTGCAGGGCAAAAGTTTGTACTTCAGTTTTATCATTTCTGGTACAGATTAAATAAATTACTGCACCTTTTTGAACCAAAGCTAAAGGATTTAAAATATAGGATTTATCTTCGCCTGAATTGGTCCGTGCTCGATATATACATTCAATTTGTTTATCTTGTAGTAAGCCTTCATAAATTGCTTGTTGAGCTTGTTTATCAACCATCGGAGGGATTAATGGTTGCGAAGCAGGAACAATACGAACTCGATTGATCCATTGTCTGACATTGTTTTGTGTAGACAAACTGCGTTTTGCCAGATCAAACCAAGGTGTCATTTCTTCAAGTAAACTTGGCGGAAGTAAGTGTCTTAAATGCTCTTCTACCATCATAAAGGTGACAGCTTGAGAGCTGGTCATATGTGGCAAGCTTTGGATTGGTGCATCTGAACGCCAACGCCAACCTTGCGGTACAGTCTTATTGCTTTCAATGGGAAAGCGTTGAGCAATCTGATTTAAATCCCGCTGAATGGTTCGAAGGCTAATTTCGATTCCTTCACGTTGTAATGTTTCTTGTAATTCACGTGTCCCCATCCATTTCCCTGTAGAAAGACGAGACAATATCTGCCATTGGCGATAAAGGCTATTGGAAGTTTCTTTTTCTTGTACGGATGACATAAGCGAAATACGTAATTTAATGGTCTAAAGCAGACACAATAAAAAAACTAGCACTATTTAGCAAGCCCAAGATCTTGAGATTACGTATTTACGACTGAAACAACTGTCGATTTATTGAATGATCTTAATCCTGATGAAAAAATAATCGTTTTATATAGGTGGCATTGAAATTGCTTATTTAAGATATAAATAAATGATGAGACGAGGTTTCTATGTCAGAACAAGAACACAACCTACATGCCAGTGCGGATTATTATACTCAAGAGCAAACGGCAGCAGTATCAGTCCATTCGTCTACATTTATCCCACCGCTTAGTGTCAGTACAAACTTGTTTGAGCAGCTTAAATCTGAGTTTTTTAACGAGATGCTTGATGACAAAAGTTTTAATGCGGAAGCTTCAAAAAAAATTGAACAGTGGTTGAGCATTCGCAGCCTTGATGAGTTACGAACACTTGGGAATCAAGCGAAGCAACATTTCCTTTATCAGGGAATCACATTCAATGTGTATGGCGATCAAGAGGGTGCTGAGCGAACCATTCCTTATGATTTGATTCCAAGAGTGATTGAAAAGAAACAATGGGAAAAAATTTCATCAGGTTGTGCACAACGCGTGAAAGCACTCAATTCATTTTTGGATGATATTTATCATGGGCAACATATTTTAAAAGAGGGGCTTATTCCTGCTGATCAAGTGATTGCACATGAAGCATTTCAGCCACATATGTTAAATCATCATCTTAAAGGGAAGGTTTATTCACAAATTAGCGGTATTGATATTATTCGTGATGGTCAGGGTGATTTCTTCGTACTTGAAGATAACTTAAGAACACCGTCTGGCGTATCTTATATGATTGAGAGTCGTAAGATTAGTCAAAAACTAATGCCTGATTTGTGCATCAGTAACAATTTGCAAGGCATAGAACAATACCCAACTTTATTAAGAACAATTTTAGAAGAGAACGCTTATGTGGATAAGCCACTTATTGTGGTATTAACACCAGGTCGTTTTAACAGTGCTTATTATGAGCATTCATTTTTAGCACGAGAAATGGATGTGCCATTAGTCACGAGTCGAGATTTATTTGTTGAAAATGATCGAGTTTTTGTTAAAACAATTCGTGGTCGTCAGCAAGTTGATGTGATCTATCGCCGTGTCGATGATGACTTTCTTGATCCGTTAACTTTTAGACCTGATAGTACATTAGGAGTAGCAGGCTTGATGTCGGCTTATTTGCAAAAAAATGTTGTGATTGCAAATGCACCAGGTACAGGTGTTGCTGACGATAAATCAATTTATCCTTATGTTGATAAAATGATTCAATTTTATTTGGGTGAAACAGCAATTTTAAGTAATGTTCCGACATATCAATGTCGTGATCAGGAACACTTGGATTATGTACTTGGTAATTTAGAAAAATTGGTCGTGAAAGAGGCACAAGGTTCGGGTGGATATGGGATGTTGATTGGACCACAAGCAGATCAACAACAAATTGAACTATTTAGACAAAAAATTATTGAAACACCACATTTGTATATTGCACAACCCACTCTGGCACTTTCTGTAGCACCAACATTAACGTCCGAAGGGGTTGCTGAACGACATATCGATTTACGCCCATTCGTTTTGAGTTCGCCTTATCGTACTGAGATTGTGCCAGGAGGTCTGACTCGAGTTGCAATGCAAGCGGGTTCTTTAGTGGTTAATTCCTCTCAAGGCGGTGGTATCAAAGATACATGGGTTGTAGAAACATTGCATTCTTGAACGCTTTCCTTAAGAGTTTTAGTCCAAAGTCTCTAGCCTAGTGCCGTACTTTGGGGATTTTGATCATATATAAGGGAGGAAATTTATGCTTTTACTTAGCTCAAGCGCTCATCATATTTATTGGTTAGGTCGTTATTTATTTAGAATTGGTCATGTTGCTAGCCATTTGCCATTTTGTGATGATGAACAAGCAGCAGATTTTGCTCAAGCGCTTTGTTTACATATCGATGATGCTGAGAATCTGAATAATTTTATGCTAGATCATCAACAACCCTATTCTTTATTGAGCCAGCTTGAGATTGCTCGAGATAATATTCAAGAATTACGTGGTTTACTGTCAGCTCAAACCTATGCTGAGCTGAATCATATAATTAAAAATGCAGTATCAGATGGTGAAGAGATTCAAGCCGTCGTAGGGAAGTGTTGTGCTCTTTTAAAAACAGAACAAAACGATGTTTTCTTATTCTTTCATGTTGGACAATGTATTGAAAAAATTGATACGCATTTCCGTTTTCAACATAATATTCAGGATGTTATAGCTTCGATTGATCCGATTATTGAACAGTTATTTGAACTAGGTTGGGATGACTTGCAGCCAAATTGGCAGATTTTAAAAGAGCAACCTAATTTAAATCAGTTTTATGCCTTTACCTATAACTTAGAAAATCAATTTGAGGCATTCTCATGAAACTCATGGTGAATCATCAAACGCACTATCGTTATACGCAAGTTGCTCGAAATAGTGTGCAATCGATTAAAATGATGCCGCAGAGTTCTATGCACCAAAGCATAGAAAACTGGCATATTAGTGTGCCTGGGCAATATTCATGTCAAAGAGACGCATTTAATAATTTATGGATCACTGCAACTCAGAGACATGAATATCGCTACTTGACCATTATGGCGCAAGGTGTCGTTAATTTATATGCAACAGAACTCGGCTATGTAGAAACGGATGTTTCTCCAATGCTTTTTTTGCAGCGTACCATGATGACGTGTTGCGATCTAAGTATGCTTGATTTTGCTCAGGCGGTGGTCAAAGTAAAAGATCGTAAGCATTTAATACTTTTATCTGAGAAAATTTTACAACAAGTTCAGTACCAGCCTGAGACCACCTCAGTGACGACTGCTGCAATTGATGCATTTCATGCAAGACAAGGTGTATGTCAAGATCATGCACATATTTTAATTGCAATGTGCCGTGGATTACATTTACCAGCTCGTTATGTGTCTGGCTATATATATGATGCAAATCAACCGCACCTAGCCAGTCATGCATGGGCTGAGGTTTTTGTAGAAAATGAGTGGTATTGTTTCGATGTAAGTAACCAGATATTTACCCCCCAAAATCATATTTATGTCGCAGTTGGTCGTGATTATCTAGATGTTGCACCAATTCGAGGTATCCGTGAGCAAGGTGGGGTGGAAAGTATGATATCTACGGTTCAAGTTTTGGCTTGTTGAAGGTAAGAGAAGAAGAGATGACCTATTGTTGTGCATTAAGATTAGAGCAAGGTTTGGTATTGATTAGTGATACTCGAACTAATGCAGGGGTCGATCATATTTCTGTATTTCGTAAATTACATACCTTTGGTGTTGAAGGTGAGCGTTTTATTGCATTGCAAACAGCAGGTAATTTAGCAACAACACAAGCTGTTATTGGTCATTTACAAAATGCTTTAGCATTACATCAAGAGCCAAATTTATATAGCGCAAATACCATGTTTGAAGTTGCTGAATTAATTGGAAAGACTTTGCGTAAGGTACTCGAGGATGTTACGACTGATACTCAGGAACAGATGAACTACTCGTGTAGTATTTTGGTGTGTGGGCAGATACAGGGTGAGGAAATGCAACTGTATAATGTCTATCCACAAGGTAATTTTATCTGTGCGACTACCGATACCCCATATTTCCAGATTGGTGAAAGTAAGTATGGAAAGCCAATTTTAGATCGTGCACTGCACTATACGATGCCATTAGATGATGCGTTACGTTGCAGTTTGATCTCTTTTGATTCAACATTAAGGTCTAATGTTTCTGTCGGATTGCCTTTAGACGCTTTGGTTTATCATAAAGATAGTTTTAAAATTCCTGAAGGGAAACGCATCCGAGAAGATGATCCTTATTTTACTCAGATTAGTAAGCAATGGTCTGAAACCTTACGCCGTGGACTTCAAGAGTTACCAAAGCCTACGACTGATTATGGTTTGTAATCATATAAGAAAAAATCCAAGCAAAGGCTTGGATTTTTTATCTGTTTTAAATCACTTTTCGAATGGGTCTATTACTTAACCGACATAATAATTCGTAACCAATCGTGCCATTTGCGGCAGCGACATCATCGACGAGTCGATGTTTGCCCCATAGTTCTACTTTAGTACCTAATTCAGCTTTAACCTGAGTAACGTCAATCGCAATCATATCCATACTGACACGACCAATAACAGGAACAAGTTGTTCATCAATCGCAACGAAATTTGGTTTGATATATGCTCTTGGATAACCATCACCATAGCCAATGGAGACAATGGCAATATTCATAGGCTGTGTTGCTGTAAACGTTGAACCGTAACCTACAGATTCACCTTGTTGAATTTGATTAAGCGCAATGATTTCTGCACTAAAGGTCATTACAGGCTTTAAATCGAGTTCATCTACATTTTTTTCAGCAAATGGACTTGCACCATAAAGCATGATACCTGGGCGAACAAAATCGAAATGTAATTCAGGATATTTATAGATCGCAGCGGAGTTACAACATGATGCTAAGATAGGGGCACATGCTTCTTTGACATGGAGAAATTGCTGCTTTTGTTGTTCATTTAAAGGGTGATCGGCATCTGCATTGGCAAAATGCATGGTAAGGACACAGCTAAAGCCTTCTGATTTTAAACGTTGAATGACATCGATAATTTCAGTCACTTTAAAGCCTAAACGGTTCATTCCGCTATTTAGTTTGACCCACACTTTTAAGCCCAAAGCATTATAAGCTTGTTTATGCTGAATCAACCATTCAACTTGTTGACTTTGATGAATCAGGCATTCGAGTTTGTGCTCAATTACTTGTTGCATTTCGTCTTCTGAAAATATGCCCTCAATCAAAGTGATGGGTTGAGAATATCCCAGTTGCCTGATCTCTAAAGCTTCTTCTAAACAGGCGACACCAAAGGCATCTGTTGCATCCAAGGCGGCTAAACAGTCTTTAACTCCATGTCCATAAGCATTTGCTTTGACCATACTAACAATTTGTGAATGTGGAGCAAGTTGTTTAACGCGGTTTAAATTATATTGTAGTGCATCACTATCAATATAAACTGTTGCTTGGCGCACCCTGATTTCTCCTTTGGGTCGACATGGAAAGTTTTTAAGGCAGATCAATAACCGAGGGATTATTCCTCGTCATCGTATTGAGCATAGAACTCAGGTGAAAGGTTACTAAAGCGAGTGTATTGACCTTCAAAGGCAAGACGAACTGAACCAATTGGACCATTACGTTGTTTACCGATAATAATTTCGGCTGTACCAGCTTCTTTAGACTCTTTGTTATAGACTTCATCACGATAAATAAACATGATCAAGTCGGCATCTTGCTCGATTGCGCCTGATTCACGTAAGTCTGACATGACAGGGCGTTTATTGGGTCTGTTCTCCAAACTACGGTTAAGCTGAGACAGTGCAATGACAGGGCATTGCATTTCTTTAGCTAGTGCTTTTAAGCTTCGAGAAATCTCCGAAATCTCACCTACACGGTTATCGCCCATACCCGGCACTTTCATTAACTGTAAGTAGTCGACCATGATACAGCCGATTTTTCCATCATGCATTTTGGCAATACGTCGCGCACGTGCACGAAGTTCGGTTGGTGGTAGGGCAGAGGAATCATCGATATAGAGGTGCATTTCTTGTAATTGAAGAATAGTTCCTGTGACTTTGGTCCATTCATCTGCATCGAGATTACCTGAACGTAGATGACCCTGATGTACTTTACCCATTGCTGAGATCAAACGCATAGCAATCGAGTCTGCTGGCATCTCCATTGAGAATACGAGAGCAGGTAAGCGGTTGTATTGCAGTACACTTTCAACTAAGTTCATGGCGAAGGTGGTTTTACCCATCGAAGGACGGGCTGCAACAATAATCAAATCCCCAGGTTGCATACCTGAGGTTTTATTATCTAACTCTAAGAAACCTGTGGTTAAACCTGTAATATTGCCGTCTAATTTAGAAAGTTCATCGAGTTTAGAAATCACATCAGCAGTGACAGAGCTAATCGATTTTGGCCCTGAATCTTTCTTGTTGTTGTTATGTTGTTCGGCCAAAGAGAAAATACTGGTTTCGGCTAAATCTAGGATTTCACTGACAGGGCGACCTTTGGTGTCATAAGCATTTTGCAAAATATCACTACTGACTTTAATCATTGCGCGTAGTGTTGAAAATTCTTTAATTTTATTGGCGTAGATTTCAAGATTGTAAAAGCTTGAAGGTGAATCTGCCATCAATTGCATCAAATATTCTTCACCACCAATTGCATCAAGCAGGTTTTGTTTGAGTAACCAATCATTGACCAATACAGCATCATAAGGCGAGTTTTCTTGCGCTAGTTTTTCGATGGCACGATAAATATATTTATGACGTGTTGCATAAAAATCATTTTCTTTAAGTAAATCGCTGACTTGTTCAAATGATTCGGCAACCGTCATTAATGCCGCGAGCACAGCTTGCTCAATTGCGAGATTGTGCGGTGGTGTACGAAATTCTTTTAATTGACCTGAGTCACTCACTTTACTCTCTGTGTTTGGAGAATTTTTCGTAAAATTGGCATTCGCCTGTGACATAACAAGACCTAATAAAAAGATGAAACTGTAACGACTGACTATCTTAATCCAAATGAACGCAGACAGGAGAATTTAATTGGAAGAAAATTGTTTAATTGCTGGAAAAGTAGGGTGTACTAAAATATAAAATTTTAGGAATAAAAAAAGAGCATGTAAAAACATGCTCTTTTCTTTGCAGAAATTACTCAGATACGATAGTAACGAGAACTTCAGCAACAACATCATGATGCAATTGGATTGCGATGTTGAATTCACCAGTGTGACGAAGCGCACCGTTTGGTAAACGAACTTCTGCACGGTCTACTGCTAGACCAGCGTTCGTTAAAGCGTCAGCGATATCACGAGTACCGATAGAACCGAAAAGTTTACCTTCATCACCAGCTTTAGCAGTGATAACGATATTTACTTCGTTCAATTGTTCAGCACGTGCATTCGCAGCAGCTAAAATAGCAGCTTCTTGTTTCTCAAGTTCAGCACGACGAGCTTCAAATGCAGCAGTATTTGCTTCAGTTGCAGCTACAGCTTTACCTTGAGGGATCAAGAAGTTACGACCGTAACCAGCTTTAACTGATACTTTGTCGCCTAATTTACCAAGGTTCTTAATGCGTTGTAATAAGATAACGTCCACAGCTCACCTCACTTACTTATGGTTGTCAGTGTACGGAATCAAAGACAAATAGCGAGCTTGTTTAATAGCTAACGCTAATTGACGTTGATAACGAGCTTTAGTACCTGTAATACGGCTAGGAACAATCTTGCCGTTTTCAGTGATGTACTGTTTTAAAGTGTCGATATCTTTGTAGTCGATGTACGCAACATTCTCAGCTGTAAAGCGGCAGAACTTGCGACGACGGTAAAAACGTGCCATTGAGGTTCTCCTTATTCAGCTTCTTGAATTGCTTGTTGTGCTTCTTCACGTTGAGCTTTACGCGCACGTTTCTCTTCAGCACTTTTAGCAAGTAAAGATTCTTCAGTAATTGCGTGTTCACGACGGATGATGATGTTACGAATGATTGCATCGTTATAACGGAACAATTCTTCTAATTCATCAAGAGTCGTTTGACCACATTCAACATTCATAAGAATGTAGTGTGCTTTGTGAATCTTGTTGATTGGGTAAGCCAATTGGCGACGGCCCCAATCTTCTAAACGGTGAATTTGACCTTCAGCTTCTTTGATCTGAGAGATATAGCGTTCAACCATACCTACAACTTGATCGCTTTGGTCTGGGTGTACCAATAGTACGATTTCGTAGTGACGCATTGTCAGCTCCTTACGGTTTAAGCAGCCCCCAACTAAAAAGTCAGAAGCAAGGAGTCATAACTAAAAAGTTATGTCGCAAATTGCGAAGCTGGGATTTTAGACACATTTCATTTAAATCGCAAGTAAATTCATGTTTTAGATCGAAGTAAAAAGATGATATAGCCTTTAAAATGAGGGTCATTAAAATCGTTTGCGTTATTTTGACGTAACCCATTTTGTACAAAACCGATTTTATAAGGCAGTTGCATTGCAGAGATACGTTTTAAATATTGTGGGTAATTGGGAATGGTGGTTGTACCTTGATAGGTTTGGATCACAAGTTCACTGATATTATTTCTCAAAATAGTTAAAGTTTTCTGATCCTTAAAATTTGTCCAGTCCAGTAATCCTGTAATGCTAAGTTGATAGGAGGGAGGGAGTCTTTTTCTGAAACTTTCTAGAAAAAGGGCATATTCTTTTAAATCATGGGTTCGACTGTCGAAATCGATTTGAATTCCCTGAACTTGATTCCCTTGATTTCTCCAATGTTCTAAACGTTTGAAAACAGTTTGATAGTTTTGTTCGTTCCAAGCCAGATGATGTGTGCGAAAAACTAACCAAATTTTCTGACGGGGTAATTTTAGGATAGAAACACCTTGTGGGATCAATATAGAGCTGTGTTTTTGTTTTGAATATCGAATTTCTCCTTGCAAAATATACAGTTCTTTCGCCTTACTTAAGTAAGGCGCAGATTGAATGTTGCCCCAAATCCAAAAAGAATCGAAATGATTGGCATCAATTGTTGACGTTGCAGATTGTGCAGGTTGGCAAGCAAATAAGTTAAAAATAAAAAAAGTGAAAATGATTGCTTTCAGCCACTTCAACATCGTCAATTACCAATAATATTTCAGTGATTTTGCCCAACTGGTATTTGGATAATCTGTTTTGATTTTATCAAACCATTGTTTTCGGACAGATTTGTTTACTTCATTACCACCACAATCATTAATACCACTTGGCGCATAACATTGAATTGCGCGATAAAGGGCGTAAGCTTGTAAATCGCTTTTGCTTGATGATTTGATGAGATCTTGATAAATCTGACCACGAGCAAAAATTTTTCCTGAAAAATTTGATGTTTGTTTTTCATTATAAGAAAGTTGCTGTAACGAATATCCTTGTTCACTACGGAAATATTCTCCTAAGCAAACATTTAATAATGAATCTTTAGGTGTTTGAGCCAATTGATTAACTAAAGTCTCTAAATTTGAGCATTTTAGTTGTGGTGTAATGTGTGCTCCATTCCAAATGAAATTAGAAAAATCTGGCTTATTCTTCAATTGTTCATTGTCACTGTTATAACCTTGATATTGCATGGCATTTTTGGGCATAAAAGCATAGCTTTGTTTAAACAATTCGAATTGTTGATGTACTAAGCTTTTACTCAAAAGGGTGTAGATCGCAGCTTGTTTTTGATTGATATTGCTTTGATCAGATTGAATAATTTTTTGCAAACTGTTTGTATTTGCGATTTGAGTAATAAAATTTCTCTGCAGGTTCGGCTGAGTAATTTGAGCTTTTTTTCCAATAAATGCTGAATAGTCCTGTTTTATTGCCAAATGGTTGGATAATGCTGTTTCAAATAAACTGCGTTGATAGCTGTCTTTGGCCTGTGTAAGTTCCTGATGCCAATATTCTTCAGCATTTTGAGGTTGTCCAATTTTTTCTAAAATTTGTCCTCTCAAAAAAGTTTGGCTTAACTGCAAATAACTACCATTTTTAGCATTTGCTTTAGCTAAGTAATTTTGAGCTTCTTGAGCTTTATTTTGAACAAAAAATAAGTGAGCAGCTTGTAAATACTGAAATAATTCAGGCTGGGTTCTGAAAAAATCTTTTTGTGCATTCAGTTGTGCCCAAGAAATCGAATGATAATTCTCAGAATTCGATTCACGCATATGCATCAAATCATATACTGCCAAAAAGAAAGGGTCTTTTAGATTGCTCAGATTAAAAGCTGAGCTATCGAACACTCGGCGATCAATTTCGGCGGGAAGTTCACTCATTTCCAAATTATAAAATTTTGATGTCGGATTTTTAAGTTGCCAGACAATTTCATTAACCAATAAATCTTGGCGTTTTGAAAGCCAAAAACCACGACGCATAAAACCACGCGCACTCGCGATATATTGTCCATTTGGATAAGCTTTTAAATAAACCGTAATATGATCTAAAAATTGTTTAAGTAAATTTTGATTGATATTGTCCAGATATACATCACCATATTGATCCACACCTGTTGTATAGGCTGAGTTGAGGCTGGTACGAATCAGCATATATAGTGCAGTTTCTTTTAGCCATGTATCCTCAACAGTACTTAATACCGTATAAATTTTGGTCGCGGCAGAGTAGTTTGCATTATAAAACAGGATACTGGCGTTTAAGTAAGAGGCGTATTGACGTGTTGTGACTGACCAATTTGGATCAACGGCAATCAATGCAATTTTATCACCACATTGATTCATTTTTTGACGTTCATTAATCAGCAATTGTTTTTCATTTGCTGGAATATTCTTATTGATTTTAACCTGACTAATAAAAGCAGCATTGCCAGAATTAAAACTGTAGCAACGTTCATCAAAAATGATTTCATCTTTTTGCGATAATTTTTCTCGCTGATTTAAAATCCTGTTTTCAGTCAAAGCGGAAATATTTGCGGCATCAAAAGGCACCGTACCGTAGTTTGCATCCCATAAATTACCATCTGCTGTCATCGGCTTAATTGTTGCAAGCCCTAAGTCGCTGAGTAATAGTGTCATATTGGTTTGACTATCATTTGCTGGATATAACACAGGAAGATTGCTACAGCCGTTTAAATTTTTGTCATTTATGGCAAGGTTTGGCTCGCAAAATTGCTCTACACCAGCATAGGTGATTGGGCTATAGTAAATGACCAGTGAAAGCGAAGAATAGACAATTGATTTGAATATAAATTTATTTTGTAGTTTCATTTAGGCAATAAAGGGTGAAATGTTTTTATTGCACGAAATGATAACAACTGAAGTGGGGAATAAAAAGACAGAGAAGTCTCTATCTTTTTAAAAAATAGGGAGGAAGGGTGCAGGGCTTTTAAATGTAAAGCTAAAGCTCAAACTGATCACAGTAATTAAGATTACTGAAAAAAGGAAAAAGCGTTTTGCCCAAAGCTGATCATCTTCAGCTTTAAATCCTAAAATACCAATGTAAAACCAGTAAATACAAAGTGCATTACAGATGACCAAGAAAATAATATTGGTATATCCATATATATACAAAGCATTCATCGCAATAGTGAATAAAATCACATAGATCAGCGATTCGATTTTAGTTCTATGAATAGAACGTGCAACAGGTAAAATAGGCACACCTGCGTTTTTGTAATCTTCAAAACGATAAATCGCAATTGCCCATGAATGCGGCATTTGCCATAAGGCATATGCAATAAAAATGAGAAGAGCAGCCATATCGAAATGATGACTTACAGCCGTATAACCAATAACAGGTGGACTCGCTCCAGAAATACTACCAATCACGGTTTGGTGGATCGTGGTACGTTTTGTCCACAAACTATAAAAACCGACATAGACGACAAAACCAATGACTGCGAATAAAAATGCATAGGCATTCACATAGAACCAGAGCATGCTAAAACCAATCACACCTAATACAAGAGCATAAAACATTGCAATAGAAGGAGATATGGTTTTCTTAACAAGAGCACGATTCATTGTGCGTTGCATTTTTTGATCGATGTCTTGATCAATAACATTATTGACTACACAACCAGAAGCAACCACAAAAGTTGTTCCAAGTAATGTAATTAATAATAAGAGGAAGTCTATAGAGCCTTGGGCGGCTAAAAAGAAGCCGCCCAAGGTGGTAATAAAATTACCAAAGAGAATTCCTGGTTTAGTCAGGAATAAATACTTTTTCCACATGACAATCAGTTTAGATCATCATGTTGTAGTGTAGGTAATTCATAATCCACACAGAGCCGACTAGAAGTACAGCAATACATAAGATTGTGTAGATAAATGCAATAAGGTTCCAGCGTTGTTCAGATGATGTATTCATGTGTAAGAAATACACAAGTTGTACGATTACCTGAGCAACAGCAGCGATTGCAATAACAGTAACTAAGATGCCACGGCTAAATCCGCCCGACATCACCATCCCGAATGGGATGATGGTGAGGATAACAGATAGGATAAACCCAACAGTGTATTGCTTAAAGTTACCGTGTGATGCACCTGCAGCATTATGGTCATGACCACTCATTAGAGAACTCCCAGTAAGTAAACGACGCTGAATACACAGATCCAAACGATGTCAAGGAAGTGCCAGAACAAGCTTAAGCAAGCAAGACGACGTGTATTCGGTAGTGTCAAACCATTCTTTTTGATCTGATACATCAATACTAACATCCACACTAAACCAGAAGTTACGTGAATACCGTGTGTACCAACTAAAGTAAAGAATGCTGATAAGAATGCACTATGAGTCGGACCGTGGCCAGCATGTACAAGGTGATGGAATTCATAGATTTCCATACCAATAAACGATGCACCAAATAAGAAAGTAATGAATAACCAAGTAATCACTTGGTTTACATTCTTTTTATAAGATGCAAGAACTGCAAATCCGAATGTTACCGAAGAGATCAAGAGGGCAAAAGTTTCGGTTAATACAAAACCTAAAGAATCACCAAAAAGATCTTTCGCACTTGGAGTACCAGGCGGAATATGACTGCTTAATACAGCGAACGCAATGAAGAGTGATCCGAAAAGAATCAAGTCACTCATCAAGTATGTCCAGAAACCAAAGACCGTTAAGTCTGTGTCATCGTGCTCGTGATGACCGTCATGACCGTGGTTGTCGTGATGAAGTACTTCAGCCATTTCCTTAGTCCTTCTTCAAGTGTTTTTCAAGTAACGCATAGCGTTCATTTTCAATACGTTCAACTTCTGCAGCAGGTACGTAGTAATCAACATTCTTAGTGAATGAGCTTACGATCAAGCTAACAACTGAAGCAACGAATGAAACAACGACTAGCCACCAAATATGCCAGATCAATGCAAAACCAAGAACAGTAATGAACATTGCAATGACAAAACCAGCAGCACGATCAGTCGGCATGTGGATGTCTTCATATTTAGTGTTACGTGCATATGCTACGCCATTTTCTTTGTCAGTCCAGAAACGGTCAACGCCGCTAGCTTCTGGTACATGTGCAAAGTTATAGAATGGAGCAGGAGATGACGTAGACCATTCAAGTGTACGACTATCCCAAGGGTCGCCTGTGTAGTCCATGTTGTCTTTACGTTGTAAGAAACCAACGATGATTTGCATTAAGAAACATGCAATACCAATAGCAACAAGAACGGCACCAAATAATGCGATCGCTAAGTATGGATCCCATTCTGGGTTGTCATATGTATTCAAACGACGAGTCATACCCATGAAACCAAGGATATAAAGTGGCATGAATGCAAAATAGAAACCGAAGAACCAGAACCAGAACGCAGCTTTACCCCATGCTTCGTTGAGCTTCCAACCAAACATTTTCGGCCAGTAGAAGATGATGCCAGCAAACATACCAAACACCACACCACCGATAATTACGTTATGGAAGTGAGCGATCAAGAAGAGTGAGTTGTGTACAAGGAAGTCCGCAGGCGGAACAGCCATAAGTACACCAGTTAAACCACCAATACCGAATGTTACTAGGAAGCCAAGCGTCCATAACATTGGAGTAGTAAAGGTGATGCGACCTTTATACATCGTGAATAACCAAGAGAAGATTTTCACACCTGTAGGAATCGCAATAACCATGGTCATGATACCGAAGAACGCGTTAACGTTCGCACCAGCACCCATGGTGAAGAAGTGGTGAAGCCATACAACGAACGCAAGTACAGTAATCGCGATAGTTGCATACACCATAGACTTGTAACCGAACAACGCTTTACGAGAGAAGGTTGCAACGATTTCTGAGTATAAACCAAATGCTGGTAATACCAAGATATATACTTCAGGGTGACCCCATGTCCAGATCAAGTTCACGTAAAGCATTGGGCTACCGCCAAGCTCATTAGTGAAGAAATGGAAACCGAAGTAACGGTCTAAAGTAAGCATTGCAAGCGTACCTGTTAATACAGGGAATGATGCAATGATTAATACAGCCGTACACAGTGAAGTCCATGTGAAAATAGGCATGTCCATTAATTTCATGCCAGGTGCGCGCATTTTAATGATGGTAACAAAGAAGTTAACACCAGATAAAAGCGTACCTAAACCTGAAACTTGCAGTGCCCAAATGTAGTAGTCAACACCTACACCTGGTGAATATTGGATACCTGAAAGAGGAGGGTATGCCATCCAACCAGTCGCAGCGAATTCACCTAAAACAAGTGAAGCCATCATCAAACCAGCAGCACCCGCAAATAACCAGAAGCTTAAAGAGTTCAATAATGGGAATGCTACGTCACGAGCACCGATTTGCAATGGAACAGAAATGTTCATCATACCTACAACGAGACCCATAGCCACGAAGAAGATCATGATTACACCGTGTGCTGTAAAGATCTGATCGTAATGGTCTGGATGTAAGTAACCTTCACCACCGCCTTTAGCGAGGAAAAGTTGTAAACGCATCATGATCGCATCGGCGAAACCACGCAGAAGCATGACTACTGATACGATGATATACATGATACCAATTTTCTTATGGTCTACTGATGTGAACCATTCGTTCCATAAGTATCCCCATTTTTTGAAATAGGTAATACCGCCTAGAACTGCAATGCCACCAAGAGCCATCATGACCATGGTAACGAGTACAATCGGCTCTGTTGGAATAGAATCCCAGCCTAATTTGCCAAAAATCATATCCATGTCTTATTCCCCTTGAGCAGCGTGTTCAGCTGCAGCATGAGTTTCTGCTGTTGCATGTCCAGCAGCAGAGTGGTCAGCACCGTGATAATTACTCATGTAGTGGTTGATAATTGTTTCAAACAATTTTGGCTCAACTGAAGAGTAATAAGTCACAGGGTGTGGCTTGTTCGGGAACGGTTTCATAGCTTCAGCTTTAGCAAGTGCTTCTTCATCACCAGCAGCCTTAGCACGGTTTACAAGAATTTCGATCTGATGTTTAGAACGATCGCCATCTTTAAGTGTCGCTAATTCAGCTTGGTCAAGTGTACCTTTTTGAATTGCTTCAGCATTGATACTTGTACCATTACCCGCTTTAACAGCTTCTACCCATTGTGCAAACTCTGGTTCAGTTACACTATGTGCCTTGAAGCGCATTTGTGAGAAACCGTAACCTGAATAGTTAGCTGAGAAACCACGGAATACACCTGGTTCATCTGCTAAAAGGTGAAGATGAGTTTGCATACCCGCCATTGCATAGATCTGACCACCTAACTGTGGGATGAAGAACGAGTTCATCGTAAAGTTAGAAGTAATCTTAAAGCTTACAGGCGTTTTTTCTGGGAAGCGTACTTCGTTTACCGTTGCAATGTTTTGCTCAGGATAGATAAAAATCCATTTAAATTGTTCAGCGATGGCTTGAACAGTTAAAGGCGCTTTATCTGACTCTAACGGACGGTAAGGGTCGTACTTGTGGGAACCCCACCAAGTTAACCAAGCTAAAATACCAATAATAATGACAGGAACACCCCAAACAACGATCTCAATTGTCGTAGAGTGTGCCCAAGTAGGTTTATAGTCTGCATCTTTATTCGATGCGCGATATTGCCAACCAAACCATAATGCCATGATAATTGATGGAATCACCACCAATAGCATTAGATAGATCGCAGTCATCATCAGGCTACTTTGACCTTGACCTACTGGACCTTTATTGTTTAGTAGTACCATATCACCGCCACACCCTGTCAAGAGCGCAGCCATCGTTGATAAAGACAATACAGCTAAAATCGTTTGTCTCATTTTACAACCTCGGTGAAGAGTCCCATTCCCTAATTTAAATTATGGGATAGCGATTAAAGTGTCGCATGATTGATAAGAATTTTTTGTGAAATGCTTAGCAATCATGCGACACCGCTACGTTGTTGGGCATTATGCCTCATATTGAAAAACTAAGCTACATCTAACACAGTCAGAAATACTTGTTTTGAAACCTGATTTATTTTGTAGGAATTGTTGTTGAAATGTGTATTTTTTCTATAAATATCAATTTTATAGAGCAAAAAAGAGGAATAAATCCTCTTTTGCTTAGTTAATTAAAAATTATTGCTTTACGACCTTAGTTTTTGCCAATTTATCGTGCAAAGTTTGGCGATTTTTATTAAATGCAAAGAAAGCATAGTCGATAATTGTAATAAATGGCATAAACAATAGATTCAGAATGATAAATAAAGCACTTCTCAACCAAAAAGCTCTAATCGTATTGATTGCCGTATGTGTTTCAGCATCTACGATTTTAATTTTGGTTATTTTTTTACCAATGCTTTGTCCAGACTTCGCAATTAAAAAAGCTTGCAGTATCAACATTAGGATCAAATAAACAAAAATACTCATCCATGCTTCATTTGGAATAAGCTGCATAAGTTGATGCTGCAACTCAGCTGCTTCACTTGAAGCGACTTGGCTTGCTTGTAATTGCTTTTGAATTTTAAATAATTCTGTGTACTGGCTTTCGTTAAAGAAAAAAGATGGTATAGCAGCCATCGGCAGCCAAAGTGTTAAGTCAATCACCTTAGCGAGTGCACGAGAATGAAATGAGGCGAGTTCAGATGTTTTTTGTTCAACTTTTATTTTAAAAGTTGACTGCTCAGTTTGATTGTTAATTTGATGATTGAATGATGAATAACCTACAGGTTCGTAGACAAGTTTTCCTTGAGTGAGTTCGCCAAGAGTTTTCCATTCACTCATACCTTCGTGCCAAACCAAGTCTGTAAGTAATACTTGTTGGCTAGAAAGCATTTGGTTCAGTTGGTCTAAACTATAAGGTCCAGCTTGTTGGTTATTACGAGCCAAGTAAATTTGCATAATTAAAAATTCTCAATGACTAAAGATGAAAAAAGACCCTACGAAAGGGCCTTTTTTTAAAAAGACTAGGCTTTCTTGATTTGTTCTTCAGCAAGGAAGAACCAAGTATCAAGCACTGAGTCAGGGTTAAGTGACACAGATTCAATACCTTGTTCCATGAGCCATTTAGCAAGGTCAGGGTGGTCTGAAGGACCTTGACCACAAATACCAACGTATTTTCCTGCTTTACGGCATGCATGAATTGCCATAGAAAGAAGGGCTTTAACCGCTGGATCACGCTCATCAAATAAATGAGATACGATACCAGAATCACGGTCAAGACCAAGTGTTAATTGTGTTAAGTCATTTGAACCAATTGAGAAACCATCAAAATGTTCAAGGAACTGTTCAGCCAATAAAGCATTGGTTGGAAGCTCACACATCATAATGATTTTGAGGCCATTTTCACCACGTTTTAAACCATTTTGAGCAAGCAACTCAATCACACGTTTTGCTTCAGACACTGTACGCACGAATGGAATCATGATTTGAATATTGGTTAAACCCATTTCATCACGGGCTTTCTTCAAAGCACGGCACTCAAGCTCAAAACAGTCACGGAAGTTGTCAGATACGTAACGACTTGCACCTCGGAAACCCAACATCGGGTTTTCTTCTTCTGGCTCGTATAATTTACCGCCGATTAAGTTTGCATATTCATTTGACTTAAAGTCAGACATACGAACGATGACTGGTTTTTCAGCAAATGCAGCTGCAAGTGTTGAAATACCTTCAACTAACTTTTCTACATAGAATTCGATTGGCGAAGAATAACCTGATGTACGTGTCATTACAGCAGCACGCGTTTCACGTGGTAGGCTGTCAATATTGAGAAGCGCTTTAGGATGTACACCGATCATACGGTTAATGATGAATTCAAGACGTGCAAGACCAATCCCTTCATTTGGAATTTGAGCAAAGTCGAATGCACGGTCTGGATTACCAACATTCATCATAATCTTAAATGGAAGTTTTGGCATTGAGTGAATTGAGTTACGTTGCACCTCAAAATCTAATGCGCCTTCATAGATAAAGCCTGTATCACCTTCAGCACATGAAACAGTGACTTCTTGACCATCGGTTAATACTTCTGTTGCATTACCACAACCCACGATTGCTGGTACACCTAACTCACGTGCAATGATTGCAGCGTGACAAGTACGGCCACCACGATTGGTCACAATCGCTGCGGCACGTTTCATGACTGGCTCCCAATCTGGGTCAGTCATGTCTGATACAAGTACATCACCGTCTTGTACTTTATCCATTTCTTTAATTGAGGTGACGACACGAACTTTACCCGAACCGATACGTTGACCAATTGAACGACCTTCACAGATGACAGTGCCACGTTGTTTTAATAGGTAACGTTCCATTGTGCCGACATTTTGACGGCTTTTAACAGTTTCAGGACGTGCTTGAACGATGTAGATTTGACCATCATCACCATCTTTCGCCCATTCGATGTCCATTGGCGAGCCGTAATGTTGTTCAATAATCAATGCTTGTTTAGCAAGTTCATGTAATTCATGATCATTTAATGCGAATTGTTGACGCTCTGGTTTTTCAACATCAACCACAACAACGGATTTACCTGCAGCGCCTTCTTCACCATAAATCATTTTTTGGTGTTTAGAACCGAGATTGCGGCGTAAAACTGAGTGTTTACCTGCATTTAACAATGGTTTTGACAAATAGAATTCGTCAGGGTTGACAGCTCCCTGAACAACCATTTCACCCAGACCGTATGATGCGGTAATAAATACCACATCACGGAAACCAGATTCTGTGTCAAGCGTAAACATTACACCTGCAGCACCAGTCTCTGAACGAACCATACGTTGTACACCCGCAGATAGGGCAACAACACTGTGTTCAAAACCTTGGTGTACACGGTACGCGATGGCACGGTCATTATAAAGCGAAGCAAAAACTTCTTTAATCGCGATAAGAACGTTATCAATTCCGCGAATATTTAAGAAAGTTTCTTGTTGTCCTGCAAAAGAAGCATCAGGTAAATCTTCAGCAGTCGCAGAAGAGCGTACAGCAACAGCGATGTCTGGATTACCGTTTGAAAGTGCTGTAAATGCGTCACGAATTTCTTGTTCTAAATTAGCAGTAAGTGGGGTATCAACGATCCATTTACGGATTTTAGCGCCTGTCTCTATAAGTGCGTTTACATCATCAACATTTAGCTGCTCAAGTTCAGCCTGAATTCGAGCATTTAAGCCGCTTTGATCCAAGAACTCACGATAGGCAGCAGCAGTTGTTGCAAAACCACCAGGTACCGATACACCAGCATTGGATAAATGGCTGATCATTTCACCCAAAGATGAGTTTTTCCCACCTACGAGTTCGACATCGTGTTTCCCTAATTTTTCCAGACCGATTACGCGCGCTTCCAAAGTATTTACTCCACTTTTTTTGCAGTATGAATGACCATCATTGGTATGAAATTATACGAATGTGCTTAGATTTAGTATTTTACTAAGCGACAGTCATGTTAGATGAGTTTACTATAAAGATTATAGAGCACTAAGACAAATGTTTAAGGAGAATTTTGATGCCCGAAAGTAAACAAATTAAACGGAGTGTATTTTTTATTTCGGATGGTACTGCAATTACCGCAGAAACCCTTGGACATTCACTACTTGCGCAATTTCCGAATGTCGATTTTGATATTCATATTATGCCTTATATTACCACTGAAGAAGCTGCAATGAATGTGGTGGTTGACATCAATGGATGCCAATCAAGAGATGGATGTTTACCACTTGTTTTTGACACATTGGTAGACCCACATGTTCGTGAAATTATTAATACAGCTAAAGCCGTAAATTTGGATGTTTTCGAGGGATTAATTAGTAAACTTGAGCAAGAGTTGGGTACACCACCAACAACTTTAGTTGGACAGACCCATGCTGTAACAGATTCTGAATCTTATAAGGCTCGTATTGATGCAGTACATTTTGCATTAGACAATGATGATGGTGCTCGAACTCGTCATTATGATAAAGCTGACTTGATTTTAGTTGGCGTTTCTCGATCTGGGAAAACACCAACCTCGATTTATTTATCATTACAGTTTGGAATTCGTGTTGCGAACTATCCCTTAACTGAAGAAGATTTAGATGATAATCGTCTACCTGCTGTGCTACGAGCACATAAAAATAAGCTCTTTGGTTTAATGATTGATGCTGAGCGATTGGTCGCTATTCGTAGCGAACGAAAAGCCAATAGTCGTTATGCAAGTTTTAGTCAGTGCCAAATGGAATTACGTGCCATAGAGGGTATTTATATTTCTGAAGGTATTAAGTATTTGAACGTCACTGAAATGTCGATTGAAGAAATTTCAACGCGTATTTTACAGTTGACTGGTTTAAAACGTCGTATTGGCTAAATAGTATCTTTAAATGAGAAGCGTAGAGGATGGGCTACGCTTTTTTATTTTTTTATTTTGAAGAAATAAGATTGGGAACCTCATAAAGCACCGCTTGATACCATTCAGGTCGATTTTGACTGTAAAAAACATGAAAGCTCGGATGAGACACTTGATGACATCCGTACAGACAAAAGCTTGAAGAATAATATTTATATTATGTTGCTGGATAAAAACTATAAACCTCAAGGAAAGTATCTAAGTTACGGCAAGAAAAATACCTCCTATCAATACATGGGCGTTGTGAAATAAGCATTGCGGAACGAGGCAATGCTTATTTGAAAATAGGATTGCCTACTGGTTTTTTAGCTCCATGAGCAAGCTAAAGTTTTCCAGACGTTTTTGTGTATCGTAAATATCACAGGTGAAGATAAACTCATCTACATCATATTGCGCGGCAATTTTTTCCAGTCCTGTTTTGACAGTTTCCTGTGAACCAATTTGAGCCATTGCATAGAAATTCTGGATGGCGAGTTGCTCAGCGCTGCTTGCCAGACCTTGTATTGATTCAGTTGGCGGTTTGAGTTTTAGACTGTGCCCCCGAATCAGGTTTAAAATACGCTGATAAGAACTGGTAGCTAAATATTGTGCTTCTTCATCAGTTGCCGCAACGACTGTTGGTACGCCCATTGACACATAAGGTTTATCAAGATATTCAGATGCTTGAAAATTCTCACGGTAAATTTCGATTGCTTGACCTAACATACGTGGAGCGAAATGTGATGCAAAAGAATAGGGAAGTCCCAACTTTGCAGCAAGCTGTGCGCTAAACAGACTTGAGCCTAGCAACCAGACAGGTACATGAGTGCCTTGACCTGGGGTGGCAATAATTTTCTGGTTGGGCTGTGGGTCTTTAAAATATTGCAAAATTTCCATTACATCCCGAGGAAATTGATCTTCGGTTTCTTGATGCCCGCGTCGTAATGCACGCATGGTCATTGGATCAGTTCCTGGAGCACGCCCCAAACCAAGTTCAAAACGATTTGGATAAAGTGTTGCTAAAGTCCCGAATTGTTCTGCAACAACTAATGGTGCGTGATTAGGTAACATGATGCCACCAGAACCTAAGCGAATTTTGTCTGTATTTGCTGCGATGAATCCTAGTAAAACTGCCGTTGCGGAACTCGCAATTCCATCCATATTGTGATGTTCAGCTAACCAGAAACGTTCATAACCTAGCTTTTCAGCGTGTTGAGCAACTTCTAGTGCATGACGAAGTGAAAATTCAATACTTTTATCGTCTCTGACAGGAGCTAACTCCAAAATTGAAAATTTGATCTCTTGTAGTGACTTCATTTTTTAACTCTCAAAATCATATATCGAAATAATACGATATTGGCTTGTTTTTGTATATCGAATATTGTCGATATTTGTTGCGAATTGGATAAAACAAAAAAGCGCCCGAAGGCGCCAAAAGAGAAAGTGTTAGGATTTGATGATTAATCTTTATACCAACCACGGTGATAGCCATTATCATGACGGTAATGATGACGAGATTTATAGTATCTACGATCATCATAAGAACGACGGTTGTCGTAACGGCGCTCATCGTAAGAACGACGATTTTCGTAGCGGCGGTCTTCTTCACGATCTTGACCAACTTTTTGACCTAAAGCCGCACCACCTGCTGCACCCAAACCAGCACCAATATAGCCGCCACTCGTTCCACCGACATTACGTCCAACGGTGTAACCACCAACACCGCCTAGTCCACCACCAATGGCGGCTTCAGTGCGATCACGTTTATTGCTTGATGCTGCTGCACCACCAGCACCACCAATTGCGGAACCAATCATGGCACCCGTATTACCGCCAAGTTGTTTACCAACTGCTGTACCAACAATACTACCAAGTGCTGAAGTTGCTGCAACACGTGCTGTATTATCTGCATGTGCAACAGTCATCATTGATGAGGTTGCCAAGATGACGCTACATAACCACATATTCGATTTCATGGTGAAACTCCTTATCCATTCTTTTGGACAGTATTCTTTTGCTTGAGACAAATGTAACAAGACTTTTAAGTGGAAATATGGAGCGCAATAGGATGATTGAGAGAGTTTGGCGAGAGTTTTGTATATGTTCTATTACAAATGAACAGATTGTGAATAAATTATAAAAAATAAGAATGAGTATGCTGTAAGCAACGATGCCTAGCTGAATCGAGTACAATAGACTGAGTTTGAGATGAGGATGTAGTTATGCTGTTGGAAAAAATTTTGCAATCGCAAGGCTTTGGTTCAAGAAAGTATTGCCAACAGTTAATTAAAAATGGTTCTGTGCAGATTGAAGGACAAATTTGTGAAAACCCTAAACAGAATATAAATACGGATCAGCTTTGTTTTCAAGTATTTGGAGAAGAATACCAATATCGAGAACATCTCTACATTGTTTTAAATAAACCGAAGGGCTATGAATGTTCACATCAGGCAACGCATCATAAAAGTGTATTTAGCCTACTACCTGAAATTTTGATCCATCGAGGTATTCAATGCGTGGGAAGACTAGACCAAGATACCACAGGATTATTGTTATTGACTGATGATGGTCAATATTTACAAGCCTTAACCAATCCGCGTAAGCATGTGCCAAAAGTTTATCATGTAACGACTGCCGATCCGATTTCAGCTGAGCAATTAATGGCTTTAGAACAGGGAGTTGAGCTAAGGAATGAAAAAGGTATTTATGCCGCAACCAATCTTCAACTATTTTCCACACATCAATTGGCAATGACAATTCATCAAGGTGTTTACCATCAAGTTAAACGTATGCTTGCCGCAGTCGGAAATAAAGTTGAGCTTTTACATCGCCAACAAATAGGATTACTTGAGCTTTCTGAATTACCAGAAGGTGAATGGATTTATCTTACATCTTCGCAAAAACAATTAAGTCAAAATATTGCTTTAGATATCGAGTAACTATTTTAAAAAACAGTGAAAGGTCTTGAATTCATCATCTTGAATAAATCCCATTTGTTCATAAAGACGGCGAGACTCATAATTATTTTTTTGTGTTTCGAGACTAATTCTTTGTGCATTTTCATGGCGAGCAAAAAGAATTGCAGTGTCAATTAATTGCTTAGCCGATCCTTGTTTTCGATAAGATGGGGTTACATAAACATCATCTAAAATATAATAGGTTTCGCAAGAAACAGATGAAAAAGCAAGGTACAGTAAAACAAAGCCTGTGAGCACATCATCTTTAACGTGAATGAAAATGACACTATCTTTATTTTCGAAACGATGTTTTAGAAATTGATAGGATTGTTCAATATTGGATGATGTACCATAGAATTGACGGTATTCATCAAACAAGACAGCAAGTTGGTGAAGATCTTCTTTTGTTGCTCGTTTAACAATCATTCCTGTCCATCCTTGCATTTATAATTTTATTTGGACTATCAGAATAACGAAAAAATTTAAGCTTAAAAAATAAAAACTTGTTTATAAATGCAACATTGTTAAGTTTTGTCACTTTCACCTAACAGTGCATTCAATTCTTCAAATAGATCTTCATGATCGTCTTCAACATGCAAATCTATAGCAGTTGAAGGATCATTTATTGCTGCATTTTTAGATTTACGGAGCTTGAGTAACTGTTCCATATTAATGTTTTGATTTTCAATCGCAAAAGGAATTGATTTCGTCAACACAACTTGTTTAAAGAAAAGACGAACAGCTTGGGCAGGGGATATACCTAACTGCTTAAAAACGGCAAATGCCTGCTTTTTTTCCTGAGAATCAAGTCGAACCTGATAAACTTCTGTTTTTCGCATGAAAGATATGACCAAATATTTTTAGTTATCGTCATGTATTCTAAACCATTGCAATGTAATTTCAATATTTCTGAAGTGAAAAAAATAGCAATTTTGTCATTACGTTGTATTTACAATGTCAGTTCAAATTTAGAATTAAAATGCATTTCTTGATTTAAAATGGGATCGATAAAATAAATCTCTTTTGCTAACAACTGGAGCGGTTTTTCAAAGTCATCATCGGCTTTATGTGCGACAACTGGATAAAACGGATCATTTAAAATTGGAATGCCTAAGTAATTAAGGTGCACACGCAATTGATGTTGTTTACCCGTCTTGGGTTTAAGCTGATATTTTGCGTAATGTTGATTGTGTTCCAAAAGCGCTATCAAAGTTTCAGAATTCTGAGGTTTTTCAGAATTATTTTGCATCGTGTAAAACGGCTGACCTTTTTCTAAATGGAGCTGTAATATTTGTGGGAAATGTAATTCAGCTCGATAAGCTGCAATCGCGTGATAGATTTTTTGCACTTTTCGATCTGCAAAAAGTTGTTGGTATATTCCTCGAAGTTCTGGTTTTTTACAGAATAAAACGATGCCCGCTGTTTCGCGATCCAGTCGATGAATCGGGGTTAGATCCTCATATCCAGTTTGCTTTTTTAAACGTACTAATAATGTTTCCTGAACATATTGCCCAGTTGGAGTCATAGTAAGAAAGTGGGGTTTATCAACCACGAGTAAATGTTCATTTTCGTATAAAATCTCATGCAGAAAAGGCACATGAATTTCATGCGCCAGAAAACGATAATAAAAAATATGGGTATTAGGCGTATAGTGGCTTTCTATGTTTAAGATGTCACCATCAGCCGCATAAATTAACTGATCAGCAAAGCGCTGCTGCCATTCACTGGCTTGAATATGCGAGAAGTGTTGGCAAAGATATTCAAAAATGGTAGGTGCCGAAATATTTTGAGGTAAAAAGACTTTACTGGCACTGACACCATTGATCACTGGAGGGATAAAATTTTCAACCGTATTCATATTATTTTGAGTGATGCTGAAGAATGAAAATTTGGGACATATCCATGGTCAAACATTTTTACAAAAGTTTGAGGTGTTAATACAGTAACTATAAGATTTTGAGGTAATTCAATTTTCTTTTGATAGCCATCAAAAGACCAAATCAAATAACAGTTTTCTTTATAAACTACAATCGCTTCAGAAGCATATTCAAAAAAAGTTCCAATAGGCAGTTCTGAAAGATTTGCTTGAAATGTATGCTGCATTTTTTCAGCATTAATTCGATCTTGGTGGATATGTTTATCCATTTCTTTTGCTGAAATTGATATACCTGCGTTGTTGATATTTAACCAGATTTTTTTAAACTCTTGATAACGTTTTCTTTGGCATTCGCCACAGGGACGATGTCCTGCAGATAAAGCTGTGGCTTCATCTAAAAAAAATAATTCTGAATAAGAGTCACCAAAAACTTCTCTTTTAATATTACCGAATGTTGTTAAACAATGAATCCATGACTGTGTTGCCCATTGTTTAATAATCTGTTTATTCGAGTTATGGAGACGACCGCCACGATTTCCCATCAGCATCGCTTTTTTAGAAGGATGCTTATGCAATTTTCCCCAAGGGTTTACTCTATTTTGTAAGGTCATATTTAAATTCTTGAACGTTTTAAAAAGAAGCAATTCATTTCGGTGCATTAGGCTTTAACGCAGGGCGATGTTATCATAGCGGGTATCCCAATTTTATTCTATTTACCATGTCATATTCAGTGAAATTTACTTTAAATCATGAACAAGACACTCAAAAATTTGCGCAAGTGCTCTCACAACAAGTGCATTCAGGCGTTATATATTTGATTGGTGATTTAGGGGCTGGAAAAACGACATTTACGCGTTACTTTATCCAGAATCTTGGGCATCAAGGTTCAGTAAAAAGTCCAACTTATACCTTGGTTGAGCCATATACCATTCAAGGCAAAGAAATTTTCCATTTTGATTTATATCGTTTAGATGATCCCTATGAATTAGAACTGATGGGAATTCGTGATTATTTAGAAACCCCAGATGCTTTATTCTTATTTGAATGGCCGTCAAAAGGTGGAGACGAAATACCAAAAGCTGATGTAATCATTGATATTCAAAAATCGGAGGATGAATTGACTCGGTTTGTCACGCTAACTAGTGAATCCGAATCTTTATCTCAAACTTTGCAGGAACAATTGAATGGCGCATGATTCAACTCGTCGTATTCATACCCTTGATGCTGCCTTAGCCAACCAGATTGCTGCCGGTGAAGTGATTGAACGTCCATCATCAGTTGTTAAAGAATTATTAGAAAATGCAATCGATGCTGGCGCAACCGAACTTATTATTCGGGTAGCGCAAGGTGGTTCGACCCTGATTGAAATCATTGATAATGGCCATGGAATTCATCCTGAAGATTTACCATTAGCGGTGATGCGTCATGCGACAAGTAAAATTAAAACATCGGAAGACTTGCATGCAATTGTTAGTTTAGGCTTTCGTGGAGAAGCATTAGCTTCGATTGCTGCAGTATCACGTTTGACGTTGACCAGTAGCCAAGATGAACAAGGCGTGGGTTATCAGGTTGAAGTGAATGGAACAGCATTTGATCATCAACAAATACAGGCTGTTGCAGCACAAAAAGGTACACATATTCGTATACAAGATTTATTTTTCAATGTGCCAGCGCGCCGAAAGTTTTTAAAAAAACCAAGTACAGAATTTGGTCATATTGAAGAAATAGTCCGTCGTTTGGCTTTGACTCATTTTGAAATTCGTTTTGTACTCGAACATAACGATAATATTCGTTTAAATTTGCCGATTGCTGATAGTGGTGAATTACGTTATCAGCGTGTCCAGCAGTTGTTAGGTCAACAGTTTATTCAAAATGCCTATTGGATCGATGCTGAAAGTATCAATATGCGTTTGTCAGGCTGGTTAGGGCATCCTTCCGACGCACGTGCACAGGCTGACATGCAATATGTGTATGTGAATGGTCGTATTGTCAAAGATAAAACCATTTCACACGCTTTACGTATGGCCTATGAAGGAATTTTGCATGGGCATCAACATTCATCTTATTTATTGTTTTTAGAAGTTGATCCAGAAAATATTGATGTGAATGTTCATCCAACCAAACATGAAATTCGTTTTTTGAACCAGCGTGAAGTACATGAGTTTGTACGGCATTATGCCAAAGCAACCTTGTCTCAATTTCAAACCGCAACTGCTGATTTAGCACAAGCGATGAAAACAGATGAAGCGGAGGCAGAAAATTTTAATTATCAGCCTCAGCCAAAATACCAAGAACAATTCAATTTACATCGAGCAGTAGCTGAGCCTGAACGACAAGCCAATCAGCAGGTTGTTGTTTCGACAGATTTACTCACTGAGTTTAATCAAAGCCGCCCACAGGCAGTACAGTACAATTCAACACCTCAAGAACCACGTTATAATGGCTCTGCACAGTTAAATAATGCACTCAAAAGCTATTTAGCGCCTTTACGTGAAGAAACAGAAGATGGAAATAATCCTGGCCCATCACGTGTAGATGAATTTCCTTTGGGAATTGCAATCGCACAACTGCATGGCATCTATATTTTGGCGCAAAATACTGAAGGCCTGATCATTGTGGATATGCATGCGGCACATGAACGTATCTTGTTGCAGCAGATGAAGTCGGCATGGGATAAACCTGAATTTTGGACCTCGCAACAACTGCTGATTCCTAAAGTTGTTTCCATTACTCGTATGCAAGCGACTCGCGTTGAAGATTTACAACCACAATTAGAACGTTTGGGGTTGGAAATTGATCAATATGGCGATGATCAAGTGATTGTGCGTGGTGTGCCTGCCATTTTGCATAAAGCTGACTTTAGTAATTTAATTCCAGAATTATTAAATGATCTTGATCCAAATGATGAAGCCAGAGGCCTATTACAAAAACGTGATGAGCTTCTTGCTGGTATGGCGTGTCATGGGGCTGTAAGAGCACATCGACAACTCAGTCTTTCGGAAATGAATGCTTTATTACGCCAAATGGAACAAACTGAATTTGCCAGTCAATGTAATCATGGGCGTCCAACTTGGCGCGCATTTCCATTGCATCAATTAGATAAATTATTTGCTCGAGGAGAGTAGTTTTACATGTCAAATCAATTGCCCGTCATCAATTTAATGGGGCCTACCGCAAGTGGTAAAACAGCATTGGCATGCGAACTCTATGAACGCGGTAATTTCGAATTGATTTCTGTGGATTCAGCTTTAGTTTATAAAGATATGGATATTGGGACTGCTAAACCCACAAAAGAAGAGCAACAACAATACCCGCATCACTTAATCGATATTATTACGCCATTGGACGTATACTCAGCAGCACAATTTGTTGAAGATGTTTGCCCATTAATTGATGACATGCATTCGCGTGGCAAAACACCAATTTTAGTGGGCGGCACAATGCTATATTTTAAATCGCTACTTGAAGGATTAGCTAATAATCTACCGAATGCGGATCAAAGTATTCGTGATGCAATTCTCGCTAAAGCTGATCTTGAAGGCTGGCAGTCTGTTTATGATGAATTGGCTTCTGTTGATCCAATTGCTGGACAAAAGTTCAAAGTTTCAGATAAACAAAGAATTATTAGGGCATTAGAAGTTTACCGAATTACAGGTGAACCAATAACAAAATTACAGGCAGAACAGCCTAAAAATCAACCATATCGTTACAAATTTCATAATTACGCATTGATGCCAGATCGGGTAGAATTACATCAACGTATTGAGCAACGTTTAAGCAAAATGTGGAGTATTGGATTTTTAAATGAAGTAGAGGAATTAATTAGAAAATACGATTTAAGTGATAATTTACCATCCATGCGGTCTGTGGGTTATCGTCAAGCTTTAGATTTTTTATTAAAAAGTGACCTAAGTCTCAAAAATAAAGTAGAAATGGAGAACAAAGCATTATTTGCGACACGGCAACTTGCCAAACGTCAATACACTTGGTTACGTTCTTTGCAAGAAATACACGATTTTAAAACTTACGTGACGATAAAGCAGGCGAAAGAAGACTTGCGAAACTTCTTTGGATAAAGCAAAATTCGCAGGCTGTCTTTTTATAATTTTTAGTTGAAAAATAAAGATAGTTTTTTTGCGCTGATTTAAAAATTTTTTGGAGTTACAAATGTCTAAAGGTCAAACTTTACAAGATCCGTTCTTAAATTCTCTCCGTAAAGAACGTATTCCAGTTTCTATTTTCCTCGTGAACGGTATTAAATTACAGGGGCATATTGAGTCTTTTGATCAATATGTAGTTTTATTAAAAAACACTGTAAGTCAAATGGTTTATAAACACGCGATTTCTACAGTTGTTCCTGCGCGTAACCCTCGTCCAGCTGGTGCTCAAGGTACTGGTGGCTTCCCAGCTCAAGGTGCTACAGGTGGCTTCGGTGGTCAAGGTGCTGCTGGTGGCTTCGGTGGTCAAGGTGGCGGCTTCGGCGGTCAAGGTGGCTTCGGTGGTCAAGGTGGCGGCTTCGGCGGTCAAGGTGGCTTCGGCGGTCAAGGTGGCTTCGGTGGTCAAGGCGGCTTCGGTGGTCAAGGCGGCTTTGGTAGTCAAGGTGGGTTCGGTGGTCATCAAGGTGGCTTCGATAGCGAAACTAAATTCGAAGATGGTCAAGAAGACGAAAATAATCGTTAATTGATCTATGATCTTTTAAAAAAGCCAGTCTAATAATAGACTGGCTTTTTTTGTGTTTTTACATAGCTAGAAAAACTATGGAAATGATTGTTGCAGCTGCGTGTTGTAGTGTATTGGTCTCGATTCTTTTAAAATATTTAAAAGCAAAAGGTTTTGATGTTTTTCAAATCATCGCGTGGAATTATTTGAGCGCAAGCCTTTTATGCTTTTATTGGTTTAAAACCGATATTACTCATATTTCTCTCAATAATACGCCTTGGTGGTTAATTCTTGTTTTAGGTCTATTATTACCAAGTATATTTTTATGCTTAGCCAAGTCGCTACAATTCGCTGGTATCTTAAAAACGGAAATTGCTCAGCGGCTTGCAGTCATACTGTCGTTATTAGCTGCCTATTTTATTTTTGGTGAGCAATTTAGCCAATTGAAATTAATTGGGGTTGTTTTCGGAGTTATGGCAATTTTAGCGATCATTATGGGACAGGCCACAGAGCAGGCAAGTAAAGGCATGAGCTTAAAATCAGCCTTATTTTTGTTTAGTGTTTGGGCGGGTTATGCAGCAATTGATGTATTACTAAAATATAGCAGTAGTTTAGGCTTACAGTTTGCGGTCACGCTAAATTTAACTTTTATTACAGCCTTTATTTTATCTATCATTTATATCGCCATTACCCAACGGAACTGGCAACCTAAAAACATTTTTATGGGATTATGTTTGGGTGTACTGAACTTTGCCAATAT
The DNA here is from genome assembly GCF_002165335.1 of Acinetobacter sp. WCHA29. Classification (NCBI taxonomy): domain Bacteria; kingdom Pseudomonadati; phylum Pseudomonadota; class Gammaproteobacteria; order Moraxellales; family Moraxellaceae; genus Acinetobacter; species Acinetobacter sp. WCHA29. The sequence continues at coordinate 66,306 of NZ_NHRQ01000006.1, forward strand.
TGCTTTGTATGTTAAAGCACATATGATTTTTAAAGAGTCACCTGCAATCGTATTTGCTGGAATGAATATCCTTGTCGTAATGTTAGGAGTAATTAGTGGCATAGTGTTCTTTAAAGAAAAACTGACTACTTACACATGGATTGGTCTATTTGCTGGAATACTTGCGGTGCTGTGTTTAGCTAAATCAATGATGAATTAAGGGAGCTTTAACTCCCTTAAATAAAAATTATAAGCGAGTGAATACCACTTGATCTGGCAGCCGAGATTTAGGCAATTTTGCATTAAAGTCATTTTCACTACGATAACCGAGAGAAACAACAACGGATGCCTTTAAACCTTTTTCAGCTAATCCAAATTCTTGATTGATAGTATCTCGATCAAAGCCTTCCATTGGGGTTGCATCAACTCCTTCTAATCCGGCAGCGAATAGTAGTTGCCCAAGTGCAAGATAAGTTTGATTTTCCATCCAAGCAGAGAGGTTTTTGAGTTCATTGCGATAAAACTCAACATAGCCTTTACGAGTATCTCGTTGACCTTGTTTTGCGGTTTCATCTTTGAAGCGACCATTTACTTCATCTTGTTGTAGTAATTGTTCTAAGTATTCAGCGCTGATATCTGTACGAGTACAAAATACAAGAGTATGCGAAGAATTTAAAACTTTTGCTGAATTATAAATATAATTACCAGTCAGGGCTTTCGAAATTCTTTGTTTCGCCTCATCGGTTTCAGCAATTAAAAAGTGCCAAGGTTGAATGTTTACTGAAGAAGGGCTGAAACGCAGAACTTCGAGTAGTTTTTCAAATTGTTGTTGTGGAATTTTTTTCTCTGCATCATATGCCTTTGTTGCATAGCGTGTTTTGGCAGTAACTAGAACATCCATCCGTCTTTCACTCAATTAGAAATTTTAATGATTTTACTTGATATTAATTACATCGAAAGTAGCTAAATGTGATTTTGTATAGAGATTTAAGTTTTACGAACGGTGAATAAGTTAGTCAAAAAAATTCTACGTATTTACTCGATTAATATGACCATTTTTTGAAATCGAGCTTAAAGTTTTCTTGCTCATTTATCTCAAGTATCCAAGCCGTATCTTCACGCCAATCACCAAGGACAATACGCTTTTTATTAATAACTTCGTGAATTTCAGGGCGATGGGTATGACCGTGGATTAAGAAATCTACTTGATGAATTGAATTTTCAACGACATGCAGATTCACATCCATAATGTCATAACTTTTTAGTTGTTTAGTTTTACTACTTTTTTTACGAAAACCATTGGCAAGTTTTTGTCTAAAATTTAAAGGTGTGCTCTTTAGAATGCCCAATAAGATTGGATTACGTATCACTTTGCGAAAACGTTGATAAGCAACATCATCGGTACATAAAGCATCGCCATGTTCGAGGCGAAACTTCCTATGATTAATTTCTAGAATATAAACATCAGGTAAAAGCGTAGCATTAAATAGTGCTAAAAACTTCTTACCCAAAACAAAATCTCGATTTCCAACTTGGAAATAAACATGATTATTCGCAGCTGTGAATTCTTGTAAGGCTGTAATAATTTCATCTAGCCATGGGGCACTATAATCATCACCAATCCAAGCATTAAACCAATCACCTAAAATATAGAGTTGAGTGTTTTTATTTTTATATTCTTTTAATAAAGCCAAAAACCCTCGAACGAGTCGAGGGTGATCAGGTGACAAGTGTAAATCTGAAATAAACAGATAAGTCACAAAGAATCCTGTTGGATAAAATTATTCAGAGATAATTTTAGCAGATTCGATAACTACATTCTCTAAAGGAACATCAGCATGATAACCACGGTTACCAGTACGGACACCTTTAATTGCAGCTACAACATCCATACCTTCAACAACTTTACCAAATACTGCATAACCCCAACCTTGTGCTGTTTTACCAGTGTGGTTTAAGAAAGAGTTATTTTTTACGTTGATAAAGAATTGAGCTGACGCAGAATGAGGAGCTTGCGTACGTGCCATAGCAATTGTGCCTTCATCGTTGCTTAAGCCGTTGTCAGCTTCATTTTCGATAGAATCACGAGTAGCTTTTTCTTTGAAGTTTTCGTCCATGCCACCGCCTTGGATCATGAAACCATCAATCACACGGTGGAAAATTACGCCGTCATAGAAACCGTCGCGTACATATTCTAAGAAATTTGCAACCGTTTTTGGTGCTTTTTCAGCGTTAAGCTCAAGAACAATACGACCTTTATTGGTATTTAATTCGACTTGAGGAAAACTCATTACATTAATCTCCTAAACATGGGTTTGTGACCATGGGTTTTTGGTTGAGAGAAGCATAAGCAAACTGTAAACTACAAGGCAAGTAAAAAACGTTAAAATCTTTCATAAATAGCAAAGATTGCGTTTTTATTTCCCATTTTTAACTGTAAGAAGTGATTTACACCCTATGAAGCCAAATGATGTTGTTTCAGAACTGCCAAAGACCCCGACGCCGAATACTCATGCCTCTGTCGATGCCGCGCAGCAAGAACAACAGGCAGGCTTGGACTTTATACGTCAGGTGATTACCGATGATTTAAAAGAAGGTCGTACCCAAAAAGTTGTAACTCGTTTCCCGCCTGAGCCAAATGGTTATCTGCATATTGGTCATGTCAAAGCAATTTGTTTGAACTTTGGTATTGCCGAAGAATTTGATGGTCTATGTAATTTACGTTTTGACGATACAAACCCAGATGCCGAAGAACAAGAATATGTTGATGGTATTGCCAACGATGTGAAATGGTTAGGTTTTAACTGGAATGGTGAGCCTCGCTATGCTTCAGGTTATTTTGATCAACTTTACACGTGGGCTGTTCAATTAATTGAACAGGGGGATGCCTATGTGGACTTGCAAACACCTGAAGAAATCAAGTTGAATCGCGGTAATTTCGTTGAACCTGGTAAAAACTCGCCATATCGTAATGCGACTGTGGAAGAAAATCTGGCGTGTTTCGAGCAAATGCGTAATGGTGAGTTGGGCGAGGGCAAAGCGGTTTTACGTGCCAAAATTGATATGGCCAGCCCGAACGTGCATATGCGTGATCCGATTCTTTATCGAGTCTTACATTCAGAGCATCACCAAACGGGTGATAAATGGAAAATGTATCCAATGTATGACTATGCTCATCCATTGTCAGATGCAATTGAAGGGATTACTCATTCACTCTGTACTTTAGAGTTCCAAGATCACCGTCCATTCTATGATTGGGTGATTGAGAAAGTCCACTCTCAGGCTGTACCGCGTCAATATGAGTCATCACGTTTAAACATCGATTACACGATTACTTCTAAACGTAAATTGCGTAAATTGGTTGAGGGTAACCATGTACAGGGTTGGGATGATCCGCGTATGCCAACCGTAGTGGGGATGCGTCGTCGTGGTTTTACCCCAGAGGGCTTGCGTGATTTCTGTAAGCGTGTCGGTGTGTCAAAAACTGATGGTATCGTGGATGTGGCAATGCTGGAGTTCTGTATCCGCCAGTCTCTGGAAAACACCGCAGCACGTGGTATGGCAGTGTTGAATCCTTTAAAAGTCACATTGACCAATTTGCCAGAAGAACTCGATTTAACCCATGCTCGTCATCCAAATGTGGATATGGGCGAACGTATCATTCCTTTAACACGTGAAATCTATATTGATCGTAAAGACTTTGAAGAGGTTGCACCAAAAGGATTTAAACGTTTGATTCCAGAAGGCGAAGTGCGTTTACGCCATGCTTATGTGATCAAGTGTGATGAAGTAATCAAGGATACCAATGGTGAAGTAATTGAGCTTAAATGTTCAATTGATCCTGAAACGTTAGGCAAAAACCCTGAAGGTCGTAAAGTCAAAGGGGTTATTCATTGGGTCTCTGCAACGAAAGGGATACCTGCTGAAATTCGTATTTACGATCGTTTATTTACCGCAGCTGCACCTGATGCCGATGATGATTTCCTGGCAAATCTAAATCCTGAATCATTAAAAGTCGTTCAAGCGGTGATTGAACCAGCTTTGGCACAAGCGCAACCTGAAGATCGTTTCCAGTTTGAACGTGAGGGTTACTTTGTTGCAGATCAACATGATCATCAAGCTGAAAAACCAGTGTTTAACCGTATTCTTGATCTTAAAGATAGCTTTAAAGTAGAGAAGAAATAACCTTTAGGTGAATTTGAACTCTTTTTAGCTCGAAGAACTTAGTTTAGACATGGAAAAGCCCAATTTTAAATTGGGTTTTTCTATTATATTATGGATTTATGTGATAGAAATAAATAATCATTGAAATAAGTAAAGCCGTCGACATGAATAAATAAGTATTGATTGAGTGAAAACTTTTTATTAACTTGATCATATTTTATTCCAACTAAAAGAGTGTAAATCAATAATGTTATTTTATTGCTTTTTTAGAAAATAGCTTGCGAGTACTGTCGTTACTTATTGGTCTTAATGTTTGTTTCTGTAATAAAATTTTAATAAGTGTAATATTTTATTTTTCAAATAACTAATTTAAGTTAGGCAAATAGTATGTCTAAATTTATCATAAACATACTGTTTTCGAGTCATGAATTCAATCATCAAGTTTTTCTAAAAAAAATTCAATAATTGCCCTGCATTTACTTTCTAAATGTTCAGCATAATCTAAATTAGCTTGTCGTAACTGAGGAATTGATAAGCCTGCATGCCGTATTTCACACGTATGCCCAATGAGCCATTTCTCAAAACTGTGTTGGTTTATCTCAAGATGAAATTGTAAAGCTAGAATATTATTTCCCACGGCGAATGCCTGATTTGGATAAATTTCTGAGCTAGCGAGTAAAGTTGCTTGTGATGGTAAATCGAAAGTATCACCATGCCAATGTAAGACATGAATATTTTCTAATCCTGATAATGGGTTTTGATCAAGATTTTTTATTTCTAATGGGCTCCAACCAATTTCTTTTTGATGACCTGCGTAGACTTTTGCACCTAATGCATGTGCGATCAATTGTGCGCCTAAACAAATACCAATAGTTGGTTTATTCGCATTCAAGCGTTGCTTAAGGCCTTCAATTTCTTCTATAAGAAAAGGGTAGTCTTCAGTTTCATAAACACCAATTGGTCCACCAAGGATAATGGTAAGACCTTCATAATTTAAAGCGGGTTTAAGATCATCCACACCCGCTTCAAAATAACGAACACGGAAACCGAGTTGATAAAAAATATCTTCTAATGAACCTAAATCTTCAAATGCAAGATGTTGAATTGCATAAACTGTTTTAGGCAAAGAAATTGAAGTATCCATAATCTGTGTAATCACTATAAATAGAGCTTATTTAAGGCATTTTTTGTTCAAGCCAAGAAAATAAATCCTCATACACTTTCTTTCGCACAGGCGGTGCAGATAAGACTAAATCATGTAAGCCATTTTTGATTGCTAAGGTTTGTACATCACCTGTCATTTTCTTTGCATTGTGTGTCATATCTTTGACATCTAAAATCACATCACTTTGCTGTGCATCAAGACCCCATTTTTTTGGATATTTGGATTGGTGTGAATGCATAATCAAGGTTGGAATATTTAAACTAATACCGCGATGGATTTCTTTTTGTGCTTTGTGGATCGCATTTACAAAACATAAATGAACAAAAGGGAGTGATTTGGGCTTCCAATTTAAGTTGAAATCCCATTCACCATAGAAATCTTTATGTAGGCTTGGTGTATACCATTGATTTAAACCACTTGGGAATTTAGCATTTGGTAAACGTTCGCCAACTTCGCTTAATAAAGGAATACCAACTTTTTTCTCTATTACACTTTTATAAAAATCATAAAAAGGACTGTTGGTCCATAGTGCTTTAATCAAGCGATGATCTGGGTAATGTGCTGCGTAGAGCGTTGTAATTAAGCCGCCCGTTGAGTGCCCAGCAAGTAAAACTTGGTTATGATTTTCTTGACCAATAATTTCGAGTGCTTTAGTGATTTCAGCATCATATTCACGTAAGTCGAGTAGATAATAAAACTTCTGATGAGGTAATTTTGAGCGACCATATTTTCTGAGATCGAGAGCATAAAAATCATAACCATGCTGGTTAAATTGCTCTGCCATTTCCGTTTGAAAGAAGTAATCACAGAAACCGTGGATATATAGAACCGCTTTCTTGGTGGCTTGAGCTGCTTTCTTACGAACTAGTGTTGCAACGACTTTACCATCATAATCATCAGCAAAATTTAAAGTGAGTTGCTGATAATCTTCTCCTAGTATATCTGTTTGATATTTATATGAATTTGAGCTGTTCATTTTTATATCTAATCTGAATTAATTAAGAAACACATTAAATGAAAATGTTTGGATGTCAATGTAAAAATGAGATACAAACAGTTCTCAAAATCAGTTTGAGTTTTTACTTTTACAAAAAAATCGTTAAGCTATGTGCTGTTGTTTTTGACTGAAGAAATTATGAAACAAGAGACTGCACTGAAGTTACTTAAAGCTGGGGAAAATGTTTTTTTAACAGGTTCCGCGGGTGCAGGAAAAACCTATACGCTAAATCAATATATTCACTATCTTAAAGCGCGAAAAGTCCCCGTTGCGATTACGGCTTCTACAGGGATCGCGGCTACGCATATGAATGGAATGACCATTCATACATGGGCAGGGATTGGAATTAAAGATCGTTTGAATGATGATGATCTGAAGCGTATGAAAGAGCGTAAATATTTAAAAGAGCATTTAGAAAATGCCCAAGTCTTGATTATTGATGAAATTTCAATGCTGCATGCCAAACAGCTTAATTTAGTCAATCAGGTGCTTAAATACTTTAAAGAAAGTGATGAAGCTTTTGGTGGAATTCAAGTCATTGTTGCAGGTGACTTTTTCCAGTTACCACCAGTAGGTAAGAAAGATGAAAGTAATCGAGATAAATTTTGCTTCATGTCTGAAGCGTGGGTTGAAGCAAAATTCCGAGTTTGCTATTTGACTGAGCAACACCGTCAGGATGATGAAATTTTAAATCAGATATTAAATGCGATTCGAGCACAGAGCATTCAGCAGAATCATATTTTTGCATTACAACAATCTCGTCAGCACGATATTGGCGAGACCTTCACTCGTTTATACACACATAATATGGATGTGGATAACATCAATTATCAGCATCTGAACGAAATTGAAAATGAAAGTCATCAATTTAATGCTGTTTTAGATGGTAATGAAAAATTAATCGAAACACTGAAGTCCTCGGTACGCGCACCTGAAGAATTGACCCTTAAAAAGCATGCCAAAGTGATGTTTGTCAAAAATAACTTTGATATGGGCTATATCAATGGCAGTTTAGGTGAAGTGATTGGTTTTGAGGAAGATGATAAAAAAGGGATTTTACCAAAAGTCAAATTGACAGATGGAACGACATTACTTGTTGAGCCAGAAACATGGTCAATTGAAAATGAAGCAGGCAAGGTGATTGCAAGTTATCAGCAAATTCCTTTACGTTTGGCATGGGCAATCACTATTCATAAAAGTCAGGGTATGACTTTAGAAGCAGCAGAAATTAATTTAACGCATACTTTTGAAAAAGGTCAGGGTTATGTGGCTTTGTCTCGATTAAAGTCACTGACTGGACTGAAATTGCTTGGGTTTAATGAACAAGCACTTGAGTTGGATAGTTTAGCAATTAAAGCAGACCGCCGTTTTCAGGAATTATCGACCGAAGCAGAAGTGAATTTTGAAAATATTGATCTAACCCCACAGCATAATGCCTTTATTCGTCATTGTGGTGGCACGCTGAATGCAACTGAAATTGCACGCAACGAGAAAAAACTTTCGAAAGGCGAAAAACAGAATTATGCAGCAGCGACTTTAGAGGAAACGCGTGCTTTATTTGAAGATGGATATGAAATTGAAGATATCGCGCATGAGCGAGGGCTAACGCCTGCAACGATTATTAACCATCTCGCGCGATTGCATAAAGAGCAAGGATTAGATATTTCCATTGCTAACCCAGGTGATGAAGTCGTTGAAGAAGTTCGTAAGATCTATAAACGGTTACACAAACGTAAAAATCCTGAGCATTTTACCGATGATGGTTCAATTAAGTTACGTCCAATTGTGGAAGCTACAAGTCCGCGTATGGCTTATGATCAAGTCCGTTTAGCGTTACTGTTTATCGAATAAGGGATTTAAATGCCTCATCTGATTGCAAATTATTCAGCAAATTTAGCTGATCTTGATCAGCAAAAACTTCTTAAGCTAGTCAATACAGTATTGGTTGAGACTGGATTATTTATTGCCCATGATATTAAGTCGCGCATTTTTAAAGATGAGGTGTTTTTGATTGGGTTGGAGGATCATCAAGAAGCTTATGTTCATCTAAAACTTTATATTTTGAGTGGACGAACCCAAGTTCAGAAGCAAGCAGCAGGTGAGGCATTACTCCGATTGTTAGAACAAAAAGATTATCTAAAAAATGAGGCTGAATATTCAATTCAATTATGTGTTGAAGTGATTGATATGCCAAAAGAGAATTATTTTAAGGCGACGATTCAAAATGATCATTAGAGAATGATGATTTAATTTCTCAATGCACAGATTATTTTGACCAATTTCGGGTATTTAATTTGAAGTTCTGCTCCATGAAGAAGCTGCCTATCCATAGAAAAGTGAGCACTATCATAGTGATTGTCTGGAAATAAGTCATAAACAGCATCACGAATAGGAGTTTCACTTTCATCATTATTATTCAAAAGGTAGGCTTCATCAGCACAATAGAGTAGTTCCTCTGCCCAACAATTACTAATATCGAAACTATATTTCCCATTAATAAAACTTTGTATATCACTTCTAATATCATCAAAAAATGTTTTACCTTTAAGAATTAGCCAACATCGGAAATAAATAAAACCATCATCAGATAGGTACGAGTCGAAATTATAAATATCATGATCTTTAGTGAAATCACATTCAAGAATCATGGATAACTCAGCAATTTCAGCCTTATAAAGTTGAGAGAGCTTCTCTTGTAATGTTTTTTCAAAGATGATGAGTTGTTCTTTATTTAGTTTAGACAGGTATAGGGTTAAATTTTTTAAATGTGTATCTATATCATATTCATTCCAAGGTAGATCTTTTTGGGTATTTGAAATGTCGATTGCAAGCCAAAATAGAAGATCATCAGGATTAGAATTAGGCTTATATTCAAATAAAGACATTATTTTTCTCGTTATATTTAAAGTTCTAAAATTTCAATGTCTACATATTGCTGAATTAAATTATCATCGAGCATATGAATATAATCTAAAAAAGCGACATTAAAGCTTCCAACGGTTTGGGCATGGTCATATGCCAGTTTGCCTGCAATAGCAAAATGAATATGTGCAGCAAGCGCCGCAATGGTTGAATTCGTTACTGCATGATAAGCGGCGGTTAATGCTCCTAGAGCGCATCCTGTTGCAGTAATTTTAGGCTGTAAATGGCAACCACCATTTACTTTGATTATCATATCCAATTGTTTGGAAATGATATAGTCAGATTCACCAGAAATCGCAACACATTCAGTATGTTGTAACAAGCTTTTTGCTTGAGCATAGACATCATGGCTATTTAATGTGCTATCAACGCCTTTAGATTGAACTTGACTGCCCGCTAAAGTGCTGATTTCAGAGGCATTGCCACGGATAATCGTAGGTTGAAACTTGAGTAATTGATCGACAGTTTCACTACGCCATTTCAGGATTGCTCCATAGCCAACAGGATCGAGTACCCATGGTCTTTGTTGCTGTTGCGCTGTTTCAGCAGAAATGAGCATCGCTTGAGTTTGTTCAGTCGTCGGTGTACCAATGTTGATGCTTAAAGCTGCACAAATGTTTGTAAAATCTGCTGCTTCAAATGGATTGTCGATCATTGCGGGCGATGCACCAGCTGCAAGTAAGATATTTGCGACGTAATTATTGGCGACACTATTGGTAATACATTGTACCAATGGGGCTTGTTGCTGAAGAGCTTGCCAAGCTTCAATCACTTGTTCAATGAGTTGTTGTTTTTGTGACATTCATCACCCCTTAAAAATTTACAAAAATAATAGTTTAACGCGTAAAGTAGTGGTCTTGATGCTTACATCGACGACAAATCAATGATACATAGTCTGTAGCATCATAATCGACTACAAGATCATTTGAACCGCAATACATGCAACGCTTTACTGCATAAAAATTTAAACGAGCTTCAATCTTGCGCCAAGATTTCCAGACAGGTCGAATAAAAACACCTTCGTCATAACCCAAGAATTTAAATAATAATACTTCGCTCATTTTACTAAATGGAATGGTGTATGGGCGAGGTAATGTCGTGGTTTCCCAACGTTCAGCCAAAGCGCGTTCACGATATTGTGCTAATGTCTTTTTGAGTAAGTTGGTATTAATAAATTTATCGTTTCTTGGCTGCAATGCGTTTTGCTTATAGAGATACTCTAACGCAGTTTGAATTAAGTAAAAAATTTGACCCACTGCGAGTCCTTCCATCAAGCGATAGCAAAAGGCCTGAAAGGAGCGATTGCCTGCAATTTGAATTCCCCAAGTTCTACAATAAAACTGCATGAACTGGACGATTTCTTGATAAAGAATCAAATACAAAGCATCTTTAACTTCATCTGTTGTTTTGAAGGGAATACCTAAACTTAGATTCTCATAAAACCAATGGCGCAATTGTTGGGTTACACTAAATAGACTCGGATCAGAATAACCATCAAGCCGAAGATTAAGATAAAAATGTTCTGTTTCTAGGCTCGAATCTTGTGATTTAAAGATGCCTAATTTGAGTAACTCTTGAACGAGTTGATTTTGAAATAAATAATTGGGGGTGAAATCATGATATTTAATGTTCTTCCAGTGGATGAATTCATCATGCTGTACATCTTCACGAGCATAACTGTCCAATAAACTTAGTAAAAATAATTTATGCATAAAGCTGAGTTGATTCAGGCTATAAATCACTTCATCTTTGACTTTGTATTTACGTTGTTCTTGTAAAATGGTTTGTTGAGTTTGTTTTTTGCGCTGAGCTGTGCATTGAGCACAATGGCAATTCAGCTTGCTGTCACTTTTAAATACACGATGTTGGCAATGACTACATTCATGAAATTGGAATTCTTGTGAGTATTGCTCAGCTTCAATCCAGAACATGGATGCTTGGCACAATGGACAATGGCTACTTTCATCTAACTGCTTTTGCAGAATCTGTAAATCCATTGACAATAAACCTATATAACCACGAAATGAAAGGATTATACATTGCTCGTGCTCGGAGTGAGAAAAAGATTATTTGCACTGAAAAAGTGGTTTTGTATTGAGATTTAATCCACTGAATTTTATATAAAATCTAAGCAGGTGGCTTATCCATTTTTTAAAATGTGGTAAACTTCTGCCCCAATTAAAAGATGTTATTAAGTTTGTTTTATAAGTAGAAAGAGATAAGGATGAATAATCAACATTGTTGAAATGCTCTATTTCATTAATTGCTTGTTTTACAAGTATTCTCTCAGAGGTAAGTACAATTGAAGGCTATTGGCGCAGTATTGATGATCGGACAGGCGAACAACTGACTATTATTGAAATCAAGAAAGCAGCGGATAACACTTATCGCGGAAAAATCGTTTATATCTATCCGAATGCGCAAGGGGCGATCGTAACACATTGTGTTAACTGCCCACCGCCATATACAGGAAAGCCACGTTTAGGTTTAGAAGTTTTAACTGGTTTGGTTGAAGACCCCCATAAAGCAAATAGTTTTATTAATGGACGCATCTTAGAGAGCAAAACTGGAAAAGTGTACAAAGGCAAAGCTCAGTTAAGTGCTGATGGTAAGCATTTAAATATGCGCGGTTATGTTGGAATTTCAGCTTTGGGTAGAAATACGGTTTGGATATGCACAGATAGTGCGAACCCGTAATCATTTCTTTTTTAATAGATGAATTGTTTAAAATTTATTGTGATTTTAAACAATTAAATATCCACTCGTCTTGTTGACTGTCTAAGAACATTGGAATAAAAATGTATATCAGATGGATCTATTTTGCACTTAGGGAGAGCATATTATGCAAAAACATTCACTCATGAAAGGAATCGTGGGAATTTCATTTGCCCTATTCGCAACTGCTAATTTCGCGATGACACCTGAAGGCTTTTGGAAAAGTATTGATGACCGTACGGGCGAACAGCTTTCAATCGTAGAAATTAAAAAGAAACCTGATAATACTTATACAGGAACAATTGTATATCGTTACCCTGTTCCAGGTGGTAGTGTATTAACCAATTGTGTGAAATGCCCTGAGCCTTTCAAAAACAAACCTATTTTAGGGCTTCAGATCGCATCAGGTTTGCGAGAAGACCCTAAAAATCCAAACCATTTTATAGACGGAAAAATACTCGAACCTAAAACGGGCAATTTTTATAAAGGCAAAGCTCAGTTAAGTGCTGATGGTAAACGTTTACGCATGCGCGGATATATGGGGATCTCTGCTTTAGGTCGTACCCAAGTTTGGATTAGGACTGACAGTGCCAATCCATAACCCTGTTGAACAAATAAATTTGGTTCAATATCTGGGTTTATATCTAAATGAATTCATGTCTAATCGTCTTTTAGTCATTTTATGAATTCATCTATGTGGATCAGTTTCAATGCTTTGATATTGAATCAGAAAGGTTTTTTATGCTATATCCTAAGAGGTCGAGCATAAAAAAGATTTTTCTTATTCAAAACGTTGAGGCTTCTATGTATAAAAATTCATTAAAGAAATGCCTAATCGGAATGGTATTGGCTATTACAAGTATTAGTAGTTATGCAAGTTCAATCGAGGGTTACTGGAAAAGTATAGATGATCGTACGGGTGAGCAGCTTTCAATTGTCGAAATTAGAAAAGGCACAGACGGTTATTATCATGGCAAAATTGTCTATCGTTACCCCAATGCACACGGTATTAAGCTAGCCAATTGTGTTAAATGCCCTGAACCATATACCAATCATCCAATCCTTGGCTTAGAAATCTTATCAAAGCTCAAAGATAATCCTGAAAATCCAGATGCGTATATTGATGGTAGAATAATAGAACCTACCAGTGGCCGGATCTACAAGGGCAAGGCACTTGTAACGAGTGATGGTAAGCGTTTACGGATGCGTGGCTATATGGGGATCTCGGCTTTAGGGCGGACTGTGGTTTGGCTAAGGACGGATCATGCCAATCCTTAAAAATCTTGTAATTTGATACAAATGTGAAGAATCTATTTTGTATTTAAAAAATATTATCGTTGATTACATGAATTATATCAGTTAGATAAGTTTTTTAAAGCAAAAGAACGCACCAGTAGAGTGAAAGTTCTAGTGAAGTGTGATAAGTTTCAATAATTAAACCTATAAAGATGAATGGGCTAGTTTTTAAAAGACGGGGTTAGTATGCTAAATCAAATGTTTATGAAAGGAATCATGGGAGTTTCTATTGCTTTTTTAAGCATGACTGCTTTTTCAGCTTCGATCGAAGGTTATTGGAAAAGTATTGAAGAACGTACAGGTGAGCAACTTTCGATTGTTGAAATCCGTAAAGGATCAGATGGTCGCTTTCATGGGAAAATTGTTTATCGTTATCCTAATGCTCGTGGTTTTTCCCTTGCGAACTGTACCAAGTGCCCAGCTCCAAATACCAATAAGCCAATTCTTGGCTTAGAAATTTTATCAGGTTTTAGAGAAGATCCAGATAAGCCAGATTCATATATTGAAGGTCGAGTATTAGAAGCAACAAGTGGTAGAGTTTATAAAGGTAAAGCGGTCGTAACGGGTGACGGTAAACGTTTACGTATGCGCGGTTATATGGGCGTTTCTGCCTTAGGTCGTACAGTCGTCTGGTTACGAACAGATAGTGCAAATCCTTAATTAGTGTAATAAAAAACCTCGAAAATATTTCGAGGTTTTTTATTAAATGTAAAAGTTAAACAGGGCATGGTAAGTTTTCGTCCTCCTGACCGATTTTTTTGGCGTTGATAAGTGCTTGGACTTTTTTACTTGGTAATTTTTCTTTTCCAAGTTCATCATAGGTATTCACGATATTCGTTACTTCTAAGCTGCTGAGTTCGATTCCTTCTGCTGTTAAAAAAACGGAAATGACATGATGATCCACACCTGCTTTTGCAAGATCATGGATCGCTTTAATATTTTCTAAACGATATAAGTGTGCTTTTAATTCCATCGTCTTAACCCTCGCTTGTTTGATTGTATTACCTACATTGGCATATAAACTTAAGCAATAACCGTGCACAAAATGTAAAGCGCATAAAAAAAATGTAATTCAAACCTTGGAATTTGGTTATTTTTGTAGCTTTTATTTAAAATTAGAAATAACTGTTATTATTCTTTCTAAACAAAATTCCATTTTAATCAATTAATTTGAAAATTACTGAACTAAACCCCAATAAAAATACTTGAAACTAAGATATGGGCTTAAAGACAGCTTTTGTAAGTTGGCGTATGATCGACTAATCAAGAAGTCTTGATAACAAGACCATCCGACATGATGAACGATAAGGAATACTGATGAATATTGCGGCACAGCCTCCTGTACAAGCAGATCAAACGATTTATTTAAAAGATTATCAAAAGCCATCATTCTTGGTTGAATCAATTAATTTAAATATTCAAGTTTATGATGATCATACGATTGTCGATTCTACACTGGTGATGAAGCGTCAGACTGCAGGTGAATTGGTTCTGTTAGGTCGTGATCTTGAATTAAAATCGGTTCAATTGAATGGGCAAACCCTTAGCGCTGAACAATATCACTTGGATACTGAACAATTGGTGATCACTAATGCACCAGATGAGGTCATTGTTCAAACTCAGGTGATTATCCATCCTGAATCCAATACGCAACTTGAAGGCTTATATAAAGCAGGTGATTTGTTCGTTACCCAAAATGAACCAGAAGGTTTCCGTAAAATCACCTTCTATCCAGATCGTCCAGATGTGCTTGCTGAGTTTACGACACGGGTAGAAGCAGATAAGAAATATCCTATATTGCTTGCAAATGGTAACTTGTTGGAAACGGGTGAAGCTGGGGAAGGTCGTCATTTTGCAATTTGGCAAGATCCAACCAAAAAGCCAAGCTATTTATTTGCCTGTGTGATTGGTGATTTGGCGGTACTGAAAGATCGTTATACCACATCAGAAGGTCGTGATGTTGCTCTTGAAATTTATGCAATCGATAAAGATATTCCAAAATGTCACATCGCAATGGAAGCATTAAAGCATTCGATGCGTTGGGACGAAGAACACTATGGTCGTCCGTATGATCTCGATAACTACATGATTGTCGCGGTCAGTCAGTTCAACATGGGTGCAATGGAAAATAAAGGTTTAAATATCTTTAATACATCTTGTGTACTTGCCGATGAGGAATACACCACTGATGCTGCGATTATGCGAGTTCAGTCAGTCATTGCACATGAATATTTCCATAATTGGACAGGCAACCGAATTACCTGTCGTGACTGGTTCCAGTTGTGTTTAAAAGAAGGCTTAACGGTTTTCCGGGATCAGTCTTTCTCTGAGGATTTACAATCAGCGGCCGTACAACGAATTGATGATGTAGCGGTATTGAAATCGCATCAATTCCCTGAAGATGCAGGACCATTATCACATCCACCTCGTCCAGACCATTTTGTTGAAATCAATAACTTCTATACCGCGACAGTGTATGAGAAGGGTGCTGAAATCAATCGCATGATGGCAACTTTATTGGGGAAAGAAAAATACCGTAAAGGCACAGATGAATATTTTCTGCGTCATGATGGGCAAGCAGTTACAGTTGAAGACTGGGTTGCGGCATTGAGTGCAGGTTCAGGTGTTGATCTCTCTAACTTCCTCACATGGTATAACCAACCGGGGACACCAAAGTTAGAAGCTCGAGGTGAATATGATGCTGCTGCACAGACTTACCGTTTAAGCTTCAAACAAAGCTTGAAAGCACATCCAAAATATCCAAACCTCAAGGCAGTGCCAATTCCTGTTGCTCTGGCATTATTTAATGCCAATACAGGTGAGCAGTATACCTTGCATAGCACTGATCTGTTTGTGAATGAGGTCAAAGATGGCGTGTACTTATTTGATCAAGATGAAGCAACAATTGAATTTACAGGGGTGACTGAGCAACCTGTTGCCTCGTTATTACGTAATTTTTCTGCCCCTGTGAATTTAGTCTTTGACTATTCCAATGATGATCTTGCCTTCTTGATTCAGCATGAAACCAATGGCTTTAACCAATGGCAAGCGACACAAACTTTATTGGAACGTATTCTTTTAGAAGACCATAAGGTGGATACCTATATTCAGGCAATTAAAAATACCTTGCCTGACTTAGTAAATAAAGATCCGTTATTGGCATCACGTTTATTTGATGTACCAAGTGAAAACTATTTAGGTAGTCGTATTGATCAAGACTATGAGCCTGAATTGATTCGAGAGAAGCGTGAAGCTGTGCTGGATCATTTAGCACGTGATTTAGGCTCATTCTGGAAAGACACCTATTTGGCCTTAGATCCAGACCAGCAAAAAGAGTTCTCTTTGGCAATGGGCGTGCGTTCATTGAAAAATATCACCTTGAATATGTTGGCGCGTCAAGGTGATGAATCTGTGTTCGATTTGGCTTATACCCAATATCAACAAACAGGCAATATGTCTGAACGTTTAGGGGCATTACGCGTTTTGGTCTGGAATGATGCGCCACAAGCGCAAGCTGCACTTGCAGATTTCTATAAGCGTTTTAAAGATGAAGCCTTGTCTTTAGATCAATGGTTTAGCATCCAAGCATCGAATCCATGTGCGACAGCGGAAACGATTGAGTATCTGACTAAGCACGCCGATTATGATTTGGGAACACCGAACCGTATCCGTGCAGTGAGTGGTGGACTAGCTGCAAATCCAGTCAATACGTGGAGCTTTGGTGTTGATCATTTCATTGAGCTTGCCGCTTATTTAGATGAGAAAAACCCAATTTTAGGTTCGCGTTTATTACAAGTACTGTCTCGTTGGTATACTTTAGCCGAACCACAACGTAGTCAGGTGCAACAGGCGCTTAAGGCGTTGCAGCCTAAAGTGAAATCGAAAAATGTATCTGAAACCTTGAGCAGTATGCTAAACATTGAATAACACATTGTTTTTGTCAGAAAGGATGCTGTCTCAGCATCCTTTTTTACATGTTCTGGATTATCATTAGTTCACAGAAAGGATACTCATATTGTGGTGATATATGGCTTTGCGTCGAAAAACACCAGCGGATCGGTTGTTTTATGCCATTTTAGGGTTGTCGTTGGCCCTTATTGCGGTCATCTATTGTGCGGTAAATCAGCCCAGTAGCCATTTACGCTTTGAAGTCAAAGAACGCCAAAAAATTTCGGTATTTGACGGGGAGCGATTGATATTACAGGATGTGGATTCAGTTGCGATTTCATCAGCAGGTGGGCAGAACCGAATACAGCTAAACGCAAATGACTTTACTGAAGACCCTCATTTTCTTGCAACCTATCCTGAAATGCGGCAATTTTTTATCAAGCAGAGCCAAGTTCATCGACTGATGAGCCAGCATCAGCAAATATTTTTGCATTCAGGCGATCATTCAAGCTCAACACCATATCCTGTCAATATTCAGCCTAAACGAACGCTTCGGGATTTACCTTTTGAGTTTTGGTTTCAGCTTGCCGTCAGTTCGATTGGATTTTTACTGGGCTGCTGGATTTGGGCATTGCGTCCCAATGAAATAGCCCCCCGTGTTTTTGCCTTACTCAATGCAGCCTATCCCGTATTTTCCTTTTCCGCAGCCATCTATAGCACCCGTGATCTGGCTTTAAATGCCGAATTATTTCGGGTACTGGTCGCAATCAATACGGGTGGTGCATTGCTATATGGCTGTGCATTAATCAGTCTATTCTTGGTGTACCCAAAGCAGTTGATCAGAACCCAATGGTTGTGGGCAATACCGATATTTTTCTCTGTTTGGTGGTTGCTTGATACCTTATTTCTTTTGCCTGAACCAAGCATGGGGGGAGACTTACCCGTTACCCTGCAAATGCTGAGCGCAATTTTATGTATGGTTTGGCAATGGCGGGCAAACCGACATGATCCACGGGCAAAAGTGGCATTGCGCTGGTTTGCCTTATGGATTCTGGTGAGTAGCGGCGCATTTGTATTTTTGGTGCAGAGTACCCAGCTACTTGATATTCAGCTTAATATGTCACAAGGCTATTCGTTCGGTTTCTTCCTGTTTGTGACTATTGGTATTGCGATTGGCTTAAAACGCTATCAGTTATTTAGTCTGGACCGTTGGGCATTCGGAATTCTGTACTGGCTGGCAGGAGCGATTTTACTGGTGTTGCTGGATGCCTTTCTGGTGATGATGTTAAGCCCACTTATGTCACTCAGTCTGGCCATCCTGATTTGTGGTCTGGTTTGGTTGCCTGTCCGTGGCTGGCTACAGGCACGCCTGTTACAACGCAAAAAGTTATCCGACAGCGAACTGTTTGAACGAATCTTGCAGGTCAGCTTTGCGGTGAATGAGCAGGAACGCCAGTTACAGTGGAAAGCCTTGTTGAATGACCTGTTTCAGCCTTTAAACATTGAGATAAGTGAACAGAGAAATCATAGCCAAATCGAAGACAATGGACTGGTGCTCTATATCCCACAGGTGGCAGGGCTGGCGGCGATGCGTCTCAGCTATCCGCAGCAAGGCCGCCGTTTGTTTAGTGAATATGACCAGCAACTGATCCAGAATCTATTACCGTTTTTAGCTCAGGCAGTAGAGAGTCGGGTTGCCTATGACAATGGTGTGCGTGAGGAAAGACACCGTATCGCCCGAGATTTGCACGATGATCTGGGGGCGAAACTATTATCGGGTCTCTACCAGAAAGATGTGGATCAAGCCAAGCAGGCCATTCGTCAGGCGATTGCCGAAATGCGTACCATCGTCAATGGTCTGTTAGGTACAGGGGTTGAGTTAAATGTGATTTTGCAGGAGTTTGAATATGAGGTTGCGACTCGCCTGCAAAGTTGTGGGATAGAACTAAATTGGCAACAAAACCTTGCAGACACACCCATTACCTTGAGTTATGCACAATACAGGCATTATATTTCTATGCTTCGGGAAATCATCAGTAATATAATGAAGCATGCCAATGCGCAAAAAGTGACGATTGACATTAGTTTGCTTGACTCACAACTGGTTTCAGTCATTTGTGATGATGGTGCTGGATTTGATGGTCAAACTAATCAGCTTGAGGGGAATGGACTTAAAAACCTGAGGGAACGTGCAACTGAACTTTCGGCAACCCTGCATTTTCAGAGGCTGCCAGAAACACAAGGTTCAAGGGTAGAGTTGATTTTTCCATTATCGTGACTGTGGCAAAAAGTAATGGATGTAAATATATAAGATGGGTGTAAATATGATTCAAACGGCATTGATTTTAGAAGATATACTGGAAGTCAATGCATGGATGAAACAGATGTTGCTTGAAACCTTTGCAGGCATTCGTATCCAGCAGGTTTATAGTGTAAAGGAAGCAAAGCAGGCATTATTGTCACAACATTATGATCTGGCCTTGATTGATCTTTCCTTGCCTGATGGAAAGGGAACAGAGGTGATTGACTGGCTGGCACAACATTCTGCCAATACCTTGAGTGTGGTGGTGACAATTTTTGAAGATGACCAATATCTGTTTGAGGCTATTTGTCATGGTGCAAAAGGGTACTTGCTGAAAGACCTTGAACCCACTCTATTTCAGCAGCATTTGAAAAACCTGATTGCTGGAATCCATGCCTTTTCCCCAAGCATGACGCAGAAACTGCTCAATTATGTCAAAACACATGAACAGCTCAATCAACAAAAGCAACAGGCCATACAGTCACTGACTTTAACAAATCGGGAAAAACAGGTGCTTGTCTATATTGCAAAAGGACATCAGGTCGCTGAAATCGCCTACGAATTAAAATTATCTGGCCATACCATAAATGGCTATATCAAGACAATTTATCAAAAACTGCATATTTCATCCCGTGCTGAAGCGGCACTGCTGGCACAGCAATATGGTTTACTTTGATACGTTTTGTTCTGCTAAGGCTTTCTTCTCTAACCATGTCACGACATCTTCATTTTTGACACGGTCATAATATCTTCAACTGAAATGCTTAAACCAATTGAGTTCAGTGTAATGTGATCTCCCAAATAGTAGAAATGAGATTGCCAGTTTTGACTACGACATACCACTTCAATCTCGGCAATACCCTGTTCAATCAGAATATATTCCTGTAGGGTCGGAATCTGTAGATACTTTTCACGTTTGATCACACGGTCAATCTGGCGCGTGGATTTAGACAATACCTCAACAATAATGGTCGGTGTTTGTGTAAAAACACTGTCATCTGCTAAATCTGAACAATCAACCAGTACATCAGGATAGAAATAACAGTCGTCAATTTTGACTTTCATATCTGACATCATAGAACTGCAAGATTTTCCTTTTAAATGCATATGAAAGGCTGAATATATTACTGACAATATGATTATGCGCCGCTTTTGCCCCAGCCATTGCATAGACTTCGCCATGAATATATTCATGTTTAATATCAGTTAGCAATTCGCCATCAAGATAATCCTGTTCACTGACTGAAAGTGGGTAGGCATGATGAGGTGATATGGCAATAACTCATAATGATATAAATACAGCCTATACCTTAGCGTGTATGAAGAAGTATCACAACTGATTGAATATTCACATTGTAAGCAAGTTTTTGAAGTCAAAATAGATTTTAGGCTATCCCCCCCTGAACTGGGGATACACAGAAAACCCTAAAAACGTTACTGTCATCACGAAAGGGATGAAATAACGAATGGGGTTCGTATGTTAAAAAAAAGTTTATTGAGTGCTTGTATTGCTGCCAGTGTGTTACTGACAGCATGTCATGATGACGATGATCAGCACAGTAATACATCACCAACACCGACCACAACCTACAGTAATTTAGCTGGAACAGCAGCTGTTGGGGCAGCGATTAAAAATGCCAGTGTCACAGCGAGTTGTAAAGATGGCACTGGGTTTAAAAATGAGGTTAAAACCAATGAACAGGGGGAATGGTCAGGGCAGGTGGATAGCACTAAACTACCTTGTGCATTGGAAGTGAAAGCATCAGATACCCAAACCTTGCATGGTTATGCTGCAAAAGCGGGTAATGTCAATATTACACCATTTACTGATCTTGCTCTGGCTTTGGCAAGCTCACAAACGCCAAGTGACTGGTTTAAAACCTATCAACCAATTTTAGAAACCACACTTAAAACCGCGGTAGATAATTTAACCAAGCAACTCAAAGCAGATGGTTATGTATTACCAGAAAACTTTGACCTATTAACAACTAAATTTGCAATTGGTGATTCATTTGATAAGGCTCTGGATGCTTTTGCGGCATCATTGGCTGCCAATCAAGCTACGATTAAAGACTATGCTGCCCTGATTGAGAAAGTAAAAGCAGGAGATGTGGCAGCAGTTCCTGATTTCGTTCCTGTAACTCCTGCCCCAGTAACAGAAACCTGTGCCAGCAAGAAACTACCTGTAGGCAAACTCAGTGATTTGATGAGCTATAGCGGTGATTACAGTGATAAAGGTACAGTGGTCTTGAATCTGAATGCAGCGACAGGAAAAGTTATTGCAAAAGGCACAACTGCAACCATTGCAGAAGTTTGCGGTGCAAACGTTCAGCAAAATGGTACAAATTATTATGTAATTACTGATAAGGGATATGTGACACTATTTAAAGACAATGCAGGTAAATATTCTGCAGAAAGTGCAGATTTTACAGGTTTTTATGGTGAAAAAGCCACAGCCTCTCCACAACTTTGCGAGTCAAATGGTGCGGATGATAAGCTTGGCTTTAAGAATGCCCCGAATGATTTCTGTAGCTTTAGTAAGGCAAGTTCAGTTGCAATTACATCACCTGATATTTATACATTTTTTAATGCTGATAAAAAAGAAAATGTAAAAATCACGGTTGAAAATTCAGTTGTGAAAAGTGTTGCTGTTGAAAATAATAGTTATGCTTGGGCATGTGGTGTGGGAACAAATCCTGCCTGTAATGGTGTAACCGTAAAAGATGGACAGATCAATTCAAAACCTGCAAAAAGCTTCTATTTTAATAATACTGTATTAAAAGCAGTCAGTGGGACAACGCAAGATCTAACAGTTAAAAATAATAGTTTGTTGATGTATTTAGATAACAGTCAGCAGACTACACCGACACCTGCTACAAGCTGTGCAAATAGTACCAATCAATGGGGTTGTATCACCATTACTGGATTAGCTGCGCCATTGATATTCGAACATAACTCAACTGTATGGGCGACACCAAGAGTTGGGCAGTTTAACGCATCTAATCAAACTGTAAATGTACAGTTCGCCCATAAAGCAAATCCACCACTAGAGGATGGTATAACGATTACCAAAGCTAATGCGACTGCTACTTATATCTCATTTGTACTAGGTTCAATGACTTGGTATCAATGTGGAACATATGCTTCGGAAACTTCGGTATGCCCTGGATTAAGTTTGGACACAGCAAACCGTACATTAACATTTAAAGATGTAAAACTTTCTCAACAAGCTGATCCAACGAAAATATTAACTGCCAATGGTATACTGAAATTTTAAAAATTTACTCTAATCTTAGCTGGGGCATCTATTGATGCTCTTTTTTATTTGACAATTAATATTGTCAAAAATAATATAAAAGCGATTTAAAAGAATGGATAGCTGAAATGGAAATAAAAACAATCACATTACCGACACGTAAAATCGAAGTTGAAGTGTATGCACCTGCACAAAGCTCTGAAAAAACGCCTGCTATTTTATTGCTGCATGAATTGTTTGGCATACTGGATGTGTATCGGGAAGATGCACAGGACTTGGCAAATCGTGGCTATCTGGTTTATGTACCCAATTTATTTAGTGGTGGTGCAGTCAAGTATTGTATTCGGGCAATGGTCAGTAAGGCTGGGCGAATCAATGCTGCCGATAGCGATATGAATAAAGAAATTCATGTGTTACTTGATGCGTTAAAAGCTGATCCACGCTCAAATGGTCGCTTGGGCATGCTGGGACAATGTTTAACGGGTGGTTATGTGATTCAAATGGCCAAGCGTGAGGACATGCTGGCACCTGTGGTTTATCATCATTCACTGGGAATTCAAGGTGCAGGCGTACCGAAAAAAGAATCTCTGGATGACATTCGCATTTTGCAGGGGCATTGGTCAAACGTTGATCCATTCTGTCCAACAACCAAGCGCAACAAACTGATTCAGCAACTGGGTGATCGGGTTGAAGCCTATACCTATAACATGCCACACGGATTCCGCAGTGTCAGTCGTGGTTTACCTGAAGCAAAGGTGGTTTGGCAACGTACAGTTGAATTTTTTGATCGTGAATTAAAACAAAATACGGTATAAATAATATGCTTAGGTAAATATCACGTATAAATATTGATTCTTATAGAAATAAAATGAGAGGGGAAAATGTCACATAAATACGAATATGCAGGTTTTTGGATACGCTTTCTTGCGTCTATTATTGATTCGATTATTCTGATTGTCGCTTTGATTCCGATCATGATGATTATCGCACCAAATGCTGCAAGTGGTTTTACAGGCTGGACATGGTCAGATTGGCTTGGCCAGATTATTGGTGCAGTTTTTTATATTGTATGCTGGGTAAAATTTGCAGGAACACCTGGAAAACGTTTATTACGTTTAAAGGTACTGGATGAAAAAACAGGCGAAAACCTCACGGTTGGGCAAGCTATTCTTCGTTATATTGGTTATTTTCCATCTACGCTGGTTTTCTTTCTCGGTTTTATCTGGATTGCATTCGATAGTAAAAAACAAGGCTGGCATGACAAAATCGCAAAAAGTGTAGTTGTACGTGAGTTGTAACTTTAGATTTTCAAGATGAACACAAAAAAGTCGTCATGGTTGACGGCTTTTTTGTTTCTATCCACATGAAAATAAATGAATTGAGAGGCGATGTCTCATAAATGATATATCAGTCTTTTAAGCTTTCACATAGAATAAAATCGCATTGATAAAAATGAGAACAACATGAGTTCAGAGGCACATTCAATCAGCTTAATTGCACCCGTGGTTTTATTGGCTGCAGCTGTGATTGCAGTCCCTATTTTTAAACGAATAGGTTTGGGTTCGGTACTGGGTTACTTAATTGCAGGCTTGATCATTGGACCATTTGGCTTTGCTTTCTTCCAAGACTCCGCATCAATTTTACACATCGCAGAGTTAGGAATCGTCATGTACCTGTTTGTGATTGGGCTGGAAATGCAGCCTTCACATTTATGGGGACTCAGACGTGAAATCTTCGGTCTAGGCACTTTACAGATTGTAGCCTGTGCGGCAGCACTGACAGGTGTGGGGCTTTTATTTGGATTTAAATGGCAAGTTGCATTTATTGGTGCAGCAGGTTTTGTACTGACGTCTACCGCAATTGTGATGCAACTCTTGGGTGATCGTGGGGATATTGCCCAGCCACAAGGTCAAAAGATTGTCGCGATTTTATTATTTGAAGACTTATTAATTGTCCCATTACTGGCAATTGTTGCTTTTATGGCACCGAATCCTGTGGTGGAAAGCAGTTCAGCACGTTTAGAAAATATTGGCATTGGTTTAATTGCAATTGCAGGTTTAATCGCCGCAGGTTATTGGTTGCTCAATCCTTTATTTAGATTGCTTGCTGCGGCAAAAGCACGAGAAGTAATGACGGCTGCAGCACTTTTAGTGGTGTTGGGTGCTGCTTTATTGATGCAAGTCAGTGGTTTATCTATGGCAATGGGGGCATTTCTTGCAGGCGTGTTGCTATCAGAATCAACTTTTAGACACCAAATTGAAGCCGATATTGAACCATTTCGAGGAATTTTATTGGGGCTCTTTTTCCTTGGTGTTGGAATGTCACTGGATTTATCGGTCGTGAAGCAAAACTGGCAACTGATTGTCAGTGGCGTTATTGCAATGATGTTTGCGAAATCACTCATGATTTATATCGTTGCGCGAATAACCCAAAGTCGACATACGGAAGCTTTGGATCGTGCTTTATTGATGGCGCAAGGCGGTGAGTTTGCTTTTGTTCTGTTTTCTGCTGCGGTCACTGCTCAGGTGATTGATAATACAGTTAAGTCGAATCTAACAGCAATTATTGTACTGTCTATGGTATTAACCCCAATCTTAGGCATTCTTTTTAAACGATTTACCGAAACCAAAGATTCAGTTTTTCTTGATAACGTTGATATAGCTCAAGGTCTAAGTGGCAGTATTCTAATGATTGGTTTTGGTCGTTTTGGTCAGGTGACAAGTCAATTACTCTTGGCAAGAGGGGTTGATGTGACAATTATTGATAATGACATCGACATGATTCAAAACGCAGAAAAATTTGGTTTTAAAATCTACTATGGTGATGGCTGTCGTCTCGATATTTTACATGCTTCAGGGGCTTCGGCGGCAGAAGCAATCGTCATCTGTGTCGACAGTAAACAAACAACCAATCGAATTGTGGAATTGGTGACACATGAATTTCCATTAGCCAAAGTCTTGGTTCGTTCTTATGATCGAGAGCATTCACTACATTTGGTCAAACAAAAAGTCGATTATATGATTCGTGAAACCTTTGAATCTGCGGTTAAATTCGGTGAAGTCATTTTAGAGCAATTAGGTGTCGATGAACATGAAGTTCGTATGATCTCAAATGAAATTCGAGAACGTGATAATGAGCGTTTTGAAACTGAAATTGCTGCGGATGATGTCTATGCTGGGGTGGGTTTACAATACTCACATTCTCATCCTCGACCTACAGCACCATTGATTCGACCTAAACAAGCAGGACGAATTTTAAATGGTGAAGAAACTGAAAAGGATGTAGAAGATAGGTAAATCGATTTTGAAATAAAATGGATTTAAATAAGTCTTAGCTAGCTAGACTAAGACTTATTTTTTAATTTAAATTTGAATAAAACTAAAACAAAAATACCCAATAAAAGCCCCCAAAATGCAGAACCAATTCCCCAAAATTGAACTCCTGATGCGCTACATAAAAAGGTGAGTAATGCTGCTTCTCGTTCTTCTACGTTTGCAAAAGCCACTGCAATGTTATGGCTAATCGTGGCAAATAGGGCAATACCTGCAAGTGCAACAATAAAAATAGGCGGAAATGACATGAGTAAGCTGACTAAGGTTGCAGCGAAAAGCCCCATTAAAATATAAAACAAACCACAGCTTATACCTGCAATATAGCGTTTGCTCGGATCAGGATGCACTTGTTCATCTAAGCTGACCGCTGCACTAATCGCGGCTAAATTGATCGAAAAACAACCAAAAGGAGCAAAAATCGTATGTGCAATGCCTGTCCAGCCTACAATTTGATTGACGTGTGGGTGATAACCATAGCTTTTAATCATGGCAATACCGGGCAAATTTTGTGAAGTCATATTGATGACAAACAAGGGTAAGGCTAGACCCAGTAATGCAGACCATGAAAATGAAGGTTGCATCCATACAGGTTGAGTAAAAGACCAAGTGATTGAATGTAATTGAAAATCAATAAAGAGCGGGCAAATCATTGCACCTAAAATCACTGTCAGCACAATGCTATAACGAGGCAATAAGCGTTTTGACACAAGATAAATTGCTAACATGCTTAAGATAAAGCCGAGTTGACTTTCTAAGCTGCTAAAAATCTGAATTCCAAATTTTAATAAAATCCCAGCAAGCATCGCACATGTGAGGCTTTGAGGAATATGCGCCAGTAACTTTTGGAAAATGCCTGAAAATCCAACGATTGCGATTGCGACGCCACAAATTAAGAAAGCACCAATTGCTTCATACAAATCATAATGGCCAGTCGATGCAATGATCAGTGCAATCCCTGGGGTTGACCATGCTGTAGCAACTGGATATTTATATTTCCAAGATAAGATGAGTCCTGATAATCCAATCGCTAAACCTAATGCCCAAAACCAAGAGCTGATTTGTGCTGTATTTGCACCTAAAGATTGTGCGCCTTGGATCACTAATACAGCAGAAACGCTAATTCCAATCAGGAAGGTAATAAAACCAGCAAAAACGGCAGGAATCGAAAAATCTTGAATTAGACGTTGCATCAAGGCATCTATACTTGATTAAAATTTGTTGAAAAGTATATCGTTAATTCAGCGGAAATCGTAGTTTAAAAATGATTGAATTAATTGATCATATGATCAAAACATTATTATGTAAGGGTAGAGGTTGCCAACCGTAATCCAAAAATAAAGAATAAAATACCCACGCTACAAACACCTCCAGCGGCAAGTTTGTAATTATGTTTGAAAAAGTTTGCTAATTTAACACCTGAAAAAATCAGAGCTGTCAGATAGGTAAAACTGACCAGTTGCACAATAATGGCTAAGATCAGAAAGCTGAGTGCTGGATAAGCATAATTGGGTTGTACAAATTGCACGAAAAAAGACAGGAAAAACAGAATCGCTTTAGGATTGAGTAAACTGATACTGAGTGCGGTACGATAGGGATGAATTTGATCTAAACGAGGTAAATCAGTCATTTCTGTAGGGTGTGCAGGCTTATTCCATGTCTGATAGGCACTCTGTAATAGCTTAAAGCCTAGATAGGCGAGATAACAAGCGCCTGTTAATTTTAAAACGATAAATAAAATCGGGAAGGCTTTTAATAATGATGCCGCACCTAAGACCGTACACAGGATTAAAATAGAATCACCTGTGAATACGCCACATGCCGCAGCATAACCTGTACGAATACCATAGCGTGAAGCGACCGACATCACATATAAAGAGTTTGGGCCAGGCAATAACACAATTAAGATTGTACCAATAATAAAAGTGGTTAAATCTGTTATGCCGAACACAATCTACTCATTAAAAACCGATTTTCATTAATATAACAAAAATCGGTTTTTATAGGTGAAAAATAAACTAATTAAGGTCGAATCTCTGCATCAATACCAAAAGATTGACGCAGTAATAAACTCAAATGATCACGTGCTTTGATAAAGCCATCAATACCACCTTGTAGTAATTGGAAAGCCATTAAATCTTGCTCAAGTTCAGCTTTAAAACTTTCTTTGCTTTGAGCCGTACGTTCAATTTTCTCAGCTTGTTGCGCCGAAGTTGAGCTGAGTTGAGCTTCAACAACCTGTTGATCTTGTTCAAGTTGGGCCAATAGATTTGGTGCAATTGTCAGTAAGTCACAACCTGCTAAACCGAGGACTTGTGCTGTACTACGGAAGCTTGCACCCATGACCTGTGTCGCAATGCCGTGTTGTTTGTAATAGTTATAAATTTTCTTGACTGAAAGAACACCTGGATCGTTTTCGATCGGGTATTGCTCAACGCCTTCCGCTTTTTTATACCAGTCTAATATGCGACCGACAAAAGGAGAAATTAGGGTTACTTTTGCATCTGCGCAAGCTTGAGCCTGATGCAAACCAAACAACAAGGTGAGGTTACATGGAATCCCTTCAGCCTCTAAAACTTTAGCTGCTTGAATGCCTTCCCACGTTGACGCGATCTTGATCAAGATACGAGATTGCTCAATACCATAGCCTTGGTAAAGTTTAGAAAGTTCACGCGCTTTGGCAATCGTCGCATCAGTATCATAAGAAAGAGAAGCATCGACTTCAGTTGAAACACGTCCATCGATCAATTTTAAAATTTCAACGCCAAACTTCACTGTCAAAATATCAATGGTGCGTTCAATCAGTTCATCACTTTGATAACCTTCTTGTTTTGCTTGTGTATAAGCTTCTTCAATCAGTTGCTTACTTTCAGGTTGTTCAGCCGCTGCTGTAATAAGTGATGGATTGGTTGTTGCATCTAAGGGACGAAATTTTTCAATCGCTTCTAGATCACTACTATCGGCAACAACGGTTGTTAAATTTTTTAATTGGTGTAATGCAGTCTGAGTCATTGATATAGCGTTCTTACTTAAAAAAAATTATGGATAACTTCTTTATAGCACAATCTACAGGAAAGCAAAGCATCGCTTTCAATACATTTAAATCTGAGTAATTTAGTCGCTTTTCCTAGGTTGTTGCCGTTGTTGTCGAATGTGCTCAATCAAAAATCTAGCAGCAACACCTAACTTGCTTTCTCGACTCCAGACTAGATCGACATAGTATTCAAACTTTGGGGTGAAATCATAAAGTTGCAAAACTTTTAATTTTTTCTTTAATTCAGGGTTTTCATTAAACATTTCTAAGGGCAAAACACCCCAACCTAAATTCCGAAGAATCATCATACAAGCAGAATGATGATGATCTGTACGCCAATAATCTTTAGAAAATAACAATTCAGGTTTAATGCTATGGTCACGGCTAGCGACCACGATTTGGCGTGTCTGCACCATTTGCTCAAATGAGATTTGCTCAAATTGGGCTAAAGCATGACCTTGAGCAATCACTGGAACAAGAGCTTCTTTTTTTAATTCAACAAATTGTTCACGACTATCTAATTGTTCTCGTTCAAACATCAGTGCAAGTTGTGCAGACTGATCCAGTAACATCTGTAAAGCATCTTCCTGAGGAGCAGAAAAAATATTAATAGTCAGATTTGGAAAATGTTGTTCAAGCAACGTAATGTAATCGGTCCAATTGGTATGTAGCAATTCAGAAACCACGACAATGTTTAAAGTTGACTCTAGTCCAGCGCTGAGTGCATGAGCATGTTGTTTCCATTGATTGATTTCAATCAAAAGTTTTTGAGTTTTCTCATATAAAACCATTGCCGCAGGTGTTGGTGTAGGTTCACGTCCAATTCGCTCGAATAAATTGAGATTCAGATCAATTTCTAAATTGGCAATTGACATACTCACTGCCGAAGGAACTTTGCCGAGTTTCCGCGCAGCAGCCGAAAATGAACCTGTTTCGATTACGGTCTGAAACATTAGAAGTTGTTCTTGATTAATATTCATCTGTCAAAACCAATCTATCAAAAAAAGTGAAAGAACCTGATTGGATTAATCAAAATTATAAAAATAAAATGGCGCGTATCCAAATAAAAGAGTGTTAGAAAATGTTGATTTCCAGAAGAAGACTCATTCATGCAATTAGCTATGAAGTGATCTTATTGGTCATCATCGCAATTGCGTTAAGTTTTATTTTTAGTATGCCTTTAGAGGTGACTGGTATTCTAGGTGTAATCATGGCCATCATTTCAGTGATTTGGAATATGATTTTTAACCATTATTTTGAGAGAGTTGAACATAAATATCAGTGGAAACGAACGATTCCTGTGCGTATCTTGCATGCGGTTGGTTTTGAGGGTGGTTTGATGCTTGCGACCATTCCAATTATTGCTTATATGATGAAGATGAGCTTTATTGATGCATTAATTTTAGATTTTGGTCTAACGATGTGTATTTTGGTTTATACCTTTATCTTCCAATGGTGTTATGACATGGTAGAAGAGCGTTTCTTTCCTGATGTGAAATTTGCATCTTGATATATAAATAAAGGCATTGTTTAGTAGACTCTTTTAAACAATGCCTTAAAAGCACATAATTGATTAAAATAAAAAGGATTTTTGATACTTATTATGGATACGGATCATTTCTGGAAAACTTTTGTGATAATTCATGGTTTCGTTATTTCTTTTATATATTGATCTATATGGTAGCTGATCAATTGTCTTAGAAGCTAAATAGCCTAAGTAGATCTCAAACAGAATAGAAAATTCTCATCCCTAAAAAAACTCCATGCTAAACTAAGCGCATTGTCTTTTCGATTACATGATTTTCTCTATGTTTCAACAAGAAATCTCTCAATTAAACCTACAACAATTCAAAGCAGGCGAAAAGCGCTGGATTGGTTCCTTACGTGGATCATCAGCAGCATTATTATTTAAAGAAATTGCCACGAAAAGTTCAAATCTATATGTGATTGTTGCGAGAAATAATCAGCATCTTGCTCAGCTCGAAAGTGAACTAGAATTTTACGGAATAAAACCAACGATTTTTCCTGATTGGGAAATTTTGCCTTATGACCGTTTATCTCCGCATCAAGATATTGTTTCTGAACGTTTGGCGATTTTAGCGAATATGCCACAAAAGGGTATTCTACTGGTTTCTGCCAGTACCTTAGCGCAACGTGTTGCACCGTACTCATGGGTGGTTGGTGAACACTTTGATATTAAAGTTGGACAACGGCTTAATTTGGAAGCACAGAAAAAGCAACTGGTGCAGGCGGGTTATCGTTTGGTTGATACTGTTTATGATCATGGAGAATTTGCAGTTCGTGGCAGTATCATGGACATTTATGCATCTGGACAAGATCAACCGATTCGAATTGATTTATTTGATGATGAAATTGAAAGCTTAAAATTTTTTGATCCAGAAACGCAGAGAACCACTGAGTCTTTAAAAAACTTCACTGTTTTACCAGCAAAAGAATTTCCTTTAAAAGAGGGACGTTCTACCTTTAGAGATCGTTACGCAGAAAGTTTTCCAACTGCGAATCCTAAGAAAAACCCAATTTATCAAGATGTACTTGAAGGAATTGCAACACCGGGATTAGAGTTTTATTTACCTTTATTCTTTGAGAAAAAGGTGATGGAAGCGCAAAGTATGCTTATGACATACTTACCAAAGAATTGCGTTGTCATTACAAATAACGAAATTGAAGATGAATTAATCAATTTTTGGAAAGAAGTGGTTCGTCGTTATGAAGATCGCCGTCATAACATCGACCAACCAATTCTTCCGCCTGAAGAGCTGTTTTTAATGCCAAATCATGTGTTACAGGCATTAAACCAATTTCCAAGGATTTTAGCTTCAGCAGAAGCATTTGACGAAAAAGTAGGTGTTTTAAATCTTGCAGCAGAACAACCACCAAAGCTTGCAGTTGATCCTAAAAAAGAACAGCCCTTTGAAGCAGTTAAACATTATATCGACCAAGTTAAACATCCTGTTTTATTGGTAGCAGAAAGTGCAGGTCGGCGTGAAACCTTAAAAGATGCATTACGTTCAGTTCTAGGTGAAATTCAAAATGTAGAGAGTTTTGTCCAATTTCAGAAAGACAAGCTACAAGTTGCAATCACAAGCGCGCCATTAGATCGTGGACTCGTGCTCAGCAATCAACTCTCAGTCATTTCTGAAAATCAACTCTATGAACATCGGGTAGTACAACGACGTCGTAAGCGTCAGCAAGAAGTTTCTGAAGAATTTCTTGTTCGAAGCTTAACCGAACTGAGTATTGGTGCACCTGTAGTACATATCGATCATGGTGTTGGGCGTTATGCAGGCTTAATTACCTTAGAAATTGATCAACAGGATCATGAGTTTTTACAGCTCGATTATGCAGATGGTGCAAAAGTTTATGTGCCTGTCACCAATTTACACCTGATCAGCCGTTATAGTGGTGGCGATCCTGACTTAGCACCTTTACATAAATTAGGTACAGATACATGGAGTAAAGCCAAGCGGAAAGCTTTAGAGCAAATCCATGATGTTGCGGCTGAGTTGTTACATATTCAGGCCCGTCGTCAATCGAAACCGGGTTTTGCTTTTGAGCTCGATCATACTGGATATATGCAATTCTCTAGTGGTTTTGCCTATGAAGAGACTTTAGACCAAGCCAACGCGATTGAAGCAACCCTCCATGATATGCAGCTTGCCAAACCAATGGATCGTTTGGTCTGCGGTGATGTCGGTTTTGGTAAAACCGAAGTGGCGATGCGAGCAGCTTTTGTTGCAGTCCAAAACAACAAGCAAGTTGCGGTATTAGTTCCTACTACGCTATTGGCACAGCAGCATTATGAGTCCTTTAAAGATCGTTTTGCTGATACTGCGGTGCGCATTGAAGTGCTGTCTCGTTTTGGTAGTAATAAAACGCATCTGAAAACGATTGAAGACTTAGCTGAAGGCAAAGTTGATATTGTGGTGGGAACACATAAAATCCTGCAAGAAAACATTCAATTCAAGAATCTTGGATTAATGATTGTTGATGAGGAACATCGTTTTGGTGTTCGTGATAAAGAACGGATTAAAGCCTTACGTGCCGATGTGGATATGCTGACGCTAACGGCGACGCCGATTCCACGAACTCTGAATATGGCATTTTCTGGAATGCGAGATCTTTCGATTATTGCAACGCCGCCCGCCCGCCGTTTAGCCGTCAAAACTTTTGTTCAAGAACATACGGATGACTCAATTAAAGAAGCGATTTTGCGTGAGTTGTTACGTGGTGGTCAGGTTTATTTATTACATAATGAAGTTGAAACCATTGAAAGAGCAGCAGAAACGATTCGTAATTTAGTCCCAGAAGCACGTGTTGCAGTTGCACATGGACAAATGCGCGAACGTGAACTTGAGCAGGTCATGCAGCAGTTCTATCACAAAGAATATAATGTTCTTGTATGTTCAACCATTATCGAAACGGGTATTGATGTACCAAATGCCAATACCATTATTATTGAACGTGCAGACAAACTGGGTTTAGCGCAATTGCATCAATTACGTGGTCGAGTCGGTCGTTCACACCACCAAGCGTATGCCTATTTATTGGTTCCATCACTTAAACATCTCAAAGGCGATGCAGAAAAACGTTTAGATGCGATTCAGCGTGCCTCGACGTTAGGTGCAGGATTCATGCTTGCAACTGAAGACTTGGAGATTCGGGGTGCGGGTGAATTACTCGGTGAGCAGCAAAGTGGTTCGATGCAAGCGATTGGTTATAGCTTGTATATGGAAATGTTAGAGAAAGCGACCAAAGCCATCCAAAAAGGCAAAACGCCAAACTTTGACGCACCTTTATCATTGACCGCAGAAATTAATCTACATATGCCAGCCTTGATTCCAGATGATTATTTGGGTGATGTGCATCAACGTTTGTTGTTTTATAAGCGCATTAGTAATACTGATACACAAGAGAAACTCGACAACATTCGTATGGAGTTGATTGATCGCTTCGGTATTCCACCACAGTCGGTCAAACAATTGTTTAGTGTGCATCAATTACGTTTGAAGGCAGAGCAGCTAGGGATTACTAAGATTGATGTCAATACTAATGGTGGATACATTGAATTTTCGCCAGACACACCAGTGCAAGCAATCAGTATCATTCAATTAATGCAAAAGAATCCAACCTACTATCGTATGGAAGGTGGTCAACGCTTAAAGATCACAGTGCAAATGGCTGAGTACGATAAGCGGATTCAGTTTATTGTTGATCTATTGAATAAACTACTCAACGAACTACATAGTTAGTTGAAAAGTAAATTTTTTGCTGACGAATTGAACAGCTTGGATTCCCTTTAAGCAAAGAATTTGCTTTTTGTCTGATGTCGATGTAATAAATAAGGAAAATCATTGTTATTTGTAATCAAACAGGCGACTAATAATATTCACATCAAAACTGATGTGATAGTATTGATCATCATTATTATGCATCATTTATAAAGATATGTTTAGTTTGCATCCACAACTTGCTCAAGATACATTTTTTGTAGGCGACTTTCCGCTTTCAACATGTCGTTTAATGAATGATATGCAATTTCCATGGTTGATTCTTGTACCACGTGTACCGGGAATTAGCGAGTTATATGAATTAAGCCAAGCTGATCAAGAGCAATTCTTACGTGAATCAAGCTGGTTATCGAGCCAATTGGCACGCGTATTCCGTGCAGACAAAATGAATGTTGCAGCACTCGGTAACGTCGTGCCACAACTGCATTTTCATCATGTTGTACGTTATCAAAATGATGTTGCATGGCCTAAACCAGTTTGGGGAACGCCAGCCGTACCTTATAGCAATGATGTACTCGCACATATGCGTCAAACATTAATGCTTGCATTGCGTGGTCAAGGCGATATGCCATTTGACTGGCGTATGGACTGATTTAGAAAATAGAATAAAAAACAGTCTTCTATAACAAGGAAGGAGGGTAGGGTGTCACTAGATAGGTTAATAGATAAAGAACCTAGACAGTTCGCTTATTTTCATCGTTTGATGGGATATTCGATCTTGTCACTGATTTTAGTCATCTATGCATTTACCTCTCCCAGTGCTAACTATCAGCTTTACATCCTTCCTTTTTTATTGATCCATTTTCTTATTTGTCCCAAATTAGAAAAATGGCTTCAGTATAAATATGATAAAAATACTCAAAAAAATGTACTCTTTGCTTTTGAAGCGGTCATCGTTGCAATTGTACTTGCAGGGTTACACCTAAGTTTAGTTCCTACTTTTACGATTTTATTTGGGCTTCTTTATGTTGGTTTAAATAATAAAATTACACTCCCTGTTGCGTGTTTAATCGGACTGATCGGTGTTCTTACTTTTTACTTTTGTACTTTTACAATTTTTGCTGCTGAAGAATATTTCGAGCCTACAAATCCAGAACTGACTGTCGTTAGTTTATTTGGTTTGATGATGTTTATCGTGATTGGTAACTATTATCAACATAGAAAAATCAATATTTTAGGCCAACAGCGTCAGCATTATCATAACCAAATGACACGCTACATTGCTTTTGCTAACCAATTGAGTCGATATGCGCCATTACAATTATGGCAGTCGATCATGCGTGGGGAAGCTCAAGCTAAAATTGAATATAAACGTAAAAAATTAACCATTTTCTTCTCCGATATTCAAGGGTTTACTGAGCTTTCAGAAAGCCTTATTCCTGATGATTTAGCTTTTTTACTTAATGATTATTTAAGTCATATGACTGAAATAGCAAAACAGTATGAAGCAACCGTTGATAAGTTTATGGGCGATGCGATTCTCATCTTCTTCGGTGATCCAAATTCTCAGGGTGTTGAACAAGATGCGAAGTCATGTGTAGAAATGGCGATCGCAATGCGTCAGCAAATGAAATTGTTGCGTGAGCGTTGGAAGAAAATGGGCTATCCAGCGTTGCACATTCGAATGGGTATTAGTACGGGTTATTGTCACGTAGGTAACTACGGGGCTTCACATCGTATGGCTTATACCATCGTTGGTCGAGATGTAAATTTAGCAGCGCGTTTGCAGTCTGCTGCTGAAGTTGATGAAATCCTGATTGCGGATGACACCCATCAGCTAATTAAAAATGAATTTTTATGTGTACCGAAAGTGCCAATTTATTTAAAAGGGATTCAAGGACCTGTTAAAACGTGGCAGGTAATGGAAAAATTCACAGGTAAGAAATCCGATACACAAAAATGGTTTGATTTCGATTATAAAGGCTTCCATCTGGTTTTGAACTTAGAGGAAGTACAGAATTATGAATATCCAGAATTGGTTGAAATTTTGGAGAATATGGTCCAGCGCATCAAAACACAACAAAAAATTACCAATGCTCAGGGTATTCCAAAACTGACTTTGGATGATGAAGTAAGATAAAAATATTCAATAATTAATTATAGAGTTGAAATATGTCTGCATTCGTTTCAAAGTATCCATTGGCTATTGATGAGAACATGGTGGGTGAGTATCCTGCTTTGGTAAAGTCTGGTGCAGGTTATTTTTATGATGATGTTCTTGAATATCGAGTTTGGTGTCATCCAGAACGTGGTGCGCTAGATGAATATGAGGGGCAAGATTATTATTGTGCATTTTCCACTTATGAAGATGCTCAACAGTTTTCCGAACAAACAGCTGGAGCGGAACATCCTTTGGTTTTGATACGTCAAAGCTGTTGGATTAATGAACCTCAAACAGGTGTATTTACTGCTGATCGTGGAGAACGTCTAACTGAGTGGCAAGTAATCTGGTTGAATAATGCAAAACGTCAAGATGGTGATATTGAAAATTTCTTTGCGAAACGAGGAATTGCATTTACAGGCTATCAGGAAGTGATGGATGCGACGCCTTTCACCAGAGATTTTAATCCGCAAGCATACAAAGCATTCCCACAATATTTAGGGGTTATTGCCTGTTCTTGTGTTATTGATGGAAAATTGCCAATACGTTGGGTATCTCACGCAGGCGGAGACTGGCAAATGTATTGTCATGTGGATGCACATGATTTTTCTGAAAATAGTTTGGATTTTGAGCAGAATATTCAATTGACCAATATGGCACAATTACTCAAATATAATCCAGATTTGCAAATATTATATGATCTACCTATAGATAAAGGTGCTTATAGAGATCATGTGGAGTCTATTTGGCAATATTTTGAGGATTGTGATGTTGATCAATAAACTTGGATTAAAAAACTCCTCTAATAAAGAGGAGTTTTTTATGAATGAAG
The DNA here is from genome assembly GCF_002165335.1 of Acinetobacter sp. WCHA29. Classification (NCBI taxonomy): domain Bacteria; kingdom Pseudomonadati; phylum Pseudomonadota; class Gammaproteobacteria; order Moraxellales; family Moraxellaceae; genus Acinetobacter; species Acinetobacter sp. WCHA29. The sequence goes on from NZ_NHRQ01000006.1 coordinate 103,595, forward strand.
CTTAGTGATTTTCCGAAGCATGATTAATCGTATATTTCGGAATTTCAATTTCTAAATCTTCATCAACGATCTCAACTTGACATGACAGGCGAGAGTCAGGCTCTAAACCCCATGCACGATCAAGTAGATCTGCTTCAACATCGTTCATTTCTTCAAGGCTGTCAAAACCTTTACGAACAATCACGTGGCAAGTTGTACATGCCGCAGACATGTCGCAAGCATGTTCAATTTTAATGCCTTGTTTCAATAAGCTTTGGCATAAATTGGCGTTTTGTTCGACTTCAAATTCTGCACCTTCAGGGCAAATGAGTGCATGAGGAAGAACTTTAATACGTGGCATATTGATCACCTATACCTTTAGTTTGAGTTTGACCAATCTTCAAGTTTTGTACCTTTTAAGGCATGGTCAATATGTCGATTCATACGAAGTGCTGCAAACGCATCGCTGTGAATTTTAAGTTGTTGAACAGCATGTTCAATCGCCGCAAGCTCATCGGTCTTCAGACGAGCTTTTAACGCTTCAGCAGCAAGAATTAAGTCGCGGGCCTGTTGCTGAGAGAGTAAATCGGTATCTGCTTTTAACGCTTGTTCTAAAGCTTCCAACTCACGTTGTGCTTCCACTTTTGTTTCTTGCAGATGGCGCAATTGTTTGTCTTCTTCCGCATGTTGGAAACCTTCAACCAAGAGGCGTTCAGTATCCGCTGCAGATAAACCATAAGATGGTTTGATATCAATTTGCGCTTGAACACCAGAAGTGGTTTCTTTCGCAGATACTGTCAGTAAGCCATCCGCATCAACTTGGAAGGTCACTTCAATGCGTGCTTGACCAGCAGTCATTGGTGGGATGCCATGTAAAACAAAGCGACCCAATGAACGACAATGCTCGACTAAATCACGTTCACCTTGTACCACATGAATTAACATCGCTGTTTGTCCATCTTGATAAGTGGTGAATTCTTGACGGCGTGCGACTGGAATTGCGGTATTTCTTGAAATTAATCGTTCAACCAATCCTCCCATGGTTTCTAGACCAAGAGAAAGTGGCGTGACATCAAGTAATAATGAACCATCTTGACTGTTGCCAATGAGCTGGTTGGCGGTAATAGATGCGCCAATTGCAACGACTTCATCAGGATTGATCGTACAGAGTGGTTCACGTTCAAATAATTCGCGTACAGCATTTTGTACGGCATATGAACGTGTTGAACCACCTACTAAAACCACATGTTCGATTTCATCGAGTTCAAGTTTAGCATCACGCAGTACACGTTTACATACACTCATGGTTTTATCGAGTGCAACTTGAATAATCGATTCAAAAGTTGGGCGATCTAAAGTGAGTCGATCATCCAGTAATTTTAATTCAGCAGATTCATGATTTGTTAAATATTCTTTGGCTTGACGCGCTGCAACAACAAAAACAGCATATTCTTCATCGCTTAAAGTTTCGATATTAAGCTGTTTTTTTGCCCATTTTACGATTAAGCGGTCTAGGTCATCACCACCAAGTGCGGTATGTCCACCAGTCGCAAGAACTTCAAAAACACCTTGTGAGAAACGTAAAATAGAAACGTCAAATGTACCACCACCAAGGTCGTAAATCACGTAGTTACGATCGGTGCTCAAGTTAGTATCTTGGTCTAATCCATAGGCAACAGCTGCCGCAGTAGGTTCATTCAACAAACGTAAAACATTTAAACCTGCAAGTTGAGCAGCATCACGTGTCGCTTGGCGTTGTGCTTCATCAAAATATGCTGGAACAGTGATCACTGCACCGTTGATAGGGTTCTTTAAACTTGCTTCGGCACGATCTTTTAACTGTTTTAAAATGTCTGCAGAAATTTCGACAGGCGTTTTACGACCAGCAGTAGTTTCAAATGCTGGCATCTCATTTTCTGCACCAACAAGTGTATACGGATGCTGGAATTTGATATCTGCTTGTGAGCGACCCATAAAACGTTTTACTGAAACAACAGTATTTTTGGGGTCAGTCATCATAAACGGCTTGGCTTCATAACCAAACGTCGTTGAATCTTTTGCGTAATGAACAATCGACGGCAGTAATACACGATCTTTGTCATCTTGCAGAACTTTCGGTTTTCCCGATAGCACTGTCGCCACTAAAGAGTGGGTTGTCCCTAAGTCAATGCCGATCGCAATACGATGTTGATGCGGAGCAGTAGATTGACCTGGTTCAGCAATTTGCAAAAGTGCCATGCGTGAGGTATCCCTTGAAAATATTTGGTAACAGCGGATTAAAAATCATCATCGAGATCGAAGCTATCTTCTTCGTCCAACATACGATCTTCAGCTTTATCAATATCATTCATTACACGTTGAAAAAAACGTAGTTTACGAACGGTATCACGAGCCTCAGCCCAATCTTCTTCAGCAAAATCAATTTTAAATTCACGAACTAAACCGTCAATCCATTGCTGAACTTCAACTTTTAAGGTGCGAAGTTGCTCGGTAGAGGTGGCCTCATCAAGCTGTTCACGCATTTCGAGTGCAGATTGTAAAAATTCAAAATCGCTAATGGACTGATCCAAGTGATGATCTTGTTTTTTTAAGCCAAGTAAATACGCCGCACGACTATCAACTTGTGAGAGCACTTTATACGCTTGATTGATTTCACTCGACTTGATCAATGCTTGATCTTTGTCAGTGGCTTTATCGGGATGATATTGCTGTTGCAAACTTAAAAATTGTTTTTTTAAAGCTGCTAAATCTATATCGAGTGCTTCTGGTAATTGGAACAACTCAAAATGATTCATGGGAGATGAATTCCGCTATTAATAAATACGTTAAAACAGTGCGGAACACACTGTTTTGACGAAAAGAAAGAGGGTGTTGCTAGTTAGACGGTAAATGATTCACCGCAACCACATTCACCTTTTTGGTTAGGGTTGTTAAATTCAAAGCCTTCATTCAAACCATTTTTCACATAATCCATCTCTAAACCATTGAGATAAACAAGGCTTTTAGGATCAACAAAAACTTTAACACCGAGTTGTTCAAACACTTGATCATGTGTATCGATATCATCGACAAACTCAAGTACATAAGCCAACCCAGAACAACCCGAAGTTTTCACACCAATACGAATGCCTTCACCCTTACCGCGGTTTTGCAGGTAATTGCTGATGTGAGTCGCAGCATTTTCAGTTAAATGGATCATGAAAACTCCAATATTATTTCGGTCATCAATTAAGCTTTCGCTTTCTTACCACGATAGTCTTCAATCGCAGCTTTGATTGCATCTTCAGCCAATACAGAGCAGTGTACTTTTACTGGTGGAAGCGCAAGCTCTGTCGCAATATCAATATTTTTAATTGCTTGAGCTTCATCAAGTGTTTTACCTTTTAACCATTCAGTTACAAGAGAGCTTGATGCGATTGCAGAACCACAGCCGTAAGTTTTGAAGCGAGCTTCTTCAATTACGCCATTGTCATCGACTTGAATTTGTAAACGCATCACGTCGCCACATGCAGGTGCGCCGACCATACCTGTACCTACGTTTTCTGCATTTTTGTCTAATACACCAACATTACGAGGGTTTTCGTAATGATCAATTACCTTTTCGCTATAAGCCATGTCGCTTCTCCAAACCTCGGGGTCAGCCTAATATTAATATGAGGGTTAAAACATACTTTTCAATGAAGTGCTCAATAGAGCACCTTATAAATTAGTGTTCAGCCCATTCAACTGTTGAAAGGTCAATCCCTTCTTTGTACATATCCCAAAGCGGAGAAAGTTCACGTAATTTCTCAACAGCAGCTTTGGTAATTGTTAACACATGATCAATATCTGCCTCAGTGGTGTATTTACCAAAACTGAAACGGATTGAGCTGTGTGCCAACTCGTCAGATAAACCTAAGGCACGCAATACGTATGATGGTTCTAAAGTTGCAGATGTACATGCTGAACCACTTGAAACGGCAGCATCTTTTAATGCCATCATCAGTGACTCGCCTTCAACGAAGTTGAAGCTGACATTTAGATAGTTTGCAACGTTCTCAGTCGGATGACCATTCAAGAACACTTGCTCAAGGTCTTGGAAGCCATTCCATAGTTTGTCACGTAGGTGGCGAAGACGCTCTTGTTCTGCTTGCATGGTTTTCCCAGCAATTTCAAAAGCTTCACCCATACCTACAATTTGATGAGTTGCTAAAGTACCAGAACGCATACCACGCTCATGACCACCACCATGCATTTGCGCTTTTAAGCGAACCCGTGGATTACGACGAACATATAATGCACCGATTCCTTTAGGGCCATAAATTTTATGACCAGAGAAGCTCATTAAATCAATTTTCATGGTTGAAAGATCGATTTCGACTTTACCAGCGGCTTGTGCAGCATCAACGTGTAAGAATGTTTTATTCGCACGTGTTAGCTCGCCAATAGCCGCTACGTCAGTAATCGTACCGATTTCATTGTTCACCATCATCAGCGAAACAAGAATGGTATCTGGACGTAAAGCTGCTTTCACCATTTCAGGCGTAATTAAACCTGTACGTGGTTCAGGTTCTAAATAAGTAATTTCAAAACCTTGTTCTTCTAGCTCGCGGCAAGTATCTAACACTGCTTTGTGTTCGATTTTACTAGTAATGATGTGCTTGCCTTTTGAACCGTAAAACTGAGCAATACCTTTTAATGCTAAGTTGTCAGATTCAGTTGCACCAGAAGTCCAAACGATCTCACGTGGATCTGCTTTAACTAGGTTTGCAACTTGTTCACGTGCATATTCAGCTTTTTCTTCAGCTTGCCAACCATAGGCATGCGAGCGTGATGCAGGATTACCAAAAGTCCCTTCGAAGGTTAAACATTCCATCATACGTTGTGCAACTTCAGGAAGTACTGGTGTTGTTGCTGCATAATCAAGATAAATTGGACGTTTCATGTCAAATACCTGTAACCGATAGGAGGGCTGAATCTAAACTTGCTGAGTTTTGACGTAGTGAAACAGTTTGAACGTTGTCACGTGCAATTAAGTCTGCAAGAGAAATTTTTGCGAGATAATCGGCAATATGGTGGGAGAGTTCTTGCCATAAGTCATGCGTTAAGCACATTGCACCATTTTGGCAGTTACCTTTATGGTCACAACGTGTCGCATCGACAGTTTCATTTACAGCTTCGATAATTTCTAGCACAGTGATTTCAGCGGCATTGCGTGCAAGATGATATCCACCGTTAGCACCACGAACGCTTGAAACTAACTCATGACGCTTAAGTTTCGCGAATAACTGTTCTAGATAAGCGACTGAGATGGATTGGCGTGCTGCTATTTCCGCAAGCGTGATCGTTTGTTCAGTTGGCTGCAAAGCTAAATCAAGTAGAGCAGTCACTGCGTAACGACCGCGAGTTGTAAGGCGCATGATTCGATACACATGGTTAGACTAGATGTCTAAATTTTATTAATTCCGACTAAAATAGTCAAGTTTTAAATTGTCATTATGAGTGTGAAAAGTGAAATATATTTGAATTATTGTATCCACATAGTATAAACAAAAAAGGCAATAAAAATAAAGCTCAATACAGCAAAGCAAATATTGATCAGGCGCTGGCGTTTTTGCATTCGGTGAATACGGTTCTGGTATTGTTTTGCCTCAACCAGTAAGGTGTTGATTTCAGAACGTTGCTGGTCAATTTTATCAAGCAGTGGCGCGATTCGTTGTTGAGGCGCAATAGCTTCTGCATCATTATTAAATGCATTGAACCATTGTTTCCAATTTGCGAATATACTCGTGAGTGTGAGGTGAGGGATTAAATCCATCACATCTTCTTGAAGTCTTGCATCACCTAAAATACGCATATTGTAAATACTGCGCTGATTATTAAATACGAAAATTTTAATCAAATCGATGAGTGTGCTATTTATTTCTAGATCAACTTTTCGATCTAGTGCTTTCATATCAAATAAAATTCCCTTTTCGGTAAATTGGACATAAAAGTCAAAAAAAGGAATATAGCTGTTGATTCGAATGGTAACTTTTTCATCGATAAGCTTTTTCGCTTGCAAGCGTAAAGTTGCATCATGCGTGAGAATGAATGCAAAAAAAGTTTCTAAAACAATGATGACAATGTTTAGCAACAAATGGGGGTGTTTATGTCTTTGTTGCGTATCACTCATAGGTCTCTTTGTCCTTGCCAATCACACTATAAATTTCATAAAGCACGTAAATCTGAGTATCCATACTCAATTGTTAAAAATAATTTACATGACTTTATTGCTTTGTAGAACAGTTTTTTAAAACGATCAAGTCTTAACTTTGATATTATAAAAACATTTTTATGGTTAAATACGACATACTGTTTGTAAAGTGCTTGGGAGTAATGGTTAATGGACAACTCAAATGTAGAACACCCAACTGATGAGGCAGAGGTAAAAACTAAGCTAAAATCAAAGAGTTCTAAAAAATCTGCCCTTGATTTCAAAAAGTATACGCAACAGATTTGGCTGGCTGGATTAGGTGCTTTTTCACGCGCCGAAGAAGAGGGAAATAAATTATTTGACTCTTTAGTCAAGGTGGGTGAAGAGCTAGAATCCAAGACCGTAGATTTTGCTGATAACACTGTTGGAAAAGTAACTGAGAAAGCCAAAGAATCAGTGACGGATACTAAAGATAAAGTTGAAAAAATTTTAGACACAGGTGTGAATCATTCGTTGAATCGTATTGGTCTAGTCACTCCAAAAGATCTCCAGCATATCGAGCAACTTTTAGTTCAGCTACATATTAAAGTAGATGCATTGATTGATGAAAATAATCTATTAAAGAGTAAATTGAATAAAAAGTAAAAAAATATAGGTGCTCGTCTGTTTATGTGGTTTTTGAGTATTTATTTTTGCTAAAAAGCCTTTCTAGTATTGCGTTCTCCCCTAAAGCATTGCTATAAAGGCGGCATGGCCTTTTAAACTATAGCCTTGGATCTTAACAAACGATATTAAGAGGATATTTTTTATCATGAATAAATCAGAATTAATTGATGCGATTGCTGAAAAAGGGGGAGTATCTAAATCGGATGCTGGTAAGGCACTCGATGCAACGATTGCGTCAATCACTGAAGCACTTAAAAGCGGTGATACGGTTACTTTAGTTGGTTTTGGTACATTTAGCGTTAAAGAACGTGCTGCACGTACTGGTCGTAATCCTAAAACAGGTGAAGAGCTTCAAATTAAAGCAAGCAAAGTACCTAGTTTTAAACCAGGTAAGGGTTTAAAAGATTCAGTTGCGTAATCTTTTTAAATCAGAAAACGCACCATTTTGGGTGCGTTTTTTATTTATTGAATGAAATACTTTATTCAGCATTCATTCGCTTTGGTTTTTCAGTTAAAATTGCCCCGAAATAAAATATTGGAATACTTATGGAATCATTTCGTACAGTCATTAAGGGTTGGCTTGGCAAAGTCCTATTAGTTTTGTTTTTGACCCCTTTAGCGCTTGTAGGTATTGAAGGATATTTTAGCGGCAGTAATAAAGCAGACGTTGCGAAATCCGTTAACGGACAAGATATTTCTAATAAAGACTTGGAAAGTGCGACTAAAAATTATAAAGATCAATATTTATCAATGGTAAAGGGTGATGAGTCTCTTTTAAATCAGCCCGTTATTCAGCAAAAAGCTTTAGATGCGCTGATTGCACGCTCTTTATTGCAACAACAGGCAGAAAAATTAGGTATTTCTTTAAGCGATACTCAGCTAGAGCAAATGTTGGCACAACAACCAAGTTTCCAAGAAAATGGAAAGTTTTCTCAAAAGTTGTATGAAAATTATTTACGTTCAGTTGGAATGACTAACCAAGCTTTAATCGCAAGTTTGCGTCAAGATCATGCCCTAAAAATGATTTCATCGACTTTGTTAGATTATGCGTTGGTAAGTCAATCTGATTTACATCAGCTTGCGAGTTTGCAAACAGAACAGCGTACTTTGCATTTAGCAAGTATTAAGTTGGATGATTATAAAAAAGGTTTGACTGCGTCGACTCAAGAAATAACAGAGTACTACAACAAGCATAAAAATGAATTTAAGCAAGTTGCGAGTGTTGATGTTGATTATGTGGTTTTAAGCCCAGCATTATTGCCTCAAACTAATTTAAATATCACTGAGGCTGATTTACAACAAGCTTATAAGGCTTTTGTTGAAAAGCAGCAGAAAGATGCAAAACGTGAAGTGAAGCATATTTTAATTACAACTGATGCGCGCGATGCGGCAGCAGCTCAAAAAATTGCGAATGATGTTTATGTCAAGATTCAAGGTGGAATGTCATTTGCTCAAGCGGCTGCACAATTTTCTGAAGACCCGACTTCAAAAGCACAGGGTGGTTTGGTTGATGCTTATGCGCCAGGTATTTTCTCAGCCGACTTTGATAATGCGGTTAATGCTTTAAAGAATGGTGAAGTTTCTAAACCTGTTAAAACACAATATGGCTACCATATTATTGAAGCAAATGCACCAGTTGCAAATATTCCTTCATTTGAGAGTGAGAAAGCTCGCTTAACAGCTGAAGTGCAGAAGGCAAAAACTGCAAATTTATTTAGCGATACTGTAAATAGCTTAAATGAAATGGTTGTGGGTAATGACTCTTTAGAAGCGGTTGCTCAAGAAGTGAAGGGTGCTCGTGTTGAATCTTTAAATGGCGTGACCTTAACCACTCAAAACCCTTATTTGAGCGATTTAAATGTTAAAGCAAAATTGTTTAATGATGATGTGAAAAACGGTGACCGTAATGCATCTTCTAATATTCAGTTAGCGAATGGTGATACGATTTGGATTAAAGTCCGTAATTACCATGCAGCGGGTGTTAAACCATTAGATCAAGCGACTGCTGAAGTAAAAGCAAAAGTCATTGAAGCAAAGGCGTATAAAGCTGCGCAAGCAAAAATTGCAAAGATTTTAGCTGATTTTAAAGCGTTACCTGCCGCACAAGTTGTTGCAAAATCACAAGTCACTTTTGAAGATGCAGGTACATTTGCACGTTCTCAAGGTTTAAAGCGTGCAATTGAACGTGCTGCTTTCAGTATTTCAGCGCCAACTAAAGAAGGTATGTGGTCTGCTACGACAGCAAAATTACCTAATGAGTTGGTTATCGTTGCGGTTTCAAACGTGAATACTAATGCTGCAAATGAGTTACCGCCAGAGCAAATTGCTGAGTTAACTAAGTTGTATCAGCAGTTCCGTGGTCAGCAGTTACTAGAAGACTATACTGATTATTTAAAATCACAGGCGAAAATCAAATAAGTTTGATCTAAGCTTTGAAATTTAAAAAGCCAGTTCTTATGAACTGGCTTTTTTGTGCATTATAAACATTATTTTTTCTGAATAAATTTAGCTTCTTCGGATTGTGGATATTGGTTAAGCAACTTTGTTTTATACTTATTGGCAAGAGCAGTGTTTTTATCGACTTCTTTTGCAATGCTATAAAGTTGATAAACCGCTCGAGAAGCTTTTGCTGAATTGGGATAGCGTGTTACTACGATATTATAGTTTTGCTTGGCTGCTTTATAGTCAACAGGTTCAACCGCTAAATAAAACTCAGCTAGCCAAAAGTAAGCGTTTCCAACATAAATTCCATTTGGGTGGTTCTTAATGAAATTTTGCATTGGTTGGATGGCTTTTTTTGCACCACCTTGTTTGTAGGCATCTAGAGCAACCGTATATGCTGCTTTTTCTAGCTCAATTTGGTTGTTGGTATTGCTTGTGGTAGCGGTATTTGACTTCGGTTGTACGACAGGTGTCTGAGGGACTGTGTCTTGTTTTACAGGACTAGGAGCTGTTGATGTTGGAGCTGAGTTTGTTTCTGTTTTTACTATATCAGTTGTCGTACTATTTTTTGGTTCTGTATTTTCTTCTGGTGGGTCAATTTTTTGAGAGAGTAATTCTAAGCGTTGATCTAAATCTGTATAGCGATTTGCCAACTCTTTTTTCAGTTGTTCAATTGAATTGTCATGCTCTTCTAATTGTCCTCGTAATTTTCGAACTTCTTCTTCTAGTTTTTGGTTCTTTTGAATGAGATCCCAATTTAGGTTTGAGCCAGTATTAGAGATATTTGTATTATCTGCAATCGTCTGGCTTAGTGCACGAGATTCAATGGGAACATTTGCATATAAATGTGCGCTAGCGAGTAAGGCAGTAAAAAGTACGGAATACTTTTTTAACATAAAAATTCATCCATAAAGTTAAAAAGCCGTGAGCGAACAAGTCCTCATGTTTACTTGTGGCACACTAGATCTATGTTTTTGATTTAGTCATTAAAGCAGCAACTCATTTAAATGCAATAAGCATTTACAATCTTCAAGCATTTTTCGAATAAAGAAATTATCTGTTGTTTAATGTTTATACATATTTAAATTAAACGGATAATATAGAGATAGATTTTGCTGATGAAATAAGCAATTGAATCAAAAAGTCACTTAAAAACAGAGACAAGTCTTGCAACTCAGGTAAAAATCTCTATACTTTGTCAGGCAATGGTAGCCCTGCTGGTAGCTTCGCAATTGTACTCTATGAACCCCGCCAGGACCGGAAGGTAGCAACGGTAGTAGAACTATGATGTGCCGAAGTCATGCTAGTGGGGTTGCCACCATTTATTCTTCATCGCTCGTTCGGGCAATTGCTTTCATAATTATTCCCATATCAAATCCTCGGTACTGTAAGAATCTAATTTGTCTTGCTTTTAGTTTAGGATCAGTCTCTACTTCCATCCCGAATTTCTTTATTTTGAGTTGATAAGCTTGATCTAGCCAATCGACCTCTGAAAGTTCTTCTGTAATAAGTTCTGTATCGAGTTGTTTTGCTTTTAAAGCCTGTTTAATTCTTTGTAATCCTTTACCTTTTCTAAGTTGACTGGCCAATGTGAGTTCTGCAACACGTTGGTCGCTTTGGTAATTTTGTTGTGCTAACTCATCAACTAGATTTGCGACTTCTTCTGGATTGATCGCATATTGATTTAATTTTGCTTCGAGATCTGCTTTCGAATAATCCCGACGTGTAAGAAGGGCAAATGCATAAGAGCGTAATCTTGCACCTGTTAGTGTTTTCGGTTTCTCTATTTTTTCAGAATTAAACAAGTTTTATATCCTCTTGAAAGAAAAACGCCCCGAAGGGCGTTTCAGCTTAGCTTTCTAAAAAATCTGGTTCTTCTTCATCTTCAGTTTGAGCTGCTTCTTTGTTGTTTTTAGTAAGAAGTTGTTCACGAATGACCTTTTCGATTTCTTGAGCCATTGCTGGATTTTCCTCAAAATGTCGAATCACGTTATTTTTACCTTGACCAATTTTATTACCTTGATAAGAATACCAAGCACCCGCTTTTTGTACGATGTCTTGTTGAACAGCAAGATCAACCAATTCGCCTAACTGATTAGTGCCTTTGCCATACATGATTTGGAACACAGCTTCTTTGAACGGAGGCGCCATTTTGTTTTTTACAACTTTAACACGCGTTTCGTTACCTGTGATCTCGTCACCTTCTTTCACTTGACCAATACGACGGATGTCTAATCGTACAGAAGCGTAGAATTTAAGTGCATTACCACCTGTAGTGGTTTCTGGACTACCAAACATCACACCAATCTTCATACGGATTTGGTTAATGAAGATCACCATACAGTTCGAGCGTTTCGCATTACCTGTAATTTTACGCAGAGCTTGACTCATTAAGCGTGCTTGTAAGCCCATGTGCGAGTCACCCATTTCGCCTTCAATTTCGGCTTTAGGGGTTAATGCTGCTACAGAGTCGACAACGATTAAATCGATTGCACCCGAACGCACTAACATATCGGCGATTTCGAGTGCTTGCTCACCGTGGTCAGGTTGTGAAACCAATAGATTATCAATATCTACGCCAAGCTTACGTGCATATTCTGGATCTAATGCATGTTCTGCATCGATAAAGGCACAGGTACCGCCATTTTTTTGACATTGAGCAATCGCTTGTAATGTCATGGTAGTTTTACCTGAAGATTCAGGACCATAAATTTCGATAATACGACCTTTAGGTAATCCGCCAATCCCTAACGCGATATCGAGAGTTAAAGAACCTGTAGAAACTGCTTCAACAGCTTGTACAGTATTATCACCTAAGCGCATCACGGTATTTTTACCAAATTGCTTTTCAATTTGGCTTAAGGCTGCTTGTAACGCCTTGCTTTTATTATCATCCATCTCAAAACCTCAAAACTTTATTTCTTAACGACTAACCCAAGTGGATGTATTGAATCTCAACTTGTTGGGACTTGAGTATAGTGGCAGATTCTAGTTGTATATTCCACATCTGATCTGTGCCAATACGACACAAGATGACGCGTCCAAATTAGAAAATTTTATTCATCATGATATGACCATGATTGTACATTTTCTTGTTTAAAACGATTGATATCACGACGATCTTTTTTACTTGGTCGGTGATCAGGTCGGGCTAGATTATGCAATTTTCGCTGTGATGCATGCAACTCTCTGCGTTCAATACTTTCAGGCGTTTCTTCATAAAGAAGTTGAGCCATGGGAGCACCACCTCGAACAGCTGATAGTGCTTTCACAACAACGGTCTTTTTCTCAAAACCTTGCTGGATGGTGAGTTCCATTCCAATACGGACGTCTCTAGAAACTTTAACGCGGTCATTGTTGTGATGGACTTTACCACCTTCAATTGCGGCTTTGGCAATAGAGCGTGTTTTAAAAAAACGTGCAGCCCAAAGCCATTTATCAATGCGCATGGCATCCATGCTGTCTGATTCATGCTGTTTTGGCATCTGTTACCTGTAAGTTGGTGTCAAGATAATCAAAGAGATTGGTTAAATGATCGAGTGATGGATACGCTATTTCCGTAGCGAGTCGAGCTGGTTTAGCACTAGACGGTTGTAAAATGCTAAACAATTGGTTAATACCAAAACGTTCAGCACCTTGGAGTACCGCAACCGTATCATCAATAAATATTGCTTGAGCTGGATCAAATGGATGTATTTGCTGTAACTTTTGCCAAAAAGCGACTTCTTCTTTGGCATGCCCAAGCTCTTCACTACTGATCATGACTTCAAAGTAAGGGCTAAGTTCGACATTTTCAAGCTTCAGTTGTAAGCCTGCTCGATCAGCATTGGTCAGTAACCAACAGCGATAGCCTTGAGCTTTGAGTTGTTCTAATAATTCATGACAACCTTTACGTGCGCGAATTTTTTCACGGTGTTCATATTGTAGTTGTAAAACATCTACGCCAACTTTAGCAGTCCAATACGCCGAAGAATACCAAGATAGTGTATGCTTATGCTGTTGGTAAAATTGGAATAGTGTTTGTTTACTTTGCTCTAAACTGCATTGATGTGTTTGGGCATGACGTTCAGGTAAACAATGATTCCAAATAAAATCATCGAAGGCTAAATCGAGTAATGTGCCATCCATGTCGAACATGGCGATAGGCTGCTGCTGTAAATCTGAATATGACATAAGGCTGATCTATGTTTATTAAAACGCTTGCCCCACAAGATCAATTTATTCTGAAACTTGTGCCAATCATGGCGCAGGCAAGTCAAATATTATTGGAAGAATATCAAAATTATTGTGCGGGTGGTGAGTTTAATATTCAGGAAAAAAGTGATGATTCGCCTGTGACTCAGGCAGATTTAAAAGTAAATCGTTTTTTATTAAAGCAGTTAGCGGAATTTACGCCAGAGTTACCAGTGTTGTCAGAGGAGAGTGATTATTCTGCTCGATCTGCTTGGTCACGTTGCTGGATGCTCGATCCTTTGGATGGTACGAAAGAGTTTATTCATGAGCGTGATGAATTTACGATTAATTTAAGCTTGATCGAGGGTAATGAAACGACTTTTGCGATTATTGCCGTACCCTGTGAACAGGTCATGTATATTGGCTATCAGTCACAGTTACCTAATAAGTATAGTTTTAGCCGTCAAGAATGGTTTCAATATCAGGTCGAAGAACATGATTTGACAACACCGCTTCAAATTGGTTTGAGTCATAACAGTAAAAATCCAAAGTATAAAAATTTTATCGAACCAATTTTGCGAGATCGTGCTGTAGAAAGACGTGAGGCAGGGAGTGCCTATAAGTTCTGCATGATGTTAGAAGGTGAAATTGATATCTATCCAAGATTTCATCCAACCTCAGAGTGGGATACCAGTTCAGGACAAGCTTTACTCGAAAGTATCGGTGGTGGATTGATGACTCTGGATGGAAAACCATTTCAATACAATCAGCGTGAAACGGTATTGAATGGTGGTTTTATTGCTTTTAGAGATCAATATTGCAAAAAAATTGCTTATGAGGCCTTGGCGCATTCAGGCATTTTAGATTGAGTCTTGTCGTCTGCATGGTATAGTGAGCTAAATTCTCATCTTTTGTAAATTGTGATATGGCTCTGCATTTATTGCCAAAAAGCATGTTTGAAGCAGTTGATCTGCTTCCTGATGCCTCAATTCCTGTAACACTGTTTACTCGCCATTCGTTGCGTGAATTGGTGAATGGGCAGGGTTTGGCTGGTTATGACTTGCAATTAACGGAACAAGGTCGAGATTTGGCTTATGCATGGGGTCAATATCTTATTAAAAATACGGATCGAGCAATTCAACATTGTATCTCTAGTCCGATTCAGCGTTGTGTTGATACGGCTGCATTAATGATTCAAGGTGCAGATGGGATTCACGAGGCAATAAATACGCATACGATCGAAATTGTTGAGCAGCGATTGTTAGTAGAACCCGGAAGCTTTGTATTGGATATTCAGCAAGCAGCCCCTTACTTTCGTAAACAAGGTGCATTAGGGTTTATTAATAGCTTTGTGAATAATGCTTTGCCTGGTATGAAACATCCAATTACAGGCGTTTTTGATGTTCTGGAGCTCTTATATCATACCCATCCAACGCAACATCAAGGTTTGAGCTTGGCTGTTAGTCACGACACCATTATTGCGGCGATCGTTGCTGTGATTTCAGGTCAAACACAAATTGATAAGTCGGATTGGCCTGAGATGATGGAGGGCTTATTTGTGTGGTTTGAAGGTGAGGATTTTAGCAGTAGTAAGCTAAAATGGATCTGGCGTGGTCAAAAGCATGAATTGGTTATTAAAGATTTTCAGAATAAATAAGATTTTTTAAGAGTATGATTTAATTGTGCAATTTAAAATTAAAAAACTACTAACGTTGCATTACTAAGTTGAAGATAATAAAAAAGCCCGAAAATCGGGCTTTTTTACATGCATCAAATTAGTTAGCTAATGCTTTAATTTGAGCGTTTAAGCGGCTCTTGTGACGAGCAGCTTTATTTTTGTGGATGATGCCTTTATCAGCCATACGGTCGATTACAGGTACAGCTGTTTTATAAGCTTCTGAAGCAACAGCATAGTCACCAGCAGCGATCGCATTTACAGTACGTTTGATGTAAGTACGAACCATAGAACGCAAGCTTGCGTTGTGTTTACGTGCTTTAACGTTTTGACGAGCACGTTTTTTAGCTTGAGCAGAGTTTGCCACTCGTGCACTCCTTGAAAATAAGTTGGTCTGGGCGGGCTGAAGTTAAAACCAAAAAATATTGGCAACATTCACCAGCCCGTAAACAAGTGCCATATTTTGAGGAAACTAAGCCCCGAAGTCAAGCCTTGTGATACTTTTAAGTACATTTAACAGGTGATAATCTTGCAAGAAAACGTTACATTAGGCTTAGTTATGATTCGGAATAAATAAAAATGAGAATAGGTGACAAAAAGGCAATTGTTATTGGTGCTACGGGGCTAGTGGGTGAAGCACTTGTGGCTGAATTGGAACAGTCAAATGATTTTAGTTCTGTGACTGTTGTTGTAAGGAAAAATTCAGATAAATTAAAATCTTATAGTAAAGTGACCCAACTTATTCTAGAAGATTTTTTGCTTTTGAATGATGAAGATGTAAGCACTTATACTCATGCATTTAGTTGCTTAGGTAGCACCATTAAACAAGCTGGATCGAAACAAGCATTTTACGCAATTGACTATGAAATTAATGCTCATTTTGCTGATTTAATCCAAGATAAAAATATTCATTTATTGGTGGTCAGTGCTTTAGGAGCGAATGCTAATTCACCAGTTTTCTATAATAAAGTTAAAGGTGAGTTGGAAAACTACTTAAAAAGCTTGTCGATGTATAAGCTCTCAATTTTTCAACCGTCACTCTTAATTGGTAAGCGTAGTGAAGTACGAGTTTTAGAAGATGTGGCACAAACGCTATTCAAATTGGTTGAAAAGACTTGGACCAAGCCGTTTAAATATAAGCCTGTAACCGCAGAACAATTGGCGCATACTATGCTAAATGCAGCTCAAACTCAGACAGCAGCATTCAAGCTGTACGATAATTTGATGATACAACAAACCCAATAATGGAGATTTTCAGTGACTACGATTCCTTTTGTAACTTGCGACTTGTTAGATGATAATCCTGAGAAAGATTTACAGGTCGTAACACCATCATTAGACGGTAAGTTTTTTAAAAGTTATGGTGCGCGTAAAACCTTTGGTGGGCAGATTGTAACAGTCAAGTGTTTTGAAGATAACTCACGTGTAAAAGAGCTATTGGCAACTGATGGTGCAGGTAAGGTGCTGGTTGTAGATGGTGGCGCTTCTATGCGTTGCGCCCTGATGGGTGACTTGATTGCAGAATCGGCGGTGAAGAACCAATGGAATGGCGTGGTGATTTATGGCTGTGTACGTGATGTGGATGCAATTGCCGAACTTGATTTAGGTGTGCATGCATTGGCTGCAATTCCACAAAAAAGTAATCGTAAGGGCATAGGTGAAGTTGATATTACATTGTATTTTGGTGGTGTGACGATCAATTCTGGCGATTATATCTATGCTGATAATAATGGCATCGTAATCGCGAAAGAAAAACTAATTGACTGCTAAAGGATAGCAATATGCTCAAAATGGTGAATCATCAATTTAAGGTTTTACAATCTGTTGTTGCAACTTTAATTGAAGGCGGAAGAGGTGTGATGGGAACACCCCAACCGAATCAGCCTTCGAAACCGTTAAAACTTTATGAGTTTGAAGGTTCACCCTTTTGTCGCCGTGTTCGTGAAGTGATTACCATGCTGAATCTGGATGTGGAAATTTATCCATGTCCGAAAGGTGGTCAAAAATATCGACAAATCGTTAAAGAAAAAGGTGGTAAAAAACAGTTTCCTTTTTTGATTGATGAAAACACGGGTGATCAACTCTATGAGTCACAAGAGATCATTCATCATCTATTCAAACACTATGGTAAAACTGGGAAAACGCCGAAAAAATTCAGCCACTATCCAAAGCTTCCTTATGTTTCTGCTTTAGCCTCACTTGCAAATGCAGCACGTGGTGTATGGATTAACAAGAAAATTGTTAATCGAGCAGCACCAAAACAATTACTTGAATTGTGGAGTTTTGAAGGAAGTCCCTATACACGATTGGTTCGTGAAGTTCTGACTGAATTGGAAATTCCGTATATTTTGCATAATGTTGCGAAAGAGCGTTGGCAAGATATGGGTCCTGCGATTTTGCGTTTAAAACCAGGAAAATATATTCCACTACCAAATGGTAAGCGTGAAAAGACTGTTGAAGTGATGGGACGAGATATTCAGGTTCCATATTTGGTTGATCCGAATACGGGTGTGAAAATGTTTGAATCAGCTAAAATTGTTGAGTATCTAAAGAAACAGTACGGATAATAGAATAAATTGTAAAAAAGCATCTTTTAGAAGATGCTTTTTTTATATATGGAGTCTAGCAGTTGCTTCAATGATTGGTTTAGCGGTTTAATAGGCTCGAAATAGCCATATGATCAATTCCAAAATGTTAAGCCAACTAACGAACCTATTCAAAAGTTCAAAGGAAACACCTGAGCAGTTATTCCTCAAAGAAAATGACTTGGTTTTTGATAGTCGCGGTGCAATTTATAGGGGCATCGTTTTGAATGAGTTAGGATTTCGTCTGGAATATTTCTCAAATCGAAAATTAGATCGATTTGATGATCTAGAGAAACTGTTTAGGATTGCACCACAAATTAATGAAAAGATTGATTTGGAATTGCACTCACAGCGATTTGTTGAGCGCTTAGGAAATACAGAAGAAAACCTTAAAGAGTTAAAGCAAATCATTAAAGTTTTAAATGATTATTATGTGAAGTTTCAAAGACCAAGATAAGTATAAATATTTTTATGAGTTTTAATATCTAAATAAAAAAGCTGAATCATTTGATTCAGCTTTTTATTATGCAAGCTAACGATTATTTTTCAATAATTGCTGTTACACCTTGACCGCCAGCAGCACAGATCGAAACTAAGATACGACCTGAACCTTTTTGGTTTAAGATTTTCGCAGCAGTCGCGATGATACGACCACCAGTTGCAGCGAATGGGTGACCCGCAGCTAAAGAAGAACCTTTAACGTTTAATTTGCTACGATCAATTGAACCTAAAGGTGCATCTAAGCCTAAGCGCTCTTTACAGAACTTCTCATCTTCCCAAGCTTTCAAAGTAGAAAGTACTTGTGATGCAAACGCTTCGTGGATTTCGTAGTAGTCGAAATCTTGAAGTTTAAGACCAGCACGCTCAAGCATACGTGGAACTGCATAAGCAGGAGCCATCAATAAGCCTTCTTTTTTACCCACGAAATCAACCGCAGCAGTTTCAGTGAAAGTTAGGTAAGCAAGAACTTCGTGACCATTTGCTTTAGCCCACTCTTCAGAAGCTAAAAGTACGCATGAAGCACCGTCAGTAAGTGGAGTAGAGTTACCCGCTGTCATTGTTGCAGCTTCGCCTTTACCAAATACTGGTTTTAATTTTGCTAATTTCTCAGCAGTTGAGTCAGCACGTAAGTTGTTGTCACGGCTTAAACCTAAGAACGGTGTGATTAAGTCATCGAAGAAACCTTCTTCGTATGCTTTTGCCATTTTTTGATGAGAAGAAGCTGCTAAAGCATCTTGATCTTCACGGCTAATGCCCCACTCAAGAGCAGTAATTGCCTGATGGTCACCCATTGAAAGACCTGTACGTGGCTCACCATTTTTCGGTGCATCCATCAAATCTTTAACATTGATTTTTTTCAATGCTTTAAGGCGATCTTTACCTGTTTTAGCGATGTTCAGCTCAAGCAAAGCTTTACGTAAACCGTCACCCAATGCAATCGGTGCATCAGATGTGGTATCAACACCACCTGCAATACCCACTTCGATTTGACCCAAAGCAATTTTGTTTGCAACAAGGAAAGCTGCCTGTAAGCCAGTACCACATGCCTGTTGAATGTCATAAGCTGGAGTTTCTGGTGCAAGCTGAGTATTTAAAACACACTCACGAGTCATGTTGAAGTCACGGCTGTGTTTTAATACCGCACCTGCAACCACTTCACCTAAACGTTGGCCTTGTAGGTTAAAACGCTCAACTAAGCCGTTTAATGCTGCGGTGAACATATCCATGTTTGAGGCAGTGAAATATGCGCCGTTTGAACGAGCGAATGGAATACGGTTACCGCCAATAATGGCAACACGGCGAACAGTGTTTTGGCTCATGGTTTTATCCTGTTGAACAGAAGGTTTGGTTGTTTTAGCTGTTGCTGCTTTTGTAGATGTAGAAGAAGCAGTGCTTTTTGTACTACGACTGGTAGAACGAGGACGAGTCGTTTTAGTTGTCGTACTTGCTGCTTTAGGAGTTGCGTCAGCACTTTTACTTGGAGTAGAAGTTGCTTTTGATGTATTTGACACAGTCTCTTGAGCAGAATTCTCGACTGCTGGATTTTCTTGAGTTGTTTTGCTCATAAGGCTTTTCCAAGCATAATTGCGATATTCTTACTATAACCATAGCATATTTCCAGTACTGCTGTATTGACTAGAATGACGCTTTAGACCACATTCAGGTCAAGACATCCAGACATGAAGTCAAGTATGATTTATTGTGAGTCAATCAAACATTGGTTTCATGTTATTTTGCTGACATGGTTTAGATGTTTGTAAAAAATTCATTTGTATGAGAGATAATAATCATGACCGATCAATACCAAGCATTTACACAATCACCTTTGGGTAAATTTGTTGTAAAAAATTTAGGTTTACCATCACCAGTTAGCTTAGATCGTTTTGAAAGTGCCCAACCTGTTGTAAATGGTGCCGTATTGCTTGGCGCAGCACCTTCAAGCACAATTTCTGCTGCGATTGCTCAAGTTCTTAGCAATATCCATGCAGATAGCTACGTAGGCAATAATGTTGAATTACAACAAACTGCTGCAAAAGTAGGTTTAAACCTTCGCCCTTTAAATGCAGATGATAAAGAATCTAAGTTTAAAGCGGTCGTATTTGATGCTTCAGGTATTCAAGATTCTGAACAGTTAAAAGCGTTGTATAACTTCTTTAATCCAATCGCACGTCAAATCTCAAGTTCTGGTCGTGTAATTGTAATTGGTACAACACCTGAAACAGCTAAAACCGTAAAACAAGCGATTGCTCAACGTGCGCTTGAAGGTTTTGTGAAGTCTGTTGGTAAAGAATTCAAAAAGGGTATCACTGCTCAAGTGGTTTATGTAGATCAAGGTGCTGAAGCAAACTTAGAGTCTACTTTACGTTTCTTAATTTCACCACGTTCTGCTTATGTATCTGGTCAAGTGATCCGTATTTCTAAAGCAGAAACAGTGAAATTAGATTGGGCTAAGCCACTTGCGGGTAAAACCGCACTCGTAACAGGTGCAAGCCGTGGTATCGGTGAAGCAATTGCACAAGTATTGGCACGTGATGGCGCACATGTGATTTGCTTAGATGTTCCTCAACAACAAGCTGATCTTGAGCGTGTTGCGGGTTCAATTGGCGGTTCAGTATTGGCAATCGATATTACTGCTGCTGACGCTGGCGAGAAAATCAAAACTGCTGCGGCTAAACAAGGCGGTTTGGATGTCATCGTTCACAATGCAGGTATTACTCGTGACAAAACTTTGGCAAACATGAAGCCAGAGCTTTGGGATCTAGTCATCAACATTAACTTGTCTGCAATTGAACGTGTTAACGATTACTTACTTTCTAATGATGGTTTAAATGCAAATGGTCGTATCGTTTGTGTATCATCAATCAGTGGTATCGCGGGTAACTTGGGTCAAACCAACTATGCAGTGTCTAAAGCAGGCGTAATTGGTTTGGTTAAATTTACTGCACCAACATTGAAGAATGGTATTACGATCAACGCGGTTGCACCAGGCTTCATTGAAACTCAAATGACTGCTGCGATTCCATTTGCGATTCGTGAAGCTGGTCGCCGTATGAACTCAATGAACCAAGGTGGTTTACCTGTAGATGTTGCTGAAGCAATTGCTTGGTATGCTTCTACTGGTTCAACAGGTGTGACAGGCAACGTTGTTCGCGTATGCGGTCAAAGCTTGTTGGGCGCTTAAGCGTTAAAAGTTTTGAAGAGGGGGTGCTTGTGCATCCCTTTTTTATAAAAATATAGAAAGGTTCATTATGAATACACGCCATTTTAGTCAATTACCAAAGCCTTACTTAGCTTATCCAAAAGTTATTCAAGGTTTAATTTTTAAAAAGCCAAAAGGCGAAAAAGTATTACCACAAGTTGAATATGTGGTAGATACCCTAAAGATTGATGCAAAACATTTAGAAAGCTATAACGAAATTTGTGGTTTTAAAAATGATGGTTTGGTACCAGCAATTTATCTAGCAGTACTGTCGCAAAGTCTGCAAATGCATATGATGACCAGTGAAACGTTTCCATTTGCGATTTTAGGATTGGTACATATTCGTAACCAAATCAAACAAACTCGTAAAATCGGTGTGAATGAGCAAATTACGTTGTCATGTAAATTTGGCGAACTTCAGCCACATGATAAAGGCTTACAATTCGATTTCATTACAACTGCCAAAGTGGGTGGTGAAGTGGTGATGGAAAGTTTAACGACTTATTTATCTCGTCAAAAAACTGAGAAAAAAGCTTCTGAAAAATCGAAAGAATCTAAAGAGCCTGCATATCAGCCAAAAGCAGAATGGAATATTTCTGAGAATACTGGTCGCCGCTACGCATTGATTTCAGGTGATTTTAACTTGATTCATATTCATGCAGTCACAGCTAAAGCATTTGGTTTTAAACAAGCGATTGCACATGGCATGTGGAGTAAGGCAAAAGCTTTGGCGAGTATTGAATTACCAGTTGCTTATGAAGCAGATGTTTGGTTTAAATTGCCGATGTATTTACCATCAACTGTTGAGTTTTTAACAGCTGCTGAATCAAAACAAACTGACTTCTTGATTCGTAACGTTAAATCTAAAAAGCCGCATGTTGCGGGAACAGTGAAAGCACTTTAATACTGAATCGTATGGTTGAGTCAGCCCTTTTGTTCGCAAGAGGGTTATTCTAAAAAATATAAATATCATAAGGACATGTGCATTGATTAAAGAGATTTTATTTGCCGATACGCATAACTATCATGGCAAGGTTGATCATCGTTTTATTGACCTAGCAACCCAATTCAGCCGTTTGCAAGATGCACGAAGCCATCAAGGTGGCGCTGCGTTGGTGGTATATTTCCAAGGTCAGAAAGTTGTTGATATTTTTACTGGTAAAAAATTTCAAGATCAAGATTGGCAAGCAGATACTTTGTCGATGTGCTATTCGACAGGTAAGGGCATATTGGCAACACTTGCACATATTTTAGTAAGTGAAGGCTTACTGGATTACGATACGCCTATTGCACACTACTGGCCTGAGTTTGCTCAAAATGGCAAAGCCAATATAACTTTGCGTCATGTGTTGTCCCATCAAAGTGGTTTATTTGATATCCGCAATTTGATTGATACAGCAATGGAAATGCTGGATTGGTCGCATATGTTAGAGCTAGTGGCTGCTGCTACACCACGTTTTGAAGCAGGACAAAGTTTTGCTTATCAACCGCTGACTTATGGTTGGCTCGTGGGTGGGGTTATTGAAAAAGCAGCGAAACAGCCTTTAAGTAGGTTAATGGAGCGTTATTTGGTGCAACCACTTGAGTTGGATGGCGCATATTTTGGTACACCAAACTCTGAATTACAGCGAGTTGCACGCTTACTTGAAAAACCTAAAAAACCATCTGCACCAAAGCCACAAGTTAAAAATACTGATTCACCACGCAAAGCCTCATTATCAGAAAAGTTCTTAGAATTTTCAGGACAAAGCCCAGAAGATTTCCAAGATGCGATGATCCCCAAAGGCATGCGTAATTTTAGCTTCTATAGTGATGCAGGCCTACAAGCCGTGATTCCCGCCGCCAATGGGGTGTTTACAGCAGATAGTCTTGCCAAAGTTTATGCAATGCTTGCCAATCAAGGGCAGTGGAAAGGTCAACAATTGATTCGTCCAGAAGTGTTTAAACAGTTAAGCACCGTACAATCTAAAGCACGTGATCGAGTGATGCCAATTCCAATGCATTGGCGTTTAGGCTATCACCGTATTTTAACAATGGGCAAACGTGCGCCACATGGTTTTGGACATATGGGCTTTAATGGTTCAGGTGCATGGTGTGATCCTGACCGTGAACTCAGTTTCGCTTATACGCATAATTTTAGTACCACTTCTGCAACAGGCGATTATCGTTTATGGGGCTTGAGCCAAGAGACGCTCCGCTGTGCCGATGCAATCTTAAATGGGCGGAAAGGCTGGTTTTAATTTGATCTGGTGTAATGAGGCTGCATATAGTAAATAATAGCCTCCAATGACCTGAAAAAATACCTTATCTCAATAAGCTTAGATAAGGTTTTCTAAGGAATCTTAAGTTCGAAAGCACGTAAGATCTTGCATAACTGAATCATGGGTAGACCCATCAACGTAGTTTGATCATCACCAACCATTTTCTCAAATAAGCTAATCCCTAAGCTTTCACACTTAAAACTGCCTGCGCAATGTAACGGTTGATCAATTTCGATATAACGTTCAATCTCAGTTAGTGTCAATTGGCGAAATTTCACTTGGTAATGCTCAACAAGCGTTGTTTCAAAGCCAGATTGCAAGTGCTGAACACTGAGAGCGGTGCTAAAAAACACGATTTTCCCTGAGTTTTCTTGTAATTGTTGAATAGCATTTTCAACACTTAAAGGCTTACCGATAAAGTCATATGGCGCGTGTTCACGCCAAGCGACTTGATCAGAACCAATGACAATCGCATTAGGATTCTGTTCAGCAATAACCCGTGCTTTCTGAAAAGCAAGGCGCTTGGCTAAATCATCGGCATGTAATTCACCCATGGCAGATTCATCAATATCAGGTGAAATACAACGATAGTCCAATCGTAAACGATCCATCAAGTTTTTACGAGTTTGGCTGCTCGATGCCAAAATCAATTCAAATTGATTCATTAGACCGCATATTCCACGAGAATATTCAGTGGCACATAATGCAAAACCGCGTTATGGCATGCATTCAACTTAATCGGTGGAGCATGACCTGCTTCGTATGCTTCAACCCAACGAGTCACACAAATACACCAAAAATCACCTGGTTTTAATCCAGGGAAACCCACTTCTGGTAAAGGTGTAATTAAATCATTCCCAACTTTTTGTGAAAAATTTAAAAAATCTGACGTCATTTGCGCGCACATGGTGTGCTGACCTAAGTCCGTGACCGCTGTATGGCAAAAACCATTACGGAAATAGCCCGTGATTGGGTCAAAGCAACAACTAGATAAAGGTTCGCCAAGAACATTTAAACGATTAATTTTTGGATCAGGATGAATAGACATAAGAATACAAAGATTTAATGACGATGATTATGATAATCAAAAGTGAAATTTTAGACAGCTTTTCTGCAAAAAAACTCACCTTTATTTTAGAGAATCATTTAAAATTGTGCCGTTTTTAAAATCAACTAGAGAGCCATCCATGAATTTTCAGCGCATGACTGACCTTGATTTAGCAGGTAAACGTGTTCTTATTCGTGAAGACTTAAACGTTCCTGTAAAAAATGGGGAAATTACCAGCGATGCACGTTTACGTGCTGCATTACCAACAATCAAAGCTGCGTTAGATAAAGGCGCTGCGGTAATGGTATTTTCTCATCTTGGTCGTCCTGTAGAGGGTGAGCCAAAGCCAGAGCAATCACTTGCACCAGTTGCAGCTTATTTAAGTACTGCTTTGGGTCAGGATGTTAAATTATTTACTGATTATTTAGATGGCGTTGAGGTTGAAGCGGGTCAAGTGGTATTACTTGAAAATGTACGTTTCAATCATGGCGAAAAGAAAAATAAAGAAGAGCTTGCACAAAAATATGCAGCACTTTGTGATGTATTCGTTATGGATGCATTTGGTACTGCTCACCGTGCAGAAGCGTCAACAGAAGGCGTAGCACGTTTTGCTAAAGTTGCTGCTGCTGGTCCGTTATTAGCCGCTGAATTAGATGCGCTAGGTCGAGCAATGCAAACACCTGAAAAACCAATGGTGGCAATTGTTGCGGGTTCTAAAGTATCAACAAAACTTGATGTATTAAATTCACTTTCTTGCATTTGTGATCAATTGATTGTGGGTGGTGGTATTGCTAATACATTCCTTGCTGCTGCTGGTTTCAATGTTGGTAAATCTCTCTATGAAGCTGATTTAATTGACACTGCAAAACAAATTGCTGCAAAAGTAAGTGTTCCATTACCAACTGATGTCGTTGTTGCTGATGCAACTCAAATCGACTTCAGTGACTTCTTAGGTTCTTTGGCAAACGCTCAAGCAGTCGTTAAGAAAGTAGAAGATGTTGCAGATACTGACATGATTTTAGATGTTGGTCCTGAAACTGCACAAGCTTTTGCAGAAATCTTAAAAACATCAAAAACGATTCTTTGGAATGGTCCAGTAGGCGTATTTGAAGTTGATCAATTTGGTGAAGGGACTAAGACACTTTCATTGGCAATTGCTGAATCTACTGGTTTTTCAATTGCAGGTGGTGGTGATACATTAGCAGCTATTGATAAATATGAAGTAGCGGATCAAATCGGTTATATTTCAACGGGTGGTGGTGCATTCTTAGAATTTGTAGAAGGCAAAACATTACCTGCGGTGGCTGTGTTACTTGAGCGTGCTTAAGTCAGGTTTAGCCTCTGTTATATAACAAGTGATTAAAAAAAGAGTCGATGTCAATCGGCTCTTTTTATTGTGTCATTAAAATGTCATATATTTGCAATATAATCGTCATTAACTTAACCAAGTAACTGTGGAAAGCCGTGATGAAAATGAAATTAACCCTTGCCGCTTTAATTATTGCTCCAATCATGTTGACTGCATGTGGAAAGAAAGAAGAAGCAAAAAATGTTGAACAGCAAGAACCAGTAGCTTCAGAAGTATCAGCACCGACTACGCCAGAGCAACAAGCTGCGATCAACGCAATTGATAAGCCAGAATTACAAGATAAGAAAAATGCTGAAGCAGTAAGCCCAGCTTCAGAAGAGGTTGCGAGCGAAGCTCACTAAGCTGAATGTAATAAAAAAGCCGATATTAATATCGGCTTTTTTATATTTATGAATTTGCTTTGCAATAGAAAGTAAGCGTTGTTTGATAGTCATCATCTTTGGCTAATGATGCATTTTTGCCTGTAATCGTTCCAAGTACACCCGCAGCAGCTTCCACCAATTTGCCTGTTTGTTCATCGACTACACCTTTTAAAACACCTTGATATGCAGTTTTCTCATCAACCACGACTGGTGATGTATTTCGGGTGCAAGTTTTTTGAGCGGCACTAATGGCATTATTTTTAGAGATCAAATTGGTTTTACCAATTCCCGTCACTTCATATTGATTATTTTCTTTTTGAATCGCTAAGGTGTTGGTCGGTGTTGATGCACAGGCGGTGAGCCCGAGTATCAAGCCACCTAATAAACTCATGATTAACGTTTTTTTCATTGCTTGTTCTCAAGTAGTTACCTCATTGGATTATTTGAACATATTATTTTTAATTGCTTTTGCAGGTTATGTACAGTTTGTAGTAGCACTCTGTTAAATTTCTCAAATTGATGATTAAGCAAGGATTAAACGTGGTAGAAATCAGTTAGATTATGCTAATCTAAACAAATCCTTGTGTTAGTTAGATTCATGTCAATGACGGACTCAAATATAGAGACAATTCATCAAAATATTCATCAACGTCAATCTATTGGGCAATTAATTGAGCCAGCACCGAATACAAAACAACTCGAAAAAGCGGTACAAGCAGCATTAACTGCACCCGATCATCATCGTTTAAAACCAACACGTTTTGTGGTTATAACACCTGAGCAACGAGCGGCTTTTGGTGAGTTTTTAGCAAATGCTTTAGCTGATATGGGCGAAAATGACCCTGCACAATTAGAAAGGGTGAAGCATCATCCATTTCGCGCGCCACTTTTGGTTTTAGCACTTACGACAATTCAGGATCATCCGAAAGTCCCGCATTTTGAACAAATTTTAAGTACGGGTGCAGCCATTCAGAACTTTTTATTGTCTTTGCAAGCACAAGGTTTTGCGAGTATGTGGCGTTCTGGTGCAGTTGTAGAATCCAATTGGCTTAAACAACAGTTGGGCTTAAAAGAGCAAGATTTGATTTCTGGTATTATTTATATTGGAACAGCTGCTAAAACGATTGCACCTCGTGCAGAAATAGAGAGTCAAGATTTTTTAAAAATATGGCAACAAGTTTAATCTTATTGATGAATGATTAAAGAAAGAAATTGGTTTCAGGAAAAAAAATGACAGAGTTAAAATTTAGTGATTTAGTTGAGCCTGTGGCTGTAGATCAAAAAACAGCATTAAGAATTACTGTATTAGGTGGTGGAAGTTTTGGTACAGCAATGGCAAATTTAGCTGTACGCAATGGTTGCGATACCATGATTTGGATTCGAGATGCGGCTGTAGCAGAAGAAATTAATCAAACACATATTAATAAACGTTATTTACCTGATTATCCATTAGAGCCAGCTTTGCGCGCTGTTGCTGATTTAGAATTAGCAGTAAGAGATCGAGATATTATTTTGGTCGCAATTCCTAGTCACTCATTTCGTGATGTTTTAAAACAAATTGCGCCGTTTATTACAGCCCAAGCAGTAGTTTCATTAACCAAAGGCATTGAAGCAAAAACCTTTAGTTTTATGAGTGAAATTATTCGCGCAGAATTACCAGAAGTTCCTTATGGTGTTTTATCAGGTCCTAATCTAGCAAAAGAAATTATGGCAAGCATGCCATCAGGAACAGTGATTGCAAGTGAATCGGAATTGGTTCGCTATGCGGTACAACATGCTTTGCATAGCGCATTGTTCCGTGTGTTTGGTAGTGATGATGTACACGGTGTGGAACTTGGTGGTGCATTAAAAAATATTTATGCAGTTGCCATGGGAATGGGCGCAGCTTATAACATTGGTGAAAATACCAAGAGTATGATTTTGACCCGTGCTTTGGCTGAGATGAGCCGTTTTGCAGTCAAGCAGGGTGCGAATCCTTTGACTTTCTTAGGGCTTTCTGGTGTAGGTGATTTATTCGCAACTTGTAATAGTCCATTAAGTCGCAACTATCAAATTGGTTTTGCACTCGGTTCGGGTAAAACACTTGATCAAGCAACTAAAGAATTAGGTCAAACAGCCGAAGGGATTAATACCATTGTCCAAGTACGTGCTAAAGCACAAGAACTGGATGTTTATATGCCGATTACCAATGCCTTATATGAAGTTATTTTTGAAAATGCGCCACCAATGACGATCGCTTTATCATTGATGAAAAATGGTCATCGTAGTGATGTAGAATTTGTTTTACCACATCATGAAGTTTAATCAGAAAACTGTCATCAATCATTGTTAATATATAGGTATAAATAATAAGGTCGTTATATGCAGTTAACTTTAGTACGTCACGGTGAAGCATCTCCAGCAATCAACGGTAATGATACGCAACGCCCATTAACAGTGCGTGGACATCAACAAGCTGAGCAAACAGGACATTTTTTAAAAGATGTCATTCAGCCTGAAATTTTTATTGTTAGTCCACTATTACGTGCCCAAGAAACTTTGGCACACATCAAAGCTCATTTTTACGGCATTCCTGTTTTAATTTGCGATAAAATTAAACCTGATGATGATGCTAAAGATGCAATTGAATGGTTATCTAAATTACCCTATGAATCTATTGCTGTGGTCTGTCATATGAATGTTGTGGCACATATTGCAGAGCAATTGACCCATGAGAATTTTAATCCGTTTGCATTAGCAGAAGCACGTATTTATGATCAAGCTGTGATTGCTAATGGTTTATCGACACAAAAGAATCGTTTTATACCAACACTATAATTTATATATCCGCGATAGGATAAGGGTACTGAACACCGATGCTGTATATATGGATGCCCGAAACCAATGGAACATGGTATTGGTCGGCAGGGGAAAATTGGTTGCAGACAAATAGTCTTGAGCAGTTGATTCAGGACTTACAAGTGCATAATGGAAAAGAGGCAGTGGTCTATTTTCCAAGCCGTAATGCGCAAATCTTGCAACAGCCTATGACAAAAATGCACTACAAGCAGTTAGGGCAAGAAGGGCTTAAATACTTATTAGAAGAATATGTGACTTTGCCAATCGATCAAATGAAGGTGGTTCATCATTTTCAAAATGATCAGCTTAGTGTGATGGGCGTGGCTCATTCCACAGTTGAGACATGGCAACATGCGCTTAGTCTTTTGCCAATTCAAATTGCAGCGTTCTTACCTGATTTTTTAATTCTGCCAACGCCAGAAGAAAACCAAGTGGTGATTGCAAACCTCTATGATCACTTATTGGTAAGAGAATCGGAATGGTCTGGTAATTCAGTGGATGACTTGGGATTATTCCTTGAGTTTCAAACACCTGAAACGAATTATAAGCTGGCAAATCTTAGTTCAACTGAATTAGCAACAGTTATGGCTGCTTCAACCCAAGATCAATACACTGAATTTAGTTACCAATTTCAGCCCTTGGCAAAGGCAAAACAGCATCCATTTAATGTTTTGCCAAAATCCAAGAATGCAGAAGTTCAGTGGTCAGGTTATTGGAAAGCTTCAGCATTGGTTTTGGTTGCCGTCATTTTTGTTCAATTGGGTTATGACGCTTTACGTTGGTCTAAACTAAAAAAAGTGGCTGATCAGACATCGGCTCAGGCGATAGATCAATATAAATTGTGGTTTGGTGAAAATAGTCGCGTTACTGAGCAAAACATTAAAAGTCAGTTCGAAAGTCAATTACGAATGAGTCAGCTGGGTGATACACAAGCACTTTCGTTGTTGAGTCGAGTAGGACCGATTTTAATGCAGAAACAGATCATTGCTCAGCAAGTTAATTATGATGCTTCGACTTTAGCAATGTCATTAAAAGCTAAATCTGCAGATGACTTACAAGGATTAACTCAACAATTAAACCAACAAGGTTTCCAAGCTGAATTGGGTAATGTTCAAGCAGATTCGATTGGTGCGATTGGGGTGGTAAAAGTAAAATAATGAAAGCATTAACAAGTCTACAAAATAGTTTCGATCAAAAAATTGAAACCTTAAATCAATATTTACAGAGCTTATCTGTACGTGAACGCGTGATGGTAATTTTCACAACAGTTTTTTTAGTTGTTGTGATTATTGGTTTTGCATTATGGAAAATGCATGCTTTGGCTGAGCAACAGCAAAAACGTTTAAATGAATTAAAAGATTTAATGGTTTGGATGCAAAGTAATGCAGCAACAATGAAACCTGCAAATGATCTAGAGCTATCAGCAGCAGATAAAATTCAACGTACGGCACAACAACAAGGCTTATCAGTTTCTTCACAGCAGAATGGTGAGCAAATTCAAATTGTCGCTGAACATCAAAATTATGCTGTTCTTGCAAACTTCTTAATGCAACTTTCTCAAATGGGGTTAAGTATCCAGAAAATGGACTTGGTTTTAAATAACAATCAAATCAAGTTAACTGCGACCGTGCAATAACTATAAAGGAGCTTGAAGCTCCTTTATAGTTATAGACTCATCATGATGAGTATGATTAACTCTGAATGACTCTAACTCTAAAATAATTTTTTAAGATCAGAAAAATACAAACGAACAATGACTTTTTTGGGGTAGCTATGTTTGATGACGTTGGTAAGTGCTTCTTCTGTAATCTGCAATAATGTCAAACATTCCAATGCACTAGGTTGTGAATGCCAAAGTTCTGCAAAATCCCAAACAGAGACTAAGATTAAAAATCTGAATAAAACCAGAAAATTGTTTAATCAAGAAGCACTAAAGCAAAGACTCTACAAAATAAGCCTATGTCAAGCATGGTGTTTTGTTGAGCCTATGCCTATAATACGGCTACTTGAAAAATCAGTAGACTGTGATTGGTATGTTATATTCATTGGCTCGCCCTTTGTTGTTTACTTTGGCACCAGAGCGTGCACATGAACTCACACTTTCTATGCTCGATACAGCGCATAAATTTGGATTGATGCATCAGAAAACTGCACATAAACCAGTGAGCTGTAT
This sequence comes from Acinetobacter sp. WCHA29, assembly GCF_002165335.1. Taxonomy (NCBI): domain Bacteria; kingdom Pseudomonadati; phylum Pseudomonadota; class Gammaproteobacteria; order Moraxellales; family Moraxellaceae; genus Acinetobacter; species Acinetobacter sp. WCHA29. Next base: position 135,041 of record NZ_NHRQ01000006.1, read on the forward strand.
GGGTATCGAGTTTCCAAACCCTGTTGGTCTTGCCGCTGGTTTAGATAAAAATGGTGCGCACATTGATGCTCTAGCTGCTTTAGGTTTCGGTTTTATTGAAATAGGTACCATTACACCACGTCCACAAGCAGGTAATCCTCAACCACGTTTATTTCGTATTCCAGAAGCGAAAGCAATCATCAATCGCATGGGATTCAATAATGACGGTGTTGATCAACTGATTGAAAATGTTAAAGCTGCTAAGTTTAAAGGCGTTTTAGGAATTAACATTGGTAAAAATGCAGATACTGCCGTTGAAGATGCGGTTTCTGATTATTTGATTTGTTTAGAAAAAGTTTATAACTACGCATCATATATTACAGTTAATATTTCTTCACCGAATACAAAGAATTTACGTAGTTTACAAAGTGGCGATGCACTTACAGAGCTATTACAAACTTTGAAACAACGTCAACTAGAACTTGCTAAAGAAAATAATCATTATGTTCCTTTAGTACTCAAAGTAGCGCCAGATTTAACGCCTGAAGATATTACATTTATCGCTAAACAATTATTGAAATTTAAGATTGATGGCTTAATTGTTACCAATACAACATTAGGGCGAGACGGTGTTGAAAATCTGCCAAATGGTAATGAGGCAGGTGGTTTGTCGGGCGCACCCGTTTTTGAAAAAAGCACCGAATGTTTACGTCAGTTCGCCGATGTTTTAGATGGAAAAATTCCTTTAATTGGTGTCGGGGGAATTGTTTCAGGTGAGCAGGCCGTAGCAAAACAAGAGGCGGGCGCGAGTCTCGTTCAAGTATACAGTGGCCTTATTTATACAGGCCCAACACTAGTAAAAGATTGTGTTAACGCGATGACTGTGTGACATGAACACACTTGATATCATCATCCTGATCATCTTGCTCATTGGAGGGCTGAACGGTTTGCGTCAAGGATTTATTAAAGCCTTTGCGAACTTGATCGGGTGGATATTCGCATTGGTCATTGGGGCTAAATATGCAGTCATTTGGGCACCTGCGATGAGCAGTCTAAGCCAAGACCCAGTCGTGCAAAAAATTGCTGCTTTTGCTTTTATTGTGTTAGTCATCGTGATTTGCACGTGGGTGATTACCGCATTCCTCAATGGGCTCTTGAAAAGTTTAAAATTGGGCCCATTAAATCGTCTAGCAGGCGGTGCATTTGGTTCACTCAAAGGTTTATTAATTGTCTTGATTGCGATGCAGGGTGTCGGTCCTTGGGTGAATAGTTCACCACATTGGAAACAATCAAAATTTGTACAGATCTTATTGCCATACGCGCCATTAGCGACTGAAATATCAAAAGATGCTGCAAATGAAGCGATACATCAAATGACATCTGAAGGTGCGTTATTACATCGCCCTTCGACTGAAATGGAGGAGTCAGAACGCGCTTCAGTAGATCAACGTTCTGATCATTCAACGAAAAATCCTTTTTATTAATTGGGGTTAAACCCCGTTCCTAGCTTGTCGAGAGGTTGCTATGTGTGGAGTTGTTGGGATTGCCGGTAAATCGCCAGTAAACCAAATGTTATTTGATGCCTTGACGATGTTACAACATCGAGGACAAGATGCAGCAGGGATTGTAACTTGCCATCAAGGGCGTTTATTCCTCCGCAAAGATAATGGTATGGTGCGTGATGTATTCCATACCCGTCACATGCGTGCTTTGCTTGGTAACTATGGGATAGGACATGTTCGTTATCCAACAGCAGGTTCATCAAGTAGTGCTGAAGCACAGCCGTTTTATGTAAACTCTCCATATGGTATTACCCTTGCACACAATGGTAACTTGACCAACGCCGCAGAAATTCATGATGATCTGTTTAAAACAGATTTACGTCACATGAATACTGATTCTGATTCTGAAGTTTTACTCAACGTGTTTGCACATGAGTTACAGAAGATCGGTACACTCAACCCAACGCCAGAAAATATCTTCCACACCGTATCTCGTGTTCATGAGCGTTGTAAAGGTGCTTATGGGGTTGTTGCGATGATCACAGGTCATGGGCTTGTTGGTTTCCGTGATCCAAACGGGATTCGTCCTTTGGTTTACGGTTCTCGTGAAACTGAGCAAGGCACTGAATATATCATTGCCTCTGAATCCGTTGCGATTACAGCGCTAGGTTTTAAAGTTGAGCGTGATATTGCACCAGGTGAGGCAATTTTCATTAATTCAAATGGTGAATTGTTTACCAAACAATGTGCAGTAAATCCTGAATATCGTCCATGTATTTTTGAATATGTGTACTTTGCTCGCCCAGATGCAACAATTGATGGCATCTCAGTTTATAAAGCTCGTTTAAAAATGGGTGAAAAGCTGGCTTATAAAATTTTGAAGGAATGGGGTAAAGAGCACGATATTGATGTGGTCATTCCAATTCCAGATACTAGCCGTACTTCAGCATTAGAATTGGCTAATATTTTGGGCGTGAAATTCCGTGAAGGTTTTATGAAAAACCGTTACATCGGACGTACCTTCATTATGCCAGGTCAACAGCAGCGCAAAAAATCAGTTCGTCAAAAGCTAAACCCAGTTGAGCTTGAATTTAAAGATAAAAATGTACTGTTAGTGGATGACTCGATTGTACGTGGTACAACGTGTAATGAGATTATTCAAATGGCACGTGATTCTGGCGCGAAGAAAGTATTCTTTGCTTCGGCTGCACCTATGGTGAAATATCCAAACGTGTATGGTATCGATATGCCAGCAAAATCTGAATTAATTGCTTCAGATCGTACAGTTGAAGAAATTCGTGAGATTATTGGTGCAGATCGTTTAGTTTTCCAAGATTTGGAAGATTTAAAGAACGCAGTGCGGACTAGCAAAGTACCTAATTTAAGAGAATTCGAATGTTCAGTATTTGACGGGATCTATGTGGCTGGTGGGATTGATAATGACTATCTGATTAATCTCGAGCAGAAACGTAATGATTCAGCAAAAAAGAAAGCAGATGGTTATATTGATGTAAATATCGATGCTTCTTCTGTTGATTTAACAGGTATTAAAGAAGAGTAATCATTTAAATCTATAGAAAAGCGGGAAATTCCCGCTTTTTTATTTTATGATACTTAAGGTTTCGAAGCCTCTAAGATCAACAATGTAATCAGGAAAATTTACATTGAAAGAAATGAGCCATTATTTAATTGAAAATAAAAATATTGCATGGTCGGTAAGTTTTTGCTTGCTCGCTATGTTGTCGACAGTTTTTATTCTCAATTTGATTTTGGGGTTAGTCGTTCATTTCTTTGACTACACTCAAGCCATTTGGTGGCATGTTCTTAGTCCATATTTTATCTTTCTTTTATTCTTCGTTATGGTTTGGTCGGTTGGTGCTGAACTGTATGTCTTACGTGAAGGCGGCCATTCACTCGCAAAACAACTTAAAGCTAGACGCCTTGTTTTTGATGAGAGTACGCCCGAAGAAAGCACAGCATTAAAAGTCGTAGAGCAAGTTGCTCAAAGTTTTGCGATCGATACCCCCGCTGTTTATGTGCTCCCAGATGAAGTTGGTGTGAATGCCTTAACCGCAGGCTTCAGATCTCAAGACATCGTAATTATTTTAACGTGGGGTGCTCTACAAAATTTGGATGAGCTAGAGCTATATGGCTTATTAAGTTATGAATTCAACCAGATTTTATCAGGCGAAGCAGTCGAAAATACCAAATTAAAAATTTTATACAGTGGTTTAACCACCTTTAGTCAATGGGGGAGTAAATTAGCTCAAGCAGGCTACAATCCTTATGCAACGTCTTATCGAAACAAATTCGAAACTATTTTTGTTGCGATTGGTGGAGTGATTTGGCTGATTGGTAGTTTAGGCATCTTAATTACGCGTTTAATTAAATATTTGACCTTAAGTGGGCGAACCTTTCGTAATGACCTGAAAACTATGCGTTTGATGAATAATAATGCCAATATTCAAACCTTGTTACGTATCTATGTCCACCATTCAGGTTCGCAAATTCATAGTGCGTATTCAGAATCGATTTCACATATGTGTTTCGCAAATTCTCTTAGTCCGCAAAGTTGGATGAATATTCATCCAAGTATCAAAGATCGAATTTATGAACTAAATCCTACTTTGCTACAGGATTTGCAATTAGAAAATTTAAAAAAGCTACGTAATCGTCCTTTATTTAGTCTGTTTCGTTCTTTGGAAGAAGAAATGACAGATATGACATTACCTTGGAGTTCTCCACAGCCTTTACCTTTATTACGTTTATCACCGATCAGTTTTGCCTTAAATGATGCAATTAAGCCTTTAAACTCTGAAATGCGGAAGAATAAAAAACGCCCAGAATTGATACAAAGAGCGATGCAAACGGCGACAGGTTCAAGGGAGGTGATGGTTGCGATTCTAATGATTCGTCAATATCGTGAGTTTATTCCTCAAGAAGCCGCGGTAAGTCATGCAATTGTTGATTCTTTATTGAATTTAGATGGTCGTATTCATGTTCAAATCTTCCATGATGCCTGTAAGAATATTGGACACATGCCGACAAGTATTGCTCGTCAATTTTTGACTAAATTGGCTTGTATTATTCAAGAAGACGGTGAAGTGGGTCTGCTTGATGCTTTATTGTTGGAGAGAGTAAAGCGTGAACTTAATCTTATGCCTGCACATTTACCAACATCATTTGAAGATGTGAAAGCACAAATTGTGCATTTAATTGATGCTTTATTGCATGTACAACAAATTAATAGTCCAAATCAGCTTGAGGTGCGTGAGCGAATTCTTCAGCAGATTTTAGCACCCGAAGAAATGCAGATTTATGCAGATATTTCTGATGAACCACTTGATTTAGCAGAAATTTTAAATGATGTTTCAGGCTTATTATTACGTGATCGCCTCAATATTTTAGCAATTGCAGAGCGATGTTTATGGAGCGATCGTATCATCACGCAAGATGAATTAGATGTTTTAGAGTTGCTTTATTGGCGTTTAGGATTCGATACACGTGAAGTGGTTGAACAAATGCAAAAGAAAAATAGTTTGATGATTATTTAATAATAAACTCGTATTAGAGCTAAAAAGATCAAGCTTAAAACGTTACGTGACAATCACATAAAATGATTTAATTTCAAGGTAAGCTTGCCCTTTATTTTAATCTTGAATTACGCATTTTTTGAGTAAGTTATGCAACATATTGAAATTTTAAAGGCTTTATTTTTAGGGTTTATTGAGGGTTTGACCGAGTTTTTACCGATTTCAAGTACGGGACATTTAATTTTATTTGGTCACATGATCGACTTCCATTCTGACGATGGGCGTGTATTTGAAGTTGTCATTCAGCTTGGTGCAATTTTGGCTGTTTGTTGGTTATACCGACAAAAGATTTTTGATTTGGTTAAAGGTTTTTTTAGTGGCGATTCAGAAGCGCGTCATTTTGCTTTTAGCGTTTTAATTGCTTTTTTTCCTGCTGTCGTGATTGGTATTTTTGCAGTCGATTTTATTAAAAGTGTTCTATTTAGTCCACTTGTGGTCGCAATCGCACTGATTGTTGGCGGTCTGATTATTTTCTGGGTTGAATCCAAGAATTTTGATCATAAAACAACTGAAGCGATAAAAATTACTTACAAGCAAGCTTTTTTAGTCGGTTGTGCACAATGTGTTGCGATGATTCCAGGGACTTCTCGTTCTGGTGCTACCATTGTGGGAGGAATGTTCTCAGGCTTGTCTCGTAAAGCGGCAACAGAATTTTCTTTCTTTCTCGCGATGCCAACGATGTTGGGGGCTGCAACTTTTGATCTTATTCGTAATGTAGATGTATTGACACAAGATAATATGTTGAATATTGGGGTCGGTTTTGTTGCTGCTTTTATTTCGGCATTATTGGTGGTGAGCGCATTAGTTAAATTTGTTGAGCGTCACACTTTACGCGTATTTGCTTGGTATCGAATTGTACTGGGTATAATTTTATTATTTGTTTTTCTATAAAAATAAAATCTCCCTTTTAGAAAAATTACTAAAAGGGAGGGATTCTAAGTTAAAATTCTTATTCTTTATTTCTTTTTTTATGTTTAGAACTGGTTCGATTGTAAGATGACAATAGCTAAAATGAATGCCCGAGATTTAATCATTGATTTACTTTTAGGGCTACAAGGTCGTGAGATCTCGATTAAACAAATTATTATCGCAGCGAAGCTTTTTGAGATTAGCGGAAATAGTATTCGTGTCGCAGTAACCCGATTATCTAGTGATGGGGTGATTGAGGCGATTGAGCGGGGTATATATCAATTTACGGCTAAATCACACGAATGGGCCGATGTAATGTTGAACCGTAAAAACGGAATTAAACAAACAAAACAATGGGATCACCAATACTTAGCTGTCTTTACGGGTGAATTAGGGCGGGTTGATCGTACAGCTTTAAACCGCCGAGAACGCGCATTAAAGCACTTCGGTTTTAAAGAGTTAGAACAAGGTATTTATATTCGCCCTGATAATTTAGCCATTTCTTTTAAAGAGGTATTTTTGGCATTACAAGCTTCTGGCTTAGAAAAAAGCGCCAAAATTTGCCAAATTAATCATTTCGACACCACAACATTAAATAAAATTCCGAAGCTTTGGCCCACTCAAACACTTAACCAAAACTATAAAAAATATAGTCAAATGATTCAAAAGTGGTTGGAGACAGTTGAGCAATTAAGTTTAGATATTGCTGCTAAAGAATCGCTATTGCTTGGTCGGCAGACCATTTCTTTGCTGATGAATGATCCATTATTGCCTGAGGATTTTGTTGATGTTCATTTACGTGATCAATTTGCGTTAAGTGTTCAGCGATTGGATCAGACTGGACTGGAATTGTGGCAACGATTCTATGAAATTAGTTTAGTATAAATATTACTGAAAAATTAATTTTAATGTATTGACAGAAATATTACTTAATCTAAAATAAAAAATATATTTATGTATCTATAGAAATAAAAAAATTGTAGGGTAGGGATATGAATACACGTACATCAATAAGTGATTTGTTCACAAGAGAAGAAATCACAGAATTGACAACAAAGTCAGATTTACACGGTAGTTGGGCTGTTTTATCAACTTGGGCAGTCATTGGTGGAACCTTCGCTGCAGTTGCCAGTACATGGGAGTATTTACCTGTCTGGGGCAAATTACTGATGTGTATAGCTGCATTGGTAATATTAGCGGGTCGTCAACTTGCGCTTGCAATCATTATGCACGATGCTTCACACCAAAGCTTATTTAAAACCAAATGGCTGAATGATATTGCCACTGATTGGCTTTGTGCTCGCCCAATCTGGAATGATTTAAAGAAATATCGTGCCCATCATTTACGCCATCACAGTAAAACTTCTACCGTAGAGGATCCTGATCTGTCTTTGGTAGAGGGTTTCCCAACTTCGAAGAAATCGTTAATGCGTAAGTTTTTCCGTGATGTTTCTGGAATAACAGGATTAAAATTCGCACTTGGACGAGTGCTTATGGATGTTGAGAAAATGGAGTGGACGGTATCTAACGACCGTCGTTGGATTTCTCAAGAGGGACGCCATTGGGTCGACTATCCAAAAGCATTTCTAAAAAATAGTGGTGGTGCAATAGCAACAAATGCTGCTTTGTTTTCAATATTATGGGCAGCCGGTCATCCTAAATTATATGCGCTTTGGATATTGGCATATTTAACACCATTTCCATTATTTTTACGTGTTCGTTCAATGGCAGAACATGCAGGTATGCCAACCAGTAATAGTGCATTAACGAATACACGATCTACAAAAGCAGGTTATATTGCTCGTGCTTTAGTTGCGCCCATCCATGTGAATTTCCATAAAGAACATCACTTAATGGCAACAGTTCCATATTTTAAGTTACCTAAAATGCACCAGATGTTATTAGAGCGTGGACATGTTCCTGAGCCACCTAGTTATTGGCAAGTCTTAAATGAACTTTCAGATCAAGCTGATTAAATGTTTGTTTATAGTTTTAGTCATAATTTAAAAATAATCTAAGTCATTTGGGATGTATTGTTATGGCACTTAGTAAGCATGAAATTACTCGTTTTTTGGCACAGGAATTTCCTCAAGCACTCGAAAAAACTAGTATTGAAGAGATTAGCCCTAAAGGGGCACAGTTACTTTATAAAATCGATCAGAACGATTTACGTCCAGGTCAAACTGTATCAGGTCCAACCTTGATGTTGGTGGCTGATTTCGCGCTATATGTTGCGATTATGGGACATTTAGGTCTAATTGCTATGGCTGTTACCACCAACATGACCATTAATTTTTTTCGTAAACCGAATGGAAATCAAGATATTAAAGCTGAATGTAAATTAATCAAAGTTGGTAAAACATTAGTTACAGGTGAAGTGTGGTTATATTCTTTGGATGATGAAGAACCAGTTGCGCATGTGATTGGAACATATGCGCTTCCACCACGAAAAGCTCAGTAATTATTTGACTAATTAGAATTGTTTAAAATGATCTTGTTTAGAGAGTAATTGACTGGAAATTCCTAAGATTTGAAACTTGGACGATGTGATGGTGCGATTATTAGTGGTTTGCGTGGTCGCCAATTCAATAAATATGTAGCATCATTGGATGCAATTGGTGCGTGAACAGACTTAAAAACAGCAATACTTGCCTATCAATGATTGTTGCTTATAAACCCTTTGAACTCTATAAAGGTTTGGGGGATAAAGGCGGAATCGTAAAATTTCCATTAACACAAATTTCAGCAAATTTTATTATTCCAAAGGATAAGTTTCCTGAAGGATTTGGGCAAAAGTCTCGTGAATGGGTAGTGGGTCAACTTGATGGTACTTTGAATATCATCGCAAAATATGAAAAAGAAATTCCTGAAAAATATTGGATGAACATTCCCCCCGAAGAACAGCTTAATTATATGAAAATGATGCGCGAAGCTCGTATTTGTTTAACCAAAGCAGGTATTTATGATCCAAAAATGATGAACTTTCTGAAAAAAGTGCGTTGTAAGCAAAATCCAAATAGTTTTGAATATGCCCTGAATGATGAATAAAGCATCGTTTACAATTCTGAAAACCTCTTTATTCATTGTAATTAAGAGGTTTTTTATTCATTCCAAAATGTTAAATTTTAAAAAACATAACAACATTTAAGTATGCGAAAGAGTAAGAACATGCTAAAACTAACTATGTTCAAATTTATTTGTTCTTACTAAACTCGGCTAATATGACGCAATCGTTCGACTTCATACCTTTATCGCAAATTGAATCAAATCAAGAACATATTTTAGCGATTAAACGTAATGATTTACTTCCTCTTCTCAATGATCCACATCGTTTGAATCATTATGCAGATCATTTAGTTCAAGCTCAAAGTGTATTACTGAATGGTGTTGACCCTAGATTGAATCAGCAATTGAGTGAAGTGATTACCCAGATTATTCAGCAACTTTCAATTTCCAAAAAACATTTAGGTGGTCGTCGTTTTAACGCGTTGCAAAAATGGTTAGGTATAGATGTTGAATACGATGCTGGTCAAGTAAAGTTTGTCAAAGATCTTGAGCGTTTAATCAATGAAGCAAATCATTTAAGTCAGCGCTTACAGATCGAAATTCAAAAATCGCAATCACGACTACAGCAAGCTTTAGGTTTGAGAGAACAGATGGCCGCTTATATCCGCGCCGCTGATGAATTTTTAAGAGAATATCCTCAATTTACTCAACAGCAAAAGCTTGACCATTTTGTTGAACGGCTCTCAAAAAAAATAAACACCTTACACACCTTACAAACGAGTAATGATATTGCGATGAAACAAATGCAGTTATCACAAGAGTTATCTTTTGGCTTGCTAGATCGATTTAAAGAAGCACAACAGGTTTTGATTCCTGCATGGCAATATCACGTTAAACAAAGTACAGTATCGACTTCAACAAATACACTTGATCAGCTTGATAAAAGTCGAGAAGATTTAATTAAAAATTTGAAAAAATCATTACAGAAATAAGAGGGAAAAAAGATGTCAGATTCAGAACTTAGCAAATTATCTCATGAGCTTGAAGTAAAGCCTGAGCAACGTTTTGAACAGTTGAATTTAAAAGATTTAGGATTGCAACCACATGATCTTGCAGAAGTAATGGATGCACATAAAGAATTGGCAGATATCAGTACCACAGTGGTAGCTGAATATGGCAAAAATATTGCCAGTAAAACTTCAACTTATACCGATGAACTGTTAAATCTGGTTCAGAATAAAGATTTGGATACGACTGGACAAAAACTTAATGAGGTCGTGCAAGTCGCACAGCAATTAAATACTTCAAGTATTTTGAATAAATCAAAAAGCTCTGGGTTTTTTGGCGGTTTACTGAGTAAGTTTAAAAATGCTAAACAAAATTTTGATCAGCATTTTAATACCACTAAAGAGCAGATTGATGTATTGCTTAAAGAAATTGAAAGCTCTCAATCGGGGTTGAAAGCTCGGGTTGGAACCTTAGATAAAATGTTTGATGCGGTACAGGATGAATATAAACAGCTTGGTGTTTATACTGCTGCAGGGCAATTAAAACAGCAGGATATTCAGCAACAGATCTCAATGCTCACATCACAAGAGCAGGATCAACAAACGACGCAACAGATTTATGATCTTAATCATTTGGCCAATAATCTTGAGAAAAGAGTCAGTGATTTGCAGGTTTTACAACAATCTGCAATGCAGACTTTGCCGATGATTCGGATCATCCAGTCGAATAATTTAATGTTGGTAGATAAGTTCTATGCCATTAAGAACATTACGCTACCTGCATGGAAAAATCAGATTAGTCTGGCGATTTCATTACAAGAGCAAAAGAATAGTGTCCAGTTAGCAAAAGCGATTGATGACACAACGAATGAATTATTACGCCGTAATGCTGAATTATTGCATCAAAACTCAGTCGATACTGCGAAAGCGAATCAACGTTCAGTGATTGATGTAGAAACACTTGAACATGTACAAAACACCCTCATTAAAACAGTAAATGATGTGATTCAGATCCAGAAAGAAGGGATGCAAAAGCGTGCGGAAGCGACAACACGTTTACGTGCTTTGCAAGAGAACTTAAATCATTTAGTGCTTGAGCATAGCCAGCCACCTAAATCTTGATATTGTTAATTTTTGAAGGAAAAATCATTGTCACCCATAAACGATTTTAGTGTACAACCGATTGACCAACGTTTAGATGCATTAAAAAAACGTCAACGTCATTTAATGATCTGGTTCGTTTTAGCCTGTACATTGGTCGTTATTACAGTTGCATCGTTATTTTTGCAAAAAGAATTTATCTATCGGTTCTTTGATCTTTCCACGCATGTTCAGGCATTAGATTTGCCTTATCATGTTCAAGAATTGGTGCCATTTAAACAACCAGTCGATTATTTTTTTAATTTATTATCATGGTTTGGTTGGTTGTTTCTAAAAATTTTGGTTTCGTTTATTGGGGCATTTTTACTGCTCAGTTGGATGAAGAAATTTAAGTTTTTTCAACAACGTTTCCAAGCATGGACACAGCGTATTCTAGCTTGGATTATTGCCTTTATTTTGCTTTGGTCCAGTCTGAGCTACATTCAATACGATTGGAAAGATGAAACCAAACAGGCGTATCAACAATGGATGAGCTATCAAAATAATATTGTTGAAAGTCAAATTGCTCAAGATTTACAGCAGGCCAACATTTCATCGACTGAAAAAGCCTATGTGTTGGCGCAAGTAGCTTTATTGCATCAGCCTATCGATCGTAAAACTGCCAATGTCTACGTGAATCAATTGATTGTCGCTGAGAAGAATAACCCGATTCAGTTTAAACAATATGATTTTAAGCCTGAACAGTTATGGGTTATGCAGCAGCAGCTATATGGTAAGAGTATCACCTCAATTACTCAGCCCTTAGATCTGCGTGCACAACAAGCCGAACGTATTTCTCAGATTGTGAATGTAATTTTATGGGGCTTGATTGTGTTGGTTGTTGCTTTAAGCACTATTTTGTATGTACTCGCTAAGCAATTGAAAAATCGCCATATGCGCATTAATCAAAAGCTTGATGTCTCTTAAATCTTAATTCGGTTTATCCGATTAAATTTATAAAAACATACTGTTTTACCTATTTATTAGTTTTGCGTACTATAGCTTCATCGAATGAATTTAGCTGATTTGAACTGCTTAGAATTTGGAGAAATACATGTTAGATCAAAATATTAAAACTCAATTAAAAGCTTACTTAGAACGTTTAGAAAGTCCAATCGAGTTAGTTGCGGCTTTAGATGAATCAGACAAAGCTGCAAAAATCAAAGAACTCGTCACTGAAATTGCAGAACTTTCTGACCAGGTTACGGCGCGTTTTGACGGTTCAAACGCTCGCCGTCCGAGTTTCGGTGTAGCTAAAGCAGGTGAACAACCACGTGTGTTCTTTGCTGGCTTACCGATGGGACATGAGTTTACTTCTTTGATCTTGGCTTTATTACAAGTATCAGGTTATGCGCCTAAAGTCTCTGATGAAGTCTTGAACCAGATCAAAGGCTTAAACTTAAAAGCAAACTTTGATGTGTTTGTTTCATTGAGCTGCCATAATTGTCCAGATGTGGTTCAAGCACTCAACTTGATTGCAATCTATAACCCGAATGCAACGGCGACTATGATTGATGGTGGTTTCTTCCAAGAAGAAGTTGAAGAACGCAAAATCTTAGCTGTACCGATGGTCTTTCAAGACAATGAACATATTGGACAAGGTCGTATGACTTTGGAAGAAATCGTGGCGAAGCTAGATACCAACTCAGC